>PBOD01000089.1 GCA_002724215.1 Gemmatimonadota bacterium | reverse complement strand
TCAGAAAGAGATGGTCCGCGTCTTCTACAAGGAGCTATGGGACCATGCCGACAAGAGCCTCATTCCTTCATTGTTCCACACCGATTTCACGTTCCGGGGTTCGCTCGGGCCAACGCTCGTCGGGCACGACGGGTTCGCCGGCTATGTCGATCTAGTGACTGCGACCTTCGATGTGTATACGACTGACATCTTGGCGTTGATCGAGGAGGGGCCCCGCGTTAGCGGCAAAATGCGCTTCCATGGCTATCACCGCAAAGAGCTATTCGGCGTTCGGCCGAGCGGCCGGCACGTGTGGTGGATTGGCATGCCGATCTTCACCTTTGAGGGTAGCAGGATTCGCGACCTGTATGTCCTTGGCGACATTCACGGCCTAATAGCGCAGATGAAGGGCTAGCAAGGCTAAACATCATGACGACGATGCTTAACATCGACGCGTACTGACGACGCACATGTACGGCATGCCGTCGCAGCAACAATACCAGCAATTACGCGCATGCCGTGTGGCACCTCCGCGGGGAGTCGAATGTCACCCACAAGAATCGCGTCTTCAATCTTTCCTTCAGCGACGGGGGATTGCTTGAGGCTGGCAGGAAGAGGATGTTGGGGCGGAGCATCGATTGTTCCTAGCGGTGTGGAATGAGCGGTCTCAAGCCATCGCCCGGCGGTATTCGTCCGAATTCCAGCCCGGATATTGCTCTTCGAGCAGGGCCAGCGTTTGCTCGGTGTAGTAGGGGTGCCCCGCCGGCGGAAAGCGCCACAACTCGCGCTGGGCAGCGGTCAGGCCGCCGATAAATTCCTGGAAGACCGGCGCGCCCTTACCCAGGTGGGTGTAGTGTCGGAAGCCTTCCCAGTAGTGGTCGGCGCGGCCGAAGGAGAAGCCCCAGGTAAAGCGCTGGCCGTCGGCGCGGGTATAGGCGCTGGCGCTGTGCCAGGAGAAGTTGGTGAAAATGCAGAGCGTGCCGCCCTTACAGACGAGGGGAACGCAATGCGTCATGTCGCGGCCGTATTTCTTGGGGATCAGCCTGAGCGGCGCCTGGTCTTCGGCGACGTCTTCGAGATGGACCCAGAAGCCGATCTGGCCGAACTCGCGCAAGTCTTCACTTTGCGGCAAGAGCGAGTTGTTGCCATTGTCGATATGCAGGCCCGAGTCGTCGTGCCCGGTCCCGCCGCCGGTGTGGCCGGGGTAGCGGGCGATCAGGCAGCCGACACGGGCGTGGATGGCGTCGGTCTTGAGCCATTGGCGGGCGAAGGCGATGCCCTCCTCGTCCATGGCGGCGCGATAGAGCTCCATTTCCTCGTGCGGGAAGCACCTGAGCAGGCTGTTGCCGGCCTGGTCCTGCGGCGGATCGTCGGCGATCTGCTCGTAGGTGGGCAGGACCCGCCGCTGTGCCGCCTGCAGCGTCTTGAGCCGGTCGCCGGTGTAGTAGTTGGGTACGACGATAAAGCCCTCGCGGTCCAATTCTTCGAGGTGCGCGTCGGTCAGTTTGTCCATGTTGGTTTGTCCGGAATGGTTAGGTTGGTGCTCGGGCNNAGTACATTGCCCCGGGTATTCGTTGCCGTCAACNNCNAGCCNCGTNCCATGCGGGNTCAAGAGNTCTTAGGCATGCCAGCATTATCTCCTGTGCCAGCGGCTAGCGGCGTTTTTAGCCGCCCAGTCTCTTTTCCTCTTCCGCTAGCCACTCCCCATCGACCATCGGCATTGGCTCCGGTGCGCCCAGACCTGCTTCCTCGCGCCACCGGGTTAGCGGATGTACGCGATTGGCCTGGGGCAGGTCAATGTGTTTACCGTAGGCGGCCGATTCGAAGATGCCCATGATGATTTCGATGACGTGACGCCCCTCGGCACCGCTGCACTCGTGCTCGCGTNCCTCGTCCAGCGCCCGCACGTATTCATCGACAAACCAGTAATCTCCCTCGACCATTCCGCCCTCGGGAATCGAGTCGATCACATCGGCGAATGTGTCGGCATAAATGGGCTCCAGGGCTTGCCATTGGTCGGGGCCGTTGGCGGGCAATGAGTGGGGCGTCGGTAGCCACCAGGCGCCGCGCGGGTGCCACATCAGGCGGCCTTCNCTGCCGTAGAGTTCGACGATATGTGCNTCGATCTGGATATTGTCGAAGCGGTGNTGGAGNAGGGTGCCGGNGACCCCGTTGTCGAATTGCAGGTTGGCGGTGACGCGATCGCCGACGATCGTGCCATTGCCACGTGGGGCNGGCAGCACGTCGTGCGGAGTAATGGGACGGCCGCGGACGCTGGCGTGGGCGCTGACGTTGTGGCAGCGCCCGCCGTATTTGAGCATCTGGGTCAGCAGGTGGGTGCCGATCTCCATCAACCCGAAGCCGCCGTAGTAGCCCTTGCCACTGGCGTAGATATAGCGCAGCTCCCCGATCTTACCCTCCTGAAAAGCTTTGTTGACGGCNTGATTTTGCGCGTGGAGCCGCCACTGGTGGTGCACTGCGACCTGGACGCCCTGCTCGGTCGCCTTGTCCATGACCGCGTCGGCTTCCAACAAATCCATGCCCATCGGCTTTTCAACGTCGATATTGACCCCGTGTTCGAGTACTCTTAGCGCCAGCGGTGCGTGCAGGGCTGGCGCGGTGGGGATTGCGACGAGGTCGGGTGCAGTCTGCTGGATCATTTCGTCGAGGTCGGTGAAGCGGGCGCTAACGCCGAGCTCGTCGCCGAGGGCATTGAGCCGGTCTTCGAGCAGGTCGCAGAGCCCGACGACCTCGGTGCGCGGGTGGGCGTGGTAGACGCGGGCAGCGGATGTGCCGCGCGAGCGGCAGCCCAGGATGGCGACGCGGTAGGTGCTCATAGGATCTCTCTGGTTACGTGGATGATGGAAATTCGCAGCCTAGCTTTTTGAGCGTCTCATCGACCCAACTGCGGTCGTGATGGCCGGCGGTGATTTCAGCCATTTGCATGTCTTCGGCGGCCTTTTTGGCCTCGGCGGCGGCGCAGATTTCTGCCGCTGCGTCATAGGGCACACAGAGCGTGCCGTCGCNGTCGCCGAGCATCAGGTCGCCCGGCTCCACGACCATGCCGTCGAGGGCGATCGGCGCGTTGATCTCGCCGGGGCCATCCTTGTAGGGACCGCGATGCGATACGCCGGCGGCGTAGACGGGCAGATTGTGGTCTACAAAGGCATCGGCGTCGCGGATCGCCCCGTCAATGACGAAGCCAGCGATGCCTTTCTTGATGGCCAGGGACAGCATGATTTCGCCCATCAGCGAGTTGGTCAGATCGCCACCGCCATCGACGACGATGACATCGCCGGGGACGGCCAGGTCGATGGCTTTGTGGACCATCAGGTTGTCGCCGGGCCGGGTTTTGACGGTGAGCGCCGGGCCGGCCATGCCACCCGCGGCGTGCATCGGCCGCAGCCGAGCGCCNCCGGCGGCCATGCGCGACATATTGTCACTTACGTTGGCCACGGGCAGGATGCGGAAGCGTTCGATTAGCTCGGGGGNGATGGCGCGTTTGCGTGCGAGGATGCGAAAGCCGATGGGCACGAGTCTGTCTCCGCGTTTGGTGGGGGCGCGTGCAGGTGGTATTTTTCCGACCGGGAAACATGGGTTGGAGGTCCGGGGGCGTCAAGGTCAAATCGCAAAGGAGGCAAATGTGTTGCCGATCGAAACGGAGCGCCTGGCGGTACGGCGGATGGAGGATGGGGATCTGGGCGATTTTCTCGAATACGAGCAGCGCCCGGAGCACACCCGTTATCTGGCCCGGGGGCCGTATGTAGAGGGGCGGGCGCGCGAGTTTATCGCGCAGATGCGCGATCTGGAAATCGGCGCGGAAGGGACCTATCTCCACCTGGCTCTGGAGCTGAAGGCGACGGGCAAGATGATCGGGACGGTGTGTGTCAAGGTGGCCAGCCAGGCCCATCGCCAGGGCGATATCGGGTGGTTTCTACACGGCGACTACCAGGGGCGGGGCCTGGCTACGGAAGCCAGCCGGGCGCTGGTGGCCTTCGCCTTCGCGGATGTCGGATTGCACAGAATCACCGCCCACTGCGATGCGGCCAATGAGCGGTCGCGGCGGATGATGGAGCGCTTAGGGATGCGGCGCGAAGCCCATTTTCGCCACGCGGCGTTTTTTGATGGGGTGTGGCACGATCAGTATCTCTACGCGATGCTAGCGGAGGAATGGATCGCTAAAATAGGAGAAAACGCATGAAACCGACGCTGAAGATAAAAGATGTCGAACGCCTCACCCTGCGCGTGCCCTTCACCGAGCGCGCGGGAAAATGGAATGCCCTGTTGGTGTGGCAGTGGCAGATCGTGGAAATCATCCGCGTCACCACCGACGACGGCAGTGTCGGCTATGGCGAGACCCTGCCGCACTACACCTGGGGCCAGGNTGCAGACGAGGCGCTGGAAAGGGTCCGCGGTCGCAATGCCGCTGAACTGTTGGGCGACGATAGTCTGGGTGCCGGGCTGCAGATGGCGATTTACGACGTGGTCGGCAAGNCGCTGGAGGTGCCGGTATACCGGCTGCTGAACCTGCCCAAGGTGCGCGACTGGTGCCCGATCGCGTGGTGGAACACCAAGATGAGCCCGGAGGATCTGGCTCTGGAGGCGCAGGCGGCGGTGGCGGCGGGTTATATCTTCCACAAATTCAAAACGCGGCCGTGGTTCGATGTCTACGAGCAGGTCGAGGCCATCAGCGCGGTGACACCCGAGCACTACCGGCTCGATCTCGACTGGAACGGTATGCTGATGAATGTCGGCACTGCGACGCCGGTGCTCAAGCGGCTCGATCAGTANGAGCGGGTGTCGATCTACGAGGGGCCGATTAACCAGGCCGATGTCGAGGGCCAGCGCGAGTTGCGCCGCAATGTCGATAAGCCGATCGCGATTCACTTCGGCGCGCCGCCATTTNCCACGGCGGTCAAAGAGGCCGTGTGCGATGGCTTCGTCATTGGCGGCGGGGTTTCCGCCATGTTGTGCCAGGGGCAACTGGCGGGTGAATTCGAAAAGCCGTTCTGGCTGCAGATGGTCGGCGTGGGTTTGGTAACGGCGCTGTCGGCGCATCTGGGCGCGGTGCTCAAGCACGCGCAATGGCCGACGATCACCTGCATGAATAATTACAGCGACGACTTATTGACCGCGCCGCTCGAAATTAGCGGCGGTTTTCTGCGGGTGCCAGAGGGGCCCGGGCTGGGCGTACAATTGGATGAGGCGGCGCTGGAAAAATATGCGATGGAATCGCCCTACCGCCTGCCCGACCCGCGNCACATTCTCTCAGTGGTCTGGCCAGGCGGGCGCGTCGTCCACTTCGCCAATATGCGCGACCACGTCTGGCCGCACTTCCGCCTGCACGGCAACGACCCGGCACAGGAGCCGGGCGCNAGGCTNGAGATCTGGGACGACGACGGGTCGCAGGAGTGGGAAGAGCTGTATCAGCGGGTGCAGCGGGGGCCGGTACGCGAGCAGCGGGAAACTGCGTCAGGCGGTGGGATGGGCTTTTGATTCTCGCTGCTAANCCGGGGCCGCTAACGCACGCCGAACAACTCGGCCGCGTTGTGCCAGAAAATATCCTCGACTTGCGCGTCGCTTAACTTCTCCGACCAGCAGGCCCATTTGAGCGAGCGCAGGTGTTCGAAACCGGTCAAAACGGGCTGGATGGCCATGTGTTTCTCGCCCCACACCGGCGAGTCGGCGTAGAGCCAGAGGAAGGCGTCGGCGGCCGAGAGCGAACGGCCGCGCCCGTGGCTGACGGGCAGGTCGGTGCCGTACATCAGCTTGTGGTGACCGCAGAGGCGGATGATGGCCTGGTGGGCGATGGGCTCGCAGTTGGCACTGGTGTCGTAGTAGAGATTGTCGAGGTCTGAAAGGGCGGCCAGGCCCTCGAGGTTGTGGGCGGGCTGGAAGCCGCGCGCCGAGTGGGCTAAGATCAGCCGCATGTCGGGGTATTGCTCGCAGTAGTGGCGGATCCAGTGCTGGTTGGAGGGGTCGGCGACGGCGCGGGCTTTCACCATGTGCAGGGTGATGACGAGCTTTTCCTCGTGGGCGATGCGCACGTGCTGCTCGGGCAGATAGGCGGGGATGTCGGCTTCCCAGGTGGGTTGGGTTGGGGCCATGGTGTGGTAGCACTTGAGGCCGTGGGCGCCGAGGCGTTTGACCTCCTGGCGCACCCATTCGGGGTCGTCTTCGGGGCGAATGAAAAACAAATGGCGGCAGGCGTCCGATTGGGCGGAAGCTTCGGCGACCCATTCGTTAGGCGGGGTGAAGGAACCAGAGCCGTCGGTTTGTACCGAGGGGATGAAGAGTGCGCCGGCCTCGCGGTTGGGGTGGATATCCTGCATCAATTGCAGATATTCGGCATGGCCGACATCTGCAGGTCCGCCCGCGATCGACCAGGGCACGAAGGATTGCTTCCAAAGGTGGGTGTGGGCGTCGAAGACGCGGTCGGGAAGGAAGGCGTCTATTTCGCGGGCGAAGAATTCTTCGTCTGCGGGCAGCAGGCGGGACATGGCGTATTCCTATTCTTTGACGTAGAGCGCCGCAGCGGTTTTGCCAAGTAGCCACGCCTGGTCATCTGCCGAGAGAAAATCCAATGCCTCTTCGACGACGCGGAAGCCAACGGCTTCGCCGCGCTGAGGGTTTTCGGGGAAGCCGGTGCAGCCGAGCATGCGCTCGGGGCCGACGGCCTCGTAGACGGCTTTGATGTAGGGGTGGATGTCTGCGTGCGGCCAGGGCTGAGTGGAGAGGCCGTCGATGCGCGTGGCTTTGATGTAGAGGTTCTGGTGGCGGGCGCCGGCGTCGAGCAACAGCCTGAAATCGCCATCGAGTCCCTGGTCGAGGATGGGTTCGCCGAGGTGATCGACGATGACGTTGACCGACGGGAAGCGCTCCAGCATTGGCTCCAGTAGCGGGATCTGGTGGCAGCGCCCAAACCAGGTAAAGGGCACATTCAGCCGCTCGGCCGTCGCCCACAGCGCGTTCTGCCCCTCGTCCGACAGCCAGGAGGCGTCTTTGTCGATGATGGGATACAGTCGCATGCCCTGCACGCCGTGTTCGCGGTGCAGGCGCTCCAGCTCGGTGGGAGTGTCGGGTTTCTTCGGGTCGAGCAGTGCTACCCCGTGCAGGCGCTCGGGATAGCGCTTGAGGCAATCGGCCATATAACTATTGTCGTAGCCGTGGTACATGCACTGGATCAGGACCGTGCGGTCGATGCGGTTGAGATCCATGAAGCGGATGAGATCCTCGACCAGGCCCGGATAGTCGGGTCTGGTCGAGGACATGTCGTCGTTGTGGGGCCACGGGGGCTCGCCCATGGTCCAGACGTGGACGTGGGAGTCGATGCGCATGAGGGCCTACCAGTCTACGACCGACCCGTCGTCCTCGTCGAATTGCGGCATGTAGGGATGGGGCTCGCCGACCATGCCCATGAGCTTGTCTTCGTCGATGGTGATGCCGAGGCCGGGCTTGGTGGGTAAGGGTCGATGGCCGTTTTTTACCGGTGGTAGCGGCTCGGCGAGGATTTCCTCGTATTCGTTGTCGCCGCGCTCCTGGGCGATGAAATTGGGGATGCAGCCGGCGATTTGTAGGCTGGCGGCGAGCGAACAGGGGCCCTGCGGGTTGTGCGGGGCCAGTGGCGAGTAATAGGCCTCGGCCTGGCCGGCGATGATGCGCAGTTCGGTGATGCCTCCGGCGTAGCAGATGTCGGGCTGGAGGATGGTGGCGGCGCGTTTTTCTAAGAGCTCCTTGAAGCCCCACTTGGTGAAGATGCGTTCACCGGTGGCGATGGGGATATGGGTCTTGGCGGCTATTTCGGCCATCACGTCGATGTTGAGGGCTTGGACGATTTCCTCGTAGAACCAGGGGTTGTAGGGTTCGAGTGCCTTGACCAGCTGGAGAGCCGTCGGAGGTTGCACGGCGCCATGGAAGTCGACGCCGATGTCGACACCGTCGCCGTACTTGTCGCGCAGGGCCTTGAAGTGTTCGACGCATTCGCCGATGAAGAGCGGACCCTCGATGTATTTGGAGGCCTTGCGCGAGGGACTCGGGCCGACCTTCATGGCGTTGACGCCGGTCTTCTCGTCGACGTGGCCGTAGCAGCGAACGCTGTCGCGGGTGGGGCCGCCGAGCAGCTTGTAGACGGGTACGCCGTGGCACTTGCCGGTGATGTCCCACAGCGCCATGTCGATGCCGGAGGAGATGGCGGTCTTTATAGGACCGCCGCGGTAGAAGGCGCCGCGGTGGATGGCCTGCCAGTGGAAGGCGACCTTGCGCGGGTCCTGGCCGACGAGGTAGTTGGCTACTTCCAATGCGCCGGCGGCGCAGGCTTTGGCGTCGTCTTTGAGCATTTCGCCCCAGCCGACGATGCCGACATCGGTGGAGATCTTGACGAAGACCCAGGAGTTTTTGAGGACGAAGGTTTCGATTTTGCTAACCTTGATATCGTCGTTGGGACCGATGGGCCCTTGGTTGTCGGACATGCGGGATTCCTCTCTTTCTCAGAAAATAGATTTGGCTAACACTAGTTATATCATTATTTCCGGTCAGGCGAGGCCTTTAGCTTCCTTGGTCACCGCCTGGATCAACGCCCGGATATACCCGAACTGAAAAGCCCAGCCTTGCCGCACTCGGCCCGAGCCTTCCGGATGTGGCGGATCGTCGGGATGTCCCGGCGAGTGGTCGGGCATCAGCATGTAGGGATAGCCGGTGCGGTGGAAGATTCGCGCCAGCTCGTGCATATCGACATCGCCCTCGTCGGGCCAGACCTCGACGAAGTCGCCCAGGCCCCCCTTGATATTGCGGAAGTGGACGTTGAAGATCTTCTTGCGCTCGGAGAAGTATTCGACGATCGGCGGTAGCTCGCTGCCGGGGTCTTCGAGGCCCTCGGCGGCTACGCCGCAGCAGAAGTTGAAGCCGTGATAGGGGCTGTCGGTCAGCTCGGAGAAGCGTTTAAGGCCATCGAAGACCGGGTAGTTCCAGCGCACCTCGCCGCGGAGCTCGGGTGCGGGCGGGTCGGGCAGGTGGCTGGCCATTTGCACTTTGTATTCCTCGGCGACGGGTATGACGCGCTCTAAAAAATACGCAATGCGCGCGAAAATCTCGTCGCGGTCGATCCTGCCGCCGGGATGTGGCTCGTCGTTGTCGTATTTGGTGAATTCGAAGGAGCTGTAGACGGAACCGCCGCGGCCGTAGCGGTTGGGGGTGCGCTGGTAGCCTACGACGGTGAAGTTGTAGTTGAGTCCGCGCAGGCCGGCTTTGCCCGCGGCTTCTACCCAGGTGCACAAGGTGTCGAGGTCGCGGTCGCGTCGCGTGTCGTCAGCGAAAGTGATGCTCTCCGGCATGGGGATGTGCATCATTTCGAGCTCGACGCCTTCAGCGGCGGCTTCCTCGCGCTGCTGCGCGATGCGGTCGAGGTTGTCGGGATCGACCTGCGTGTCCATGTGGGTGACGCCGTGACGGAGGAGAAAGTGCAGCTCGTGCTGAGAAGTGCCGATGCCCTGTACGCCTACATACATAGCCAAATTCCTTTCTGGTCAGTCCGGCATATTGTCCTGGAAGAGCGTAAAGCCCATGTCGACGTATTTGTCGCGCTCTTCGGGTTGGGTTGCCGTGCCCATGGCCAGGCGGATGCCGGTGTTTTTGAGCTGCGCGGCGACATTGCGCATGCAGGCGTCGACGTCCTGCAACGGGAAGCCGGGGTGGGCTTCGAGGCTGAAGGAGAGATCGTTGGGGCCGAAGGTGACGACGCTGACGCCGGGTTTGGCCAGCTTGTGGATATTGGTCACCGCCTCGACCGATTCGACCTGGATGCCGAGCACTACGGTATCGTTCCACCAGGCGGAATACTCGTGGCGATCGACGCCCTGGCTGAAGCCTTTGCGGGTCGGGCCGCCCCAGCTGCGGCGACCGATCGGCCCGTAGTAGGCGTAGGCGATGGCGTCGTCGACGGTTTCGGGCTCTTCGACCTCGGGGACCAGCACGGCGGTGAGCCCGAAGTCGAGGAAGCGACCGACCATATGGGCTTGCCGCGTATGGGGGATACGGAGCTGGACATCGATGCCCAATTCCCCGGCTGCCTGGCAATAATCGACCAGCAGCTGGTCGCTGTAGGGGGTGTGCTGGCTGTCGATCCAGATGTAGTCGTAGCGGCCGGTCGCCCACATAGCGGCCAATTCTGTTTTGCGGGTGCTGAGCGAGCCGCGCATGGCGGTGAGGACTTCGCCGTCCTGCATGCGCTGCCTGAGCGATTTTGCCATTTTTAACTCCTACTATACGGTATGGTGCGGCTCAAGATAGGGTCGGGAGCCAGGGGCGGCAAGGCGTCTTGACCGCATGGAGCAAAAGGCGCTTAATAAGACCGGGAAATTGCGGATCTTACTTTTTTATAAGGAGAGTGTGATATGAGCGCGGAAGCCAAAGCCAAAGAACTGGGTTTAGAATTCACCGACGACGCGGAAAAAGGCTATCTCAATATGGTCGCCCGCTCGGGCAATATGCTCTATGCCTCGGGCCACGTGTCAGACATCAAGGGCAAGCTCGGCGACGATCTCGGCGTCGATGAGGGTTACAAGGCGGCTCGGGAGTGCGCCGTGGCGATTTTGCAGTCGCTGCACCAGGAGGTCGGCAGCCTTGACGGGCTAAAGGTTATCAAGCTTTTGGGTATGGTCAATTCGGCGCTGGACTTCACCGACCAGCACTTAGTGATCAATGGCGCCTCCGACCTCTTGCACGAAATCTTCGGCAAGGACGGCGACGGCTATCACGCGCGCAGCGCGGTGGGTTTCGCGCAGCTGCCGACGGGCGTTGCCGTCGAGGTCGAAGGCATCTTTGAGATTGCGCAATGAGTGATCGCGCCCATCGCGCCCATCCGGCCGAGGGGCTGGAGCGCGAAGATATCACCATCTCCGACATAAAGGTCACGCCGCTGTCCTATACCCACGATGGCGAGTATCTGTGGCGCTGCGGCGGGCTCTACGTATGGAAGTCGGACGCGGCACTGGTGGAGATTTTCACCAATCAGGGCATCGTCGGCATCGCCGAGGGTAGTCCCTATCGCGGGCCGGATCGATTGAAGGAATACACCGACGCGTACATCACCCCGCTGTTGACAGGTCGCAATGTCTTCGACGTCGATTTTCTGACCAACAACCAGGGGCACAACGCGCTGGCCGAGGGCGCCTGGGCGGGGGTCAACAACGCGCTGTGGGATATTATTGGCAAGGCCAAGGGCCAACCGGTCTACAAGTTGTTGTCGCACGATGAAAACCCATCCAATAGGGTAAAGATCTACGCCAGCGGCGGCGTCTGCCACGCCTGGTACGACAATGGCGAGCAAGAGCTGATCGAGGAGGCGCTGCGCTACAAGGAAGCCGGCTACGACACTTTCAAATTCCGCAACGGGACCAGTTGGCAGTACAGCGGTATGACCATGGACAAGTACATTCCGGTGCTGGAGCACTTGCGCGAGGCGGTGGGACCGGATTTCAGATTGGTGCTGGAGAAATTCCCCTGGGATTTTGAGACGATCATCAACGAGCTGTGCCCGGCGCTGGAGGCGTTGAAATTCTATTGGTACGAGGAGCCGGTCGAGGCCAATAGTCCAGCGGCACTGGAGCGGCACCTGGCGATCAACGAGGCGATGCCTTCGGTGATGGTATCGGGCGGCGAGAGCTGGTGGAACCGCTACCAGGTCGAGCCCTTCGTCGCGAACGGGGCGATGAATATCGTTCAGGTCGATGCCAACTTGAGCGGTATTACCGAAGGCTGGCACGTCGGCCAGGTGATCGATAAGCACGGTCAGTACTACTGCCCGCACAATTGGGTCGGCGGACTGACGACCGTGCCCAACATCCATCTGGTTGCCGGGGTGCCCTGCGGCCATATGTGCGAATTGAACCAGACCTACAATCCGCTCAAGTGGGAGATCTTCAAAGACCCGTACCCGATTGCGGACGGGGTTTTGACCATACCCGACAAGCCCGGCTACGGCGTCGAGCTGATCGACGATATCGCGGAGAAGTTTCCGTGGAATCCCGGGCCGTATTACAAGACCAATCCGGTATTTGCGGGCCACGACCTGCCTATCTGGTGGAGTTGATTTGATGCTCAACGCCGAACAGATCGATGCCTTTAAGGCCGACGGTCATCTGATCCTACCCGGTTTTGTCGATGCGGCACTGGTCGCCCAATGGCGCGACCAGTTCTGGAGCCATCTCGGCTGCACCCTCGACGACCCGGACCAGTGGCCCGACAAGGTCGAGGGTTTTAAACCCGAGCCGATCTTTGGTGACTTGCCGCAATTGCAGGCGATCGCGGCCCAGGTCGGCGGCGGCCGGTTCAGCGGCGGTGGTTGCGGGGTGGCCGTGCGCTGGCCGAAGTCAGCGGAGACATGGGCGATGCCGGCATCGGGGCATCTCGATGGCTATCCAGGTGAGGGCTGCCAGGCGGTGCTGATGGTCGGCGCCACGACCTATCTCTACGATGTCGAGCCCGGCGGCGGCGCCTATGTATACTGGCCCAGCAGCCACCATATCGCACACCGCTATTTTCGCCAGTATCCAGACCGCATAGAGGGCACTTTCCGCGAGACGCCCGAGTGGGACGAGCGCGGCTGGGGCATTTTTTCCGACGACGGCCCCGAGCCGCCGCGGGAGTTTGTCGCCCGGGCGGGTGATCTGATCTTGTGGCACGGCTGGTTATGCCACAGCGGCTCGACTAATGTAAACGCGACACCGCGCGTGGGCTTCTTCGCCCGCTGGGTCCACGAGGATGATGCCGGCGTGCGGCGGTCCATACCGGCAGACCCGTGGCACCACTGGGCGATTTGATTCGCCGCGAACGGAGGAAGAATAGTTTGAGCGCAGCAAACGAAAACACGGCATCAATAGCCTATACCGCGGCCGACCGTCTGGTGCAGGACTTCGCCTATCGGGGCATGGTGGCGCTGGCGCCGGAGGATCTGGGGATTCCGCTGGAAGTGCATGCGCGGGTGCATGCGCGGGAGAAAGAGGCGGTCGCGGCGCGACGGCGGGTCACGCCGGGACTGATCGAAGACGTCCTGACGGTTATCAATGCTCCCGGCGTGGTCGCGGCCTGCAATCGCATCGTCGGCGAGCACTGGGCGATTGTGCCGTTTACGCACAATGCGACCTTTGCCAGTAGCGGCCGCGACCAGCACTGGCACAAGGACGACAACGGGCCGTTCAACGGCCGCAAGCAGCGCCACCACCAGGCGGTGCAGATCGAGATGCTCTACTATCCACAGGAGGTCAAAGCGGATATGGGTCCGACTGCGACCATTCCCTACTCGCACTACTGGGCTCTAAATCACGAAGAAAACCACGACAACTTCGCCGGTGCCGACCACCTGGATTTCAACTACCAGCTCGAAGGCATGGAGGGGGTGCAGATCAACGGGCCGGATTCGCCCTACGATCCGGAGGACATCGTCAACCAGACCACCCAACACGATATCCGCATGCGCGAGGCCGTAACCAACACCGGCTGGCCGCTGGTGCAGCAGTTTGAGGCCGGGCCGCTGAAGGCCGGCAGTGTGGTGCTCTATTCGCACAATACTTACCATCGCGGCAACCACCGCCGCGACGATTGGCGCACCTGGCAGGACAACCCGCGCTTTATGTGGCGGTTTTGGATCTACCGGACCACGGATGGCGCGGGGGACGCGCCGGGCGAGGTCGATTGGGGTGGGGTGGATCCGTTGACCGGCGTCGACTTGAATGGGGCTGGCGACGATGTGACGACGGTGTGGCGCTATCACCATCACTGGATGCAGACGGGGCAGGCGCCGCCGCCGCGCAAGGTGGCGGCCGACGAGCGCGCGACGGAAGCGGAGCGCCTATTCGCGCAATTGCACGAGAAGGGCGAGGACCGGGAGCCGCAGCGGATCGGCGCGGCGTACAAGCTGGCGTCGCTCGGGGATACAGCGCTGGCGGTGGAGCAACTGCGCAAGGCGCTGTATACCGATCGCGAGAGCGTGCGGCGCGCGGCGACCTACGGCTTGATCGCGGTGGGTGAGGAGGCGACGGAGGTTTTCTTGGAGGCTGCGCGCTCCCCGATCAAGTGGGTGCGCAAGGCGGGGGTTTACGGCCTCGGCGATGCCAGCCCGTTGACGGCAGAGGTACTCGAGGCGGTAAAAACCCGGCTCGAGGAGGATTCCTCGGTCTATGTCCGTGCGGTGGCTGCGGGGACGCTGGGCTGTCTGGGGCGCAGGGCGGTGGCTACGGGCGTTGGTGTTGAACTGGTGCCGACGTGCTTGGAGACGCTGATGGAGAGTCTGGAGCGCGAGGAGAATCGGCCGGCGATGGACCGGGCGCAGGGGCGCAGCATAAAATTCGTGCGGCCGACCGACGAGTGCGATGTGTGCGAGGGTGGTGGGGTGGATTACGGTATCGAGCGTTTTGCGGCGGGGCGCTCGGCGGTGCGCGAAAACGCGCTGTGGTCGGCGGTGATTTTGTGTTCGCATGGCAGCGCTGTCCTCGGCGACGTGCTGGCACCGGCGATTGCACGACTGAAAGAAGTGGTGCGAACCGACCAGAATGTGATCAACGTCGGCTTCGCGATGGACGCCCTGGGGCGGTTGGCTTATCTGCACCCTGAGGGGCAGGAGGCGCCGGATACGCCAGGTGCGCCGTCTGTCGGTTATTTGCGCGATGGGCTGCTGGAGTTGTTGGGGGAAGTGCCGGTACAGTGCTGGGAAGCGCTGGTGCGTGGGGGCGTGCCGGCGAGTGCGGCGGCGGAGTTCGACCACGCGGTGTGAGCCCGGGGCGCGATGGATATTCCGATCCGGGTCCCCGCGGCCTTCCGCGTGATTGCACACCGGGGTAGTTCGGCCTACGCGCCGGAGAATACGCGGCCGGCGTTCGAACTGGCCCGAGCCATGGGAATCGCCGAGATCGAAACCGATGCGCAATTGACTACCGATGGCGTGGTGGTGTTGTGTCACGATACCGGGCTGGAACGCTACGGGCACGGCGAGCGGCGCGTCGAGGAACTGGCGTCCGACGATTTATTGGCGCTGGATATGGGCTCGTGGTACTCGCCGTATCGCTTCGCCGGCACGCCGATGATGACGCTGCAGCAATTGCTCGCTGACTTCAGCGGCGATTTCACCTTTCACATCGAGCTCAAGGGGCGCGCCGCAGGGCTGGCCGCAGCTGTGCACGCAGCGGTCGTGCGAGCCGGTGCGCTCGACCAATCGATCTTTACGTCTTTTTCGTATCAACAACTGGTGCGCATGAGGGCGGTTTGTCCCGAAGGCCGCCTCGGTTGGCTGGTGCCGACCCTTGATCGGGCGGTCTGTGAACGCGCTGGCGACCTGGAGCTGTTTCAGCTCTGTCCGCGCGCAGACGCCATCGCCCCCGGTGCCGTCGCGGTAGCCCGGTCGATTGCGGCTGAAGTGCGCGTCTGGGGCCTGTCGGGCACACCGCAGGAAGTGCGGGCGCTGGTGCGGCGGGCGCTGGCCTGTGGCTGCGACGGGATGACGATCAATTGGCCGGACTGGGTAACGCGCTGAAGGAGTGCCCCTCAGCGCCGTTGTCCGGTATTCCACAGATAACCATAAGCAGGTGCCTCGTGTACGATTCCTCCAGCCATTTCGCAGCGACCTATACCCCTTTCACGCCCGAATTCTCCTTTGGTGCCCGGTCGCCGGCTGAGTTGGAGGAGTGGCAGACGGCTTTTCGTCCGCGGTTGCGGCAGATACTCGGGCTGGACAATCTCGCCGCCGATCTTGCCGGCCATCAGCCGAGCGCCGAATTGCGGGCGACCGAGGATATGGGCGACTATATCCGCGAGAGCTGGCATATCTGGGTCGAGCCGACGGTGCCGCTGCCTTTTTATTTACTGCGCCCATTAGCAGTAAATGAGCCCGTGCCGCTGGTGATCATCCCGCACGGGCACAACCATCCGCATATCTACGTCGGCATCGCCAGGACCGACAAGGAGGCGGTGGAGATCGCAGAGGGCGAGCGCGATATCGGGGTCCAGGCCGTGCGCGAGGGCTATATAGCGATTGCGCCGACGACGCGGGCCTTTGGCGAGACGCGGACCGAAAAGGACCGCGCCGCCGATAAGATCCATTCGTGCCAGATCCAGTTGCGGCACGGTCTGTTGGCCGGGCGCACGCCGATTGGCGAGCGGGTATGGGATATGGGCTGCCTGATCGACTGGGCGTGCGCGACGCAGCCAGTGGATCCGGGCCGTATCGCGATGACCGGCAATTCGGGCGGCGGCACGGTCACGGTTTTTGCCTCTGCTTGCGACACCCGCATCGCGCTGGCGATGCCGGGCTGCTATTTCTGCACTTTTGCGGGCAGCATCGGCTCTATCAACCACTGCGACTGCAATTATGTGCCGGGGATTTTGCGGCTGGGGGAGATGTACGATGTGGCGGGTTTGATTGCACCGCGGCCCTTTAACGCGATCTCAGGACGCACGGATCCGATATTTCCCATCGACCAGGTGGAATTGGCCTATGGGAAGTTGCGCGAGGTTTATGCGGTGGCTGGGGTAGAAGAGCAGTGCCGATTGTATATCGGCGACGGGGGGCATCGCTACTACAAGGACGGAGCCTGGCCGTTCGTCAGGGAGTTTTTTACGCGCTGAGGCGGGGCGTGGGATTAAAGCCTGCCCAGCCAGACGTCTGTCTGCAGGGCATTGGTATTGTTGCCGCCGATGCCGCCGGCGTTGATCCCCCTGGTCATCGCGTAGAAGGGACCGTCGTTGCAACACGCCTGCGGTCGGGTCCAATCCCATTGTTCGATGGCGGGCAGCCATTGGGCGCGGTCCGGGTCGGTGATCGAGAGTTGACGGAAGGCTTTGCGGCCACCCTGGGCATCGAGGTGGAGGTGGTAGAGTTCCAGGGTGGGATCGTACCAGGCGGTCGGCCCTGCCGGCGAGCAGGAGATCAGCAGGTGCAGGTCGCCATTGGGGGCTTGCGAGAAAGCCGACGAGCGGCCGCCGCTATAGTCGAGGCCGTTGGTGAGTGCCGAGAGGTCACGGCGCTCCCAATCGCCGCTGTGATTGGTGTAGAGAAGGCCCATCGCGTCGGGCACCGAGCAGTAGAACCAGAGGCGGTCGTCGCGATCGACGGTGTGTGGACCGACGCGCAGGCTGTGGAGGCCGGCGCTCGGCTCGTAGCGGCAGAGGGTTTGCGCCGATGCGAATTCGATGGGGAGCACTGGCCGGATGCCGTCGTCGTAGGTCCAGGTATCCCCGCCATCCTCCGAGCGCAGATAGATCACTGCCCGACCGCGACAATCGGCTCCGTGGCCGGTAGGGCCAAAATGGAATTGGAACACGGCGTGCAGGTGGCCGGTGGGACCGACGCTGAGCGACTGCATGAAGTGGTTGTAGCCGGGGACCGGGCTGATGGCGAGTGGGACGGGTGTTTCCCAGGCGGCGCCGGGGCGGCGGCGGCGGTATTCGAGCCGCCAGAAGTCGCCGCTTTCCCGATAGAGCAGATGTAGCGTACCCTCGAAATCGACAACCAGGCTGGGATAGGTGTTGCGCGGCCCCAGCGGCTCGGGCGCGCTCCACGAATCGGGATCTGCCGGATGGTCGGACCAGCGGTAGAGGAAGGGGCCGTGGTGGGCGCCGATCATTGCGTGCAGGCGGTTGTTGCTGTCGAGGGCGAGCGCCGGGCCGCAGTGGTTGTCGATGCCCGCGCCCAGCGTTTGGATCTGCAGCAGGGCGCCGCTGGCGACATCGCAGACGCCGAGGCGGATTTGCGCTGGGGCCCCGGCCGCCTCGGGCGCGTCGAGCCAGCCGATGAAGAGATGGTCGCCGCGCCGGACGAGTTTGGGACTCAAACCGTAGCCGGTGGCGCGGTCGGAACCGGTGGTGGATAAGCACAGAGGATCGATCTCAGCTCTCCTCCACGGCCTGCAGCGCCGCGTGAATATAGCCGAATGTATAGGCGAAGCCGACCTTGCCCGGCTCGGGTCCAGAGATGCCGGGCACGTGATCGGGCATGATCATGTATTCATAGCCGATCTCTTTGTACACCTTCAGCGCCCTGAGCATATTGACATCGCCCTCGTCGGGGAAGACCTCGACAAAATTGCCCAGCCCGCCCTTGATATTGCGGAAGTGGACGTTGAAGATTTTCTTGCGCTCGCCGAAATAGCGGATCACGTCGAAAATCTCTTCGGCCGGGTTTTCCAATGCCTCGGACATGCAGCCCTGGCAGAAGTTCAAGCCATTGTAGGGGCTGTCGTAGAGCTCGATGAGCTTTTTGAAGCCCTCGACCATCCCCAGGGGACGCGCCACGCCGCGATACGTATTGCCGACGCCGATACCGGGGTCGGAGGGGTGACAGGCCATCTGTACCTTGTATTCCTCGGCCACCGGGATGATCTCCTGCAGCCAGTGATTGATGCGCTCCCACATCTCGTCCTCATCGGCCGGACCGTCCTCGAACTCGGGCAGCGATTGATCTAATTTGTCCAGCTCGAAGGTTGAGACCACGGCGCCGCCGCGTCCGGTCTGCGAGGGGGTGCGCAGGTGGCCGAGGATGGTGATGTTGTAGTTGAGGCCGCGGATGCCGGCTTCGCCAGCCATGCGCACGGTCTCCTTCATCCAGTCGATCTGGCGGTCGCGCTCGTCGCTGGGTTTGAGAAAGATAGCGCCGGCCTCCATATCGTAGGCCCGGCGCGAGCCCAGGGGAATGTGGATCATCTCCATGCTGATGCCGTGCTGGGCCCAGCGCTCCTTCATCTGCACCAGCATGGCGGTCGTCCACTCCTTCCACGGCGTGGCTGGGGTCTCATCGACATTGAGGACGCCGAGTTGGGACAGGACCTGCATTTCTTCGTCGGTCTGGTGGCCGAGTTGTGTTCCGATGTACATATCAAGGACTCCTCTCGAAAGTCGTTTGGGATTTCATTGGGCATCGGTGCCCTGGTATGTCCGGTCGGTCTCCGTACCCCGGCGCGGGCCGTATCAGGAATCGGAGCTGTCGTCGGTTTTGTCGCGCCACGCGCTCTTGGGTGGCAGACCGAAGGTGGAATCGGCGATATCGCCGACGTTCGGTTCTCTGACTTCGATAATCCGCGCCGTGGTTTCGGTACTGCTCGCCTGATGCCGCGACTATCGCGCGGTCGTCGGCTCAGGCAATTCGGCGACGTACTGGTAGTCGGGTTCGCGCTCTTGCCGCTCCAGAATTTCCGCGATGTGCTTCCACGTTTCGCGCAGGCCGTTGGGGCACCAGGGCATTTCGTGTGCGATCATGCGGTGGAGCTTGCCCAGCCGGTAGCAGGGCACCGCGGCGAACATGTGGTGTTCGGTGTGGTAGTTCATGTGCCAGTAGAGGAACTGGACGAAGGGATTGAGGTAGATGGTACGGCAGCAGAGGCGGAAATCGGGAATTTTGTCCTGCAGGCCGACGTGCTGGGCGGAATTGCAGAAGAAGTGCAGCCAGGCGCCAAAGGCCTTGGGGAAGGTAACCGCCAAAAGCACCCCCCAGTAGCCGGCAGCCACGGCTGCGGCGGCGATGGCCAGATGCCCGACGAAGACAATGCGTTCCCAACGGGTGAAGGCGGCGCGGCGCTCGGGATCGCTCTCGGGGAAGAGCATGGTGCTCCAGGTGTCGTCGGGGACATAGCCGCGAAAGGTCTTCCACTTGCCGCGGAGCTGGTCGTAGGGATGGCGCCAGTTGACGATGGCGGTTTTGCGGATGTGCTTGAAATCTATACGGGCCGGTAGTACGACTTCGAGGTCGTCGGGCGGGTGCAGGGTGTACTTGTGGTGCTCGGTATGGCTGGCCCAGAAGTGGTGGTGGTTGTACCAGCCGAGGAAGGAGAAAACTCGCAGGAAAAAGCGGTTGAGCCAGCGGGTTTTGAATACTGAGTCGTGGATCAGTTCGTGAAAACCGTTGATCAGAAAGTGCCAGAAATGGCCATTGACCACCGCGAGAAGCACGGTGATATACCAGGGCCAGTGGAGCGATGAGTAGACGACGGCGCCGGCTGCGACGGCGAGGACGCCGAGATAGCCCAGCGTCTGCGCGAAGCCGAGAAAGTTGCTGCGCTTGTTGAGCTGTGCTAGTTCATCGCGGCCGATCTTACAGCGATACCACTTTACGCGGGTCTTTTTTTGCGGTTCGTTGTATTGCGGTCCTGCGGTGAGGACTTCTTCGTCGGGGAGGTTCTGGTCGGTGGTCTGGGGCATGTCCATCGTTTGGCTCCTGTCTAGCGGTCGGGCGTACCAGGGCTAAAAATAGAAATCCCGAGGGCGCGGGGCAAAGGGCGATAGGCGCGTCGAGGCGATTTCGCTATCTTTCCCGTCGCCAATGGTGTGACATATAAGGTCTGTGCAGGAGGATTCGTGTTGTCTGGAGAGCCTGGACGCGGCTTGCGACGAATACGCGTTGTGTGGCTATTACTCGCAGGGCGATGGCTGCGGCGGCTGGAAGCACGGCCGCTACGACTGGCCGGCGCAGAATCGCGAAACGCGCTACGAAGACTTGAGCGGCGTCCAGATGGTAGCGGTCACTGCGGCATCAACACGGAGCAAAAGCAGGCTATTTTCGCAAAGGTTAAAGCGATTACGGAAGGAGATTAGACATGGCCAATTACCGCGGGGCCGTCATCGGCTGCGGCCGCATCGGCAGCACCATCGACGACGAACACGTTCACCGCCCGCAGTTCCGCTATCCGTGGGCGCACGCGCCGGCGATTATCGAGGCCAAAGGCGTCGAGCTGGTCGCGGCCTCAGACCTGGTGCCCGAGCAGCGGGCGGATTTCACCCGGCGCTGGGGCGTCGAGGCGGTCTACGCTGACTACCGCGAGATGATCGAAAAGGAGGCGCCGGATATCGTCAGTATCTCGACGCGGGCCGAGGAGCGCGCCGAGGTGGTTATCGGGGTAGCTGAAACCGGGGTTAAGGCGATCTACGCGACCAAGCCGATGTGCCGCAGCCTGGCCGAGGCCGATGCCATGATCGAGGCCTGCCACAAGTCTGGCACGATACTGGCGATCGCCTGTCACAAGAATTGGAGCCCGTGGTTCCAGGCTTGTCTGCAGGCGATCGAGCGGGGCGAGATCGGGGATTTTACGTCGATGGTGGCCAATTATAGCTGGACGCTGTCGCGCGGGCACAGCCACACGCTGGCGCTTTTTCGCCTCTTCGCCGGCGCGCCGGCCCGGTGGGTATTCGGTCACATGGACAGCGACGAGGTAGCGGCGGGGGACGGCGATTTGAAAGGGACGGGGATGATCTACTACGAGAACGGGATGCGTGGCTTTTTGAATACTGGCGGCTGGCTCAATATCGACTTTATCGGCAGCGACGGCTGGATCAGCGCGCGCAACGAGCATGCGGATTTTGAGATGTGGAGTCGGTTTGCGGAGACGCGTGAGCCGGTGCGGCGGCAGTTTCCCAATCCCAAGCGGCCGAAGAGTTCACAGCAAGCGGCGATTGAGGGAATTGTGGCAAATTTGAACGAGGGGACGGAGCCGTTGTGCTCGGGGGAGCACGGGCGGGAGGCGCTGGAGATTGCCATTGGGTTGCGGGAGTCGCATCGGCGGGGGGGAGAGAAGGTTGAATTGCCGTTGGAAGATCGGGGGTTGCGGATTATTGCTTAGCCGATGCTGCGGGTGGACGGTCTGGTCGCAGGCGCACCTCCTCGGCCCGACCTTGGCGGCTGCTGAAATTTTAGTCCCATAGTAAGGAGGAGTATAATGAAGGTTAAGTTAGCGCAGTATGGGATATCGCACGATCACGCCACGGGGAAGGCGCGGGTTTTGCAGGAGAATGAGGATGTGGAGTTTTGTGGGGTCTTTGAGCCCTCTGAGGAAACCAGGGCTACGCTGGGGGCCAATCCCGTTTATGAGCATGTCCACTGGTTCGACAAGAAGGAGGAGATGCTCGACGACGAGCGTATTGTAGGCATTGCAGCACAGGGGAAGGTGTCGGAGAATTTAGGTTTTGCGCGGGAGGCGTTGGAACGGGGGAAGCACGTGTGGCTCGACAAGCCGGCGGGGGATGATTTGGAGGCGTTCGGGGCGGTGTTGGATATTGCCAGGGAAAGGGAATTGCTGGTGCAGTTGGGGTACATGTTTCGCTACAATGCGGGGTTTCAGTTCATTTTCGATTGGGCGCAGAGTGGGCGGCTGGGAGATATCTTTGCGGTGCGGGCGCGGATTTGTTCGGGGCCTTCTAATGAGGCGGGATGGAAGCGCTGGGATTCTCAAGGAGAGCGGGAAGGAGGGATCATGTTTATTCTGGCATGTCATGTGATCGACGCGGTGGTGACCCTGCTCGGCCGCCCGGATAGGGTGAATGCGTTTTCGCAGGCGGGGGATCCGGCGTTTCCGTGGTATCGCGACAATACCGCGGCGCACTTCGAATACGATGGGGCGATGGCCACGGTTGAAGCTACTTCGCGCGAGGTCCATACGGGCGCGGCGCGGCGGTTAGAGGTCTATGGGACGAAGGGGAGTGCGATTCTGGAGCCTCTGGAGCCACCGGCCTTGCGGCTGGCTTTGGACGAGGCGCGCGACGGCTATGTTGCAGGCTGGCAGGAGGTGCCGGTGGAGAATCGGCCGCGCTATGTCGAGAGCTTGCGGGCTTTTGTGGCGGATATTCGCGGCGAGAAGGCACCCGACCGTTCGCTCGACCACGAGTTCGCCGTGCAGGAGACGGTATTGCGGGCGGCGGGATTGCTGGAGGCGTAATGGAGTTTACGACGCTGGGGAAAACCGGGCTGCGGGTCGGTGTGGCGGGGCTGGGCTGCGGCGGCTTTAGCCGACTGGGGCTGGGTGTGGGCAAATCTCCAGCCGAGGCGGTGGCGATCGTGCGGCAGGCGCTGGAGTTGGGTGTCAACTTTATCGACACGGCGGCACTCTACGGTACCGAGGCGGTGGTGGGAGAGGGGATTCGGGGGTGGGACCGCGACGGGCTGGTGCTATCGACCAAGGCCACGGTCGAGGATGGAGACGGGGTGTTCCCTCCGCAGCAGGTGGTAGCGGATCTGGACCGATCGCTGAAATTACTGGGGATCGATTGCATCGATATTTTCCACCTGCACGGGGTGTCGCCGGGCGCCTACGCCTACGCGCTCGAGACTATCGTGCCGGCGCTGGAGGCCGAGCGGGAAAAGGGCAAGTTTAAGCACCTCGGTATTACCGAGGTGCCGCCGGACGATCCCGACCACGAGACGCTGGTCAGGGCGGTCGCAGCGGATTGCTTCGAGGTGGTGATGGTCGCCCACCACATGCTCAACCAGTCGGCGGAGCGGATGATATTTCCGATAACCCGCGACAAGGGCATCGGCGTGCTGATCATGTTCGCGGTACGGGTGTTGTTCAGCGCAGAGGGGCGGCTGCAAAAGGTGGTGCAAAAGCTGGTGGCGGAGGGCCGTTTGGCGGCGGAGGTGGACGGGGCCGATCCGCTCGGTTTTCTCGTCGGTGCGGGCGGGGCCGAGAGCGTGATCGACGCGGCCTATCGCTACTGCCGGCACGTGCCGGGCGCGGATGTGGTGCTGTTCGGGACCGGCAATCCACACCACGTGCGGGCCAATGTCGAGTCGATTCTGCGGCCGCCCTTGCCGGCGGAGGATGTGACGCATTTACAGGAGGTTTTCGGGGCGCTGACGGGGGTGGGCTTGGACAAGCCGGATTATGCCTAGGGGCCTATTGTGACACTGGTCGATCCGCATGCCGCACTGCCGGCCGAGCCGCACAGCGTCGAGCGCATCGTCGCCGACGGGCGGCACAATGCTTTCGCCGCGTTTGCTCAATGGCGGGGGCGTTATGTACTGGCCTTTCGCAAAGGTACTGGGCATACGTCCCGCGACGGCGATCTGGTGGTGCTCGATTCGCCCGATGCGAGATCGTGGGAGGAGGTCGCGCGCTTCGATACCGGCGGCGACGACCGCGATGCGCAGCTGGTGGCTCTGGGAGATCGGCTGTGGTTGTATTTCAATACCCTGACCGATGGGCTCTTTGCCGTCTATGCTTGCTCTAGCGCCGATGGGCGGGCCTGGAGTGCGCCGCAGAAGGTCTACCGCGACGGGTATATCCTGTGGCAGCCGGTCGAATTCGCCGGGCGGTTGTATGCGGGCGTACACCGGCCGGGGGCCGACGATTACCGGCACGTGCACCTGGCGGTATCGGACGACGGCCTGGGATGGGACAAAATCAGCGCGATCCGCGAGGGCCGGGGCGAGAGCGAGACCTCGCTGCTGTTTGCCGATAATGGTCGCCTGACGGCCTTTTTGCGCGATCAGACCCGGGTCGGCGGTGCGATCCTGGAGGCGGACCCGCCCTATGACCGGTGGGCCGAGCGGTCGGCGGGGGTGCATCTGTCCGGGCAGGCGGTCTACACTTTCGACGGCGTGATCTACGTCTTTTCGCGAGTCTTCGCGTGCGATCGGCCGCTCGCCGCTTCGGCGCCGCGGTCGGCGCTGGTCCCTCCGCTCGACCAGGGGACCATGGCCTACACATACGCAAACGGCGCGCTCGCGCCCTACTGCCTGCTGAGTTCGCTCGCGGGCAACCACGACAGCTCGTATGCTACCGCGGCGCGCGAGGGCGACGAGATGTGGGTGGTCTTCCATCGCGCGGCGCACGCATACGCCGGGGCGTACACGGTCGAGGACGCCGCCGATCTGTATCTGGCGCGGGTGCCCTTGCAGCAGGTGCGTGATGGCGGCTGAAGCGATCGGCTTGATCGGCGTCGGCCTGGTCGGTTCGGCACTGGGGGCGCAACTGCTGCAGCGCGGCTATGGCCTGGTCTGCTGCGATATCGATCCCGCCAAGAGCGCGGCGCTCTCCGGCCTCGGGGCTACGGCGGTGGAGACGCCGGCGGCCGTGGCCGAACACTGCGAGCGGGTGATTTTGTCGCTGATGACCACTGCGATCGTGCGCGAGGTGGCGGCGGGGGCCGACGGACTGCTCTCCGCCACTGGACGCCCCGCGCATATTATCGACACGACCACCGGCGATCCGGAAGACACTGTCGCGCTGGCGGCAGAACTCTCCGCCGCTGGCATCGCCTATCTCGACGCGACGATCAGCGGATCGAGCGCGCAGATCCGCCAGCGGGGCGGGACCTTTATGGTTGGAGGATCAGCACAAGCCTTTGCGCACAACGGCGATCTCTTCGCGTGTTTTAGCGACCGCGTTTACCATCTGGGGCCGGCCGGCAGTGGCAGCCGCGCCAAACTCGCGAGCAATCTGGTGCTGGGCCTCAACCGCCTGGCGCTGGCCGAGGGGCTGGTCTTTGCCGAGCGGTTGGGGCTGGACCTGGAATCTTTGCTGGCGGTGCTGAAAGATTCGCCGGCCTATTCGGCGGCGATGGACAGCAAGGGCCGCAAGATGCTCGACGGCGACTTCGCGCCGGTGGCGCGGCTGCGGCAGCACCACAAGGACGTGGAGCTAATCCTCGCCTGCGCCCGCAAAGCCGGGCAAGAATTGCCGCTGAGCGCGGCGCACCGCGAATTGCTCGCCGCCGCGGTCGCTGCCGGCGACGGGGATCTCGACAACGCCGCGGTGATTCGCCAACTGCGGCGGCCGGGGTCTGGATAATCTCTTGACCGCGTAGTGCGCGTGGTGATTTTATTGTATCGACTCTCCCTTCACAGAGGAAAACCATGACCGAACACATCCGCGACGAACTCGCTCCCACCGGCGTGCTGCGCGCCGCCATCAACCTTTCGAACTTCCTGCTGGTCACCGACAAGACCGCCGCTGGCGACCCGGTGGGCGTCTCGCCAGATATGGCCCGGGCGGTAGCCGACCGCTTGGGCGTCGGCGTCGAGTACATCACCTATGCCACGCCGGGCGAATTGGCCGACGCGGCGGTCGAGGATGTGTGGGATATCGGGAATATCGGCGCTGAGCCTTCGCGGGCCCAGACCATCACCTTCACCGCTGCCTATGCCGAGATCGAGGCGACCTACCTGGTGCCCGAGGGCTCGGCAATCCAGTCGGTTGATGCGGTAGACAGCGCGGGCCGGCGCATCGCGGTTTACGAACGCAGCGCCTACGGGCTGTGGCTGTGCGGCAACGCGCAACACGCTGAGCTGGTTAGGGTCGATGGTGCCCAACAGGCTTTCGACGCCTTCGTCGAGCAAGGCCTGGACGCGCTGGCGGGGTTGCGGCCGCAACTGATCCAGGATGTCGAGAAGTTGCCCGGGGCGCGGATCCTCGACGGGCAGTTTACTGCAGTGCAGCAGGCCATCGGCACCAAGCCCGCCCGCCCGGCCGCCGCGGCGTTTTTGCGCGAATTCGTCGAAGAGGCCAAGGCCAGCGGACTGGTGGCGGAACTCATTGCCAGGCATGGGGTGGAGGGGCGGTTGACAGTGGCGCCGCCGGCGTAGCCTCGCGGATGATAGCGACGGATTCCACGGGCAGGGGGCCTGCATGAGCCGCCTGCCCTTCTTTTACGGCTGGGTGATGCTACCGGTGGTGACGCTGATCAGCATCTGCACCTCGCCGGGCCAGACCTACGGTATCGCCGTCTTTAATCCCTATTTGCGCGAGGCGCTCTCGCTGTCGAACAGCGAGTTGAGCGGAGCCTATGCTCTGGGCACGATACTGGCATCGCTGCCGCTGACCTATGTCGGGGCGCTGATGGACCGCTACGGTCCGCGCCGCGTATTGTTTGGAGTAGTTTTTCTGTTCGGTATTACCTGCCTGGGTATGACGCAGGTGTCGGGGCTGGTGACGCTGTTTATGGCGTTCTTTTTTTTGCGACTGTTGGGCCAGGGTGCGATGAGCATGATGGCGCGCAACGCGCTGGCGATGTGGTTCAACAAGCGCCTGGGCACCGCTAGCGGCATGGCTAGTGTGGGACTCGCCGTAGCCATCGGCGGCATTCCGGCGCTGAGCATCGCGTTGATCGAGGCCTATGGCTGGCGCGGGGCCTATGCAATTTTGGGCGGTTTGGTCTGGCTGCTGGTCTTCCCGCTGTTGGTCTTCGTCTTCCGCAACCGGCCCGAGGATATGGGGCAAGTGCCCGATGGCGGCTGGGTCGGCGACGGCCAAACGCCCGTCCAGGTCGAGGATCCGGGCTATACGCTGCGCGAGGTCTTTCGCGCGCGCAGCTACTGGATCGCGGTCTGCTGCATGGCTTCGTGGTCGATGAGTGGCACGGGGGTGCAATTCCACATCGTGTCGATCTTTGCCGGGCGCGGGCTAGATGCGGCGGCGGTGGCGAAGATGTTTTCGGTTTACGCCGTGGTGATGGCGGGAGGGCGCTTTTTAGCCGGCGTGTTGGCCGATCGCTTCCGACTGAATCTCCTGTTGTCGGTGGCGCTGGTTGCCCAGTGTCTGGGGCTGGTAGCGCTCAACGAACTGGACCCGGTGTGGCTGCCGCTGGTCTTCCCGATCTTTTCGGCCTTGGGCAGCAGTCTGTTGGTATCGGTAGGCGAGACGATGTGGGTGCGCTACTACGGGCGCCGGCACCTGGGCAAGATCCGCGGCTCGGTATCGACGATCGGGGTGGCGTCGTCGGGGGTCGGGCCGTTTATCATGGGCGCGGCCTTTGATTTTTTCGGCGGGTTCCAGCAAGTGCTATGGGGATGCGCGGGATTGGCGGCAGCGCTGGCGCTGCTGGCGCCGGGGGCGACACCGCCCCCCGATCGCCGCGCGTAATTTCACATCTGGAGGAGAAATATGAAAGCCGCGAAATTGCTCAAAGATAAAGTCGCCGCCGGCCAAATTACCACCGGCGCGCTGGCGACCGATCTGCTGTGGCCGGGGTTGGTCGAGTGCTTGATGCGTTCCGGTCTCGACTATTTGATCATCGACCAAGAGCACGGGGTCCACGACGACAAACTGGTGGCCGAGGTCTGCGCCCTGGGCCGGATGGTAGATTTTCCGGTGATCGTGCGGCCCATAGATTGCGCCTATGCGACGATTCGCCAGGCGATCGACCGCGGGCCGTGCGGATTTTTGCTGCCGGGGATCGAGTCGGCGGAAGAATTGGACCGGGTGCGCGACGCCATCTATATGCCGCCGCGGGGCCGCCGGCGTCCCGGCGGCCCGGGCAATGCCTGGGTGTCGAGTTTTCACTACGACCGCTGGCAAGAAGAGGTGGAAGACGACTTTATCGTGCTGCCGCAGATCGAGACGCGCGCGGGGCTGGCTAATGTCGAGACCATCGCCGCGCACGAGTTGACCACTGCGATTGCCATCGGACCCTACGATCTATCGGCGGATCTGGGCGTGTGCTTCGATATGGACCACGCCCAGATGCGCGACGCGGTCGCCGCGATAAAAACCGCCGGCGTCAAAGCCGGTAAGACCATGTGGCGGATCGGGGACGGGCCAACGCTGGTGGCGGAGGGCTTTCACTTTTTGTGTATCGCCGAGCCGATCAATTTCCTGCAGCAAAAGCTGGCGGAACTGGACGCGGTGACGAAGGATGCTTAGTCGCGGTCTTTGACTTCGAACCACATGGGCAGCGAGGATTCGGAGCTGCCGTTGTAGTTAACGGTGATCTCATCACCCGCGGCGATATCGCGGATGGCGGAAAATTCCAGGGTTTTCCTGTCGATATCTTGGCAGTAGTGGGCGTTGGGATCGTAGGCGTGGTTGTAGAGCGAGCCGTAGCCCAGGGCCACGGCCGTAGAGCCGCCCCCCCAGTCGAAGACGTAGTTTTCCAAAACCGTCTGCCTAATTAGCGCTCTTTGGGTATTGGGAATGAGGATGACCGGGGCGATTTCGATGACATCGCCCGGGTGAAAGGTGCGGCGGGCGAAGACACCGCGGGCACTGCGGCCGATGTGGGGCGAGGATTTGATTTCGGTCATGGCTTGTCGAGCACTGCGATGCCGAGGTCGGCGGCGGTCTGGTGGAGGAACTGGCTGGTGGCGGGCAACTGCTCGGCGCTGGCGCCCTCGACGATGAGCGGATAGGTGGGATCGAGGGCTTCCAGACGGCGAATATAGGTTGCGAAGTCGAGCTGGCCGGTGCCCGGGGCGTTGGTGGGCATGTGGATGATGTGCGAGGGGTTGATGGAGATGTCCTTGGCGTGGCCGCTGACGATGTGGTCGCCCAGAGTGTCGAACATTTCGTCGATGGCGGTGCCGGTGTCGAAGACGGTCTTGAGGGTGATCCAGTTGGCCGGGTCGAGGTCGCTGCGGACCCAGTGTGAGTCGACGGCGTCGAGGACCTCGCGGGTGGTTTCGGCGTTGTCGAGGACCACGACCTGGTGGCCTTCGAGGCTGATGTAGATGCCGTGGTCTTCTGCCGTCTGGGCGCATTCGCGCAGCGATTTGATCAGCTGGTCCTTGACCTCGGGATTCCAATTGTCGCCGTGGGGCATCCAGGGGCCGTCGGGGCTCATCGAGCCGGGGCCGGTGTCGATGCCGCGGGCGCCGAGCTGGTGGGCGATGCGCACGGCGGCTTGCAGGGTGCGCACGGCCTCGCGGCGCAAGCTCTCGTCGGGGGACATCAGCGGTTGCCAATAGCCGGTGACTTGGTAGAGGTGCAGGCCTTGGTCGGCGAGCAGGTCGCGCAGGCGGTGGCATTGGGCGGGGCTGGTGTCGAAGGGGTCGTTCTGGGAAAAGCGGGTGAAGACGCCAGAGAAGCCGAGCGATTTGACCCGTTCGGCAATCTCGGGGGTGAAGTTGTCCATATTGCCCGGCAAAAAAGCGCCGCACATTCCGAAGCGCATAAGGTCCTCCCATTCTGGTGATCGGGCGCAAGATATAATGTGGGGCGCGAGATCGATTTGACAAGGGCCACCGCGCCGACGCAGACTATCTCGTGGGTATTATGGCTGATTTATTCCTCAACAGATTGTCCTGGCGGCGCGCGGACCAGCCCGCGCTATCGGCGATGACCATCGCGCAGTCCTGGTGTCGGGTCACGCTCTATAATCCCACGGTAGTGCGCGTCGACGGCGTCTACAAGATGTGGTTTTTGGGCAATGCCAGCCAGACGCGCGACAATCGCATGGAGTTGGGCTACGCCGAGTCGACCGATGGCCTGCGCTGGACGCCGCATCCCGACAACCCGATCCTGCGCACCGGCGAGACCCCGCACGGCAGGGCCTGGCAGACGCCGCACGTGCTATTCGATGCGGACGAGGACCTGTACAAGATGTGGTTTGTGATGAGCGAGCGCAGCGGCACAGGCGATCCGCCCGTCGTGCGGCAGATGCTCGGTTATGCCACCAGCCCGGACGGCTTGTGCTGGGATATCCGCCCCGAACCGCTCTATCCCAGTGGCCGCCGCCCTTGCGTACTCAAGGATGGACCCGGCCGCTATCGCATGTGGATGAATTCCTCGCCGGCTGTCGACGATGACTTCCGCGCCATGGCGCGGCACATCTACCGCTTCACCGCCAGTGATGGGATAAATTGGACCCGCGACGAGGAGCCGGCGGTAGTGGCGACGGAGACCCACCGGAGCATCGTCTATCCTCATGTCGTCGACAACGACGGCGTCCATACGATGTGGTACGGTTGTCATATCGAGGGCGGGATCTTCGAGCTCTATACCTCGACCTCAGCCGATGGGATCCAGTGGACGCACCACTTCGGCGAATCGGCTTTCCCAGCCGCGCGCGATCCTGACTGCTTCGACGGCCGCTATACCTCGACGCCCTGTGTTCTCGATGACGGCGACCGCTATTTACTCTACTACTCAGCGCGCGATATGGGCAATCTCTACGGCGCTGGCGATGGCGCAGTCAGGGTCGATAGCGATGGGATCTACCGCCATATCGGGGTGGCGGTTTGCGGTAAGGAAGGTTGAATGACCACGACATCGCCCCCATCGCCCTTATCGCGGCACTTCGACATCTGGCAACCTGGCCGAGGCGATTGAACTGTTTTTTTCGAACCCGTCCCGGTAGCGGGATCGCGGCCATGTATCGTCTGTGCGGTGGAATCCCATCCCGTGCGGGAATGGGGGCTGATCGGGATCTGACGAGCGGCGCTATAGCCCGACCCACGGCGCCACGCCCATGGTGCAGAATAGCTCGTACAGCTTGGTCAATTCGATGGAGCAAATGGGTCGCGAAAAAAAACCGCTCATCGCGGGACAATGCACAGGGACACTCCGCTACGCGGTCCTGTGTTCAAAAGGTGATATTTATCAATCAGTTGGAAAAATGTGCAAAATTGCGAGGCGCCTCGCGGGGCGATAAATCAAGTGTTGCGGGGGATTCGAGGAGTGGCGCTGGGGTGGCCTTGGTTTGCGCGCAGGCAGAAAATCGAGTAGCTTCACCAGAGAATCCTCCTTTCCTGACCGGTTTGGGGTGGTTCATTCGATCCTCCCAGGATCGACGCCGGAACCAAGCTGCCACTTGGTTCCGGTTTTTTTATGCTAAGACGGGCGCTCTGCCCGATGCCCGACCTCAACATACCATAATTTAACGTGACTGCGATGTGTTACCAATAGCCAGTCTGTGCGAATATCGCACATTATCGGCCTATCCGCGTCTTCCTTTGCCGCAGTTAACCCGCTGTAACTCGGGCGCAGGCTGGCTGCGCCGAGGTTGGGTAGAGCGTCATTTGGGACAAAGGGGCGGTGGTGTTGGGTAAGGGTTGGCACATGGCCTAGTGAGGACCCGTTGCCGCCCCATGATCGAAAAAGATCGGGGTGAGTTGAAATAGTGTGGAATACGCACGATATGAACCTTGGTAGCAGAATACAGTCGTGATAAGTTTGTACATATCGTGATGGGCCAAAATGTACAAGCGGAACAAGCAAACGAAGCCGCGTCACGATTACTGCGCAGACCGCAAAGGATCGGCGCAAAGCACAGGGCGATATCGCGGATTGAAATCAGTTGAAGGGAGCACTGCATTGATTCACTACTCTTCTATCACTGAAGTCGCGGGATTGATCGAAGCCAGGGCGCTTTCTCCAGTTGAACTGACGCAACTGCTCTTGGATCGAATCGCGTCTCTCGACGATTCGTTGCACAGTTATGCCACGGTCATGGCCGAAAGTGCCGCCGAGGCGGCCGCCACGGCTGAGCGCGAGATTCTCGCCGGGAACTACCGCGGCCCCTTGCACGGCGTACCGGTCGCAGTAAAGGATCTGTGCTATACCAAAGGCGTGCCAACGATGGGAGGACTTGCCGTGCTGGCCGATTTTGCACCAGAGTTCGATGCAACCGTAGTGGCACGGCTGCGGGAAGCGGGGGCGGTGTTGTTGGGAAAACTGAATCTCACGGAAGGCGCGTTTGGCGGTTATCACCGCGACTTTGCCATACCCGTAAACCCCTGGAATGCGGACTGGTGGCCCGGCGCTTCGTCTAGCGGTTCGGGCGTGGCAACGGCGGCAGGGCTCTGCTATGCATCGCTCGGATCGGATACCGGAGGCTCTATCCGTTTCCCCTCCTTGGCCAATGGAATTGTCGGACTCAAGCCGACGTATGGCCGGGTGAGTCGTCACGGGGTGCTCGCGCTAGCCGACTCGCTTGATCACGTGGGGCCGATGACCCGGCGCAGTGCTGACGCTGCGATAGTATTTGAAGCCATTGCGGGATTTGACGAGCGGGAATCCTCTTCTCTGCCAGACCCTGTTCTATCCATGGCTGGAGAACTGGCTAAAGGAGTGCGCGGTGTTGTGATCGGCTACGATCAGCACTATGCCACCGAGATGGTCGATCCAGAGCTTGTTGCGGCCATCGGGCAGGCCCTCGCCGATTTAGAACGGGAGGGCGCCGTGGTCCGCGAAATCGATCTGCCGGCGTTTACCGATGAACTGAGTGATGCCTGGTTCAAGATCTGCGCCAAGGAGGCCTGCACTGCCCACCGGGCGAACTTTCCGCTCAGGGCTGATGAGTACGGCGCGTTTTTTCGCGGTATCCTTGAAATGGGATCCTCTGTCAGCGATGCGGAATATGCGGCTGCCACCCAGTTGCGCAATGATTTCAGCAGTGCTTTTACGGCCGCGCTGGCCACGGTCGATGCCTTGGCGAGTCCGGCAGGCGGCAAGACCTTTGCACTTGAGCGGGAACAACAGTACGGCAATGCCGACGATTTGCAGGAGTTGTTCGACAATATTCAAATGCAATTTACCGTCCCTGCAGATTTTGCGGGCATTCCTGCCATCTCGTTGCCGTGCGGTGTTTCGCGCGAGGGATTCCCCCTGACGATTCAGTTCATGGGCAAGCATCTCAGCGAAGCTATGCTATGCCGAATCGGTCACGCATATGAGGAGATCACCGAATGGCACATGCGGCATCCGCCCGTTTAGCACGGGTTTGCCTAAGTCCGCAGTGGCGATGCCGCTCGACGGTGTTGATTGCTGGAGCCACAAGGTGATCGGGGTGCGCCGTCGGTCGATGTGCAGATCTGCTCTGCTAATTGCCTGCGAAGGCAGGAGGATGAGGCGAGAGCGTCTGCGTATTGCGGTCGGGCACAGATCGAAGAGAACCCTATAAATCACTTGTGTGGCATGCGATAGCTGCAAGTCTCATATGATATTTCTTCAAGACAACAACTATGGATGACGAAACCGCAATCGCCCTGAGTGGTGAATTGGTAAAGTCCGCTGCGATTTCCTATTTCGATGATTCGTCTGTAGAGATCGACGGATGGACAGCCACAGCGAGTGATGTCGGCTTTGGTCAAGGCGATGTATTCTTCGTTGAAATAGATGCCTCAATTCGCGGGACAAATCGCCCGATATCACTCGTCTGCAAGAGGTTGCCATATAACGAAGAACATCTGGACTCGCATTCTCTGTGGTACTGGCGCCGGGAGGCGGAAGTGTACGGGGACCTACTGGCCGGTAATCGCGATCTTCCAGGCGGCATCACGGCTCCGTCTTGTTACAAAATCGCCGAAGGCGACGAGCAGATCTGGTTGGTGCTGGAACATGTGCAAGGCGCAAATCTGCAGGATTTTAGCTACGACGAGTTGCTCGAAAGCGCGCGCAGAATAGGTCATTTTAACGGACACTACGCTGCCCATACCGATGAGGCTGCGAAGTTCGGCCACTGGACGAGCAGGGACTGGATAAAGAACTGGGGAAACCGGTCGAATATCGATGAGACCTGGAGTAGATATCGCGAGGACTTCGACGCCTGTGAATACGTGCGCAAAGCCTCGCCTCAAGAGGTCGTCAAGACGCGTCTAGATCTGGCGCGTGAAGCACGTGATCTTCCCGATCGCTACGACACACTTCCAAAGACGCTGTGCCATCTCGACGTATTTCACAAAAACATGCTTCGGGGTCAAAGCAACCAACTTGTGTTGATCGACTGGGCATTTACTGGTATCGAGATCATCGGAGCCGATCTGTCTTGCCTGGTGAATTTTGCCCTTCTGGTCCCCTCATCGGGCACGGCGGGAAAAGAAGGGCAGTTCGAACGCGATATCCTCGATGCGTATATCGCTGGCGTCCAGGATGCTGGCTACGACTGCGATAGTGACCTGGTTCGTTTCGGGTATTACGCCGCGACAACCGTCCGTTGGGGCGGCATGATATTGGGTAAATGGCCCTACGAATCCGCCACCTGGCCAAAAGTAAAGGCATGGTGCGGTGTCGAGACCCGAGAAGAGCATGCCGACCTAGTGCGCAGGTGGCACGATTATATGATCAGCGTGATGAAAAACGCCCTGCAATTTAGTAAGCGTCTCAACAATAGTAACGGGGCGCACTGAGGCGACGTTTCGAATCAAGCAATATTTTTCAGCTCCAGTGGTGCGGTGGGTAAAACGAGTCGGCGACCCATTCACTTGGCGTCTGGCGAATTTGCAGGCAGCCTCACAGCCGATGTATGAGCGGATTGCAGGAGCGAGAAAATGTCGCATCGGCCATCACTCCTGTGTTGTTGCCTCCTTTAGCTAGCTGATAACGAGGCCATCGCCCCGCCATTCGGCGTCGGCAAATTCCCAGAACTTATCGAATGCCTCGGCAAATCCGCAGGCCTCGATTTCCTGGCGTCCTGCTGCGGAGAGTCCTTCGCCTTCGACGGGAAAATACCAGTCACGGGTACTAGCGGAGTCGAAGTACACCGCCCCCAAGTAGTGACCTTTGGCCGGTCCACGGTCGCCCTTGGCAATCTGTCCCGTCATTCCCTTCGGGCCGTCTTTGCCATTCAGCTTTGGCGACCATTCCTCCCTTACCCACGTTTCAAACTCTACTGCATCCACCTCGCTTTTCAACGTCGCGAAAAAACTGACAATAATCATCTTGAATCCTTTCGTATAGATAGGATGAGCAACGAGGTCCAGATATTGGCGATGTTGCTCGGGGCCGTGGGGCTCATGGCGACATCGCCGATACTCACGGTCGATATGCTAGAGCCTCGGCAGTAAAGTCGAAGTACAGTTTCCACTCCGTGGCTAAGCCCTGCTTTATCGTCCAAACCTGTGCCCAGTCTGATGAAAATTCTTTGTTGGTGGCCTTTACGCGGGCTCTGAAAAACCCGGTGACGGCGACCTTGTCGCCGCTGGCGAAGAATTCGCGCACCTCGTGGTCGAGAACCTCCTCGGTATCGAAAATCAAATTCACGAATTCGCGCATGCCGCTCTTGCCGCGAAACACTTTATTCATAGGATAGTCCGGGCTGCCGATGCCCCGGTGATCCATAGCGATTTCTTCGGCGACGCATTCCAGGATCTTTTCCATATCGCCCGTGTCAAAGCCTTCATAAATTCGCTTTACAACCGCTATACTTTCATCGCTCATGGGTTTTCCCTCCTCGTGCTAAGGCCCAAACAGTTTTCGTTGACTGCATATAATCGCTTGGAAAAAGTTAACCTTAAGGCATTGTGATTCCAATGTATAAATTGTGCATATATTGCACAATTTATACCCAGGTTGATGCTTGTGCTTGCGCGGCTACCGTGGTTACCCCGACCTCAATCCCTCCTCATGGCCTGATGTATTCCTCGCAAGTGCGATGCGTTTCTATCCTCTGCCGGTGACTTGCCGTGACCGTGCAAGGATATGTCTGGCAGGTGCGCGGCCCGGCGGCGGGTTGGCGCATTCGGGAGCTGTGAGTCTCCCCCATACCATTGCGAAAATATCGTCGCTGGGCTATCGCGCTTTCTACGCCATTGTCTCGCCCTTAGGCTGCTTTTTATCTATATTCATGGCGCCCCCGTGCAACTGCAGGCGGCATGCATGCTGCCCCGTGGCACCGTGCGCGGAGTAATTGTCCGCAGGTCTCCGATGGTCGTGGTGCCGATCGGCCCAGGTAATTCCCTTTACAGGCGCGCCGATTGGCTGGCGGCGAGATGGAGAGCAATTATGGCGCTCGGCAAGGGCGGCCGAATGAGAGAGCGATTATATAATGGTTACACGCAGCTCGCCAGGTGACAGACGATGAAATCTGCAATTTTGGGCCTCGTAGCGGTTTCGTTGGTGATGAGTCCGGTCCAGGCCAGAGACTACAGAGCGGAGCAGGATGCAGTTGCTGCCCGGGTTGCTCCCGAGATATGGGACGTCTACGAGCCCAGAACCGGTACTTATAACCCAAGCAATGCCTATCTATGTGCCCATGCCGTTCAAACGGTGGCCCGGCACGGGCATGAGGAGTCCATGGCCGGCAATTTTTTTGACCAGGTGGTGGAGATCGATGGCGGGGATGGGTTGCCCCGGGTCGTGGTGGCGGCGGGCGAAAAAATGGTCTTGGCCGTATTCGACCCGCCCCCGCACCGCAGTATCGCCAAGATGTGGAAATTTCTCCAGCTCGGACTCACGGACAGTGCGGAGTGGTTGGGGGGAGGGGGCAGAATACACAGTGGGGGTGCTAAGGGCATCGACGCGATTTGGGACGATTTCCACGCTCAGCTTGCTGCCGTGCACGGGCGCAATCAGCCCGTGTGGCTCGCAGGGCACGGCCTGGGTGGCTCACTGGCGGTTTTGGCGGCCTATCGCTTGGTCGCCGACGAGGGGATTCCGATCCAGGGAGTGTATACTTTTGGCCAGCCCAGGGTGGGCGATTCCGGCTTCGCCGCCGCATTCGAGGAGGCGCTCGAGGTGTTCGACGACGGTGGCCCTCTCTATCGAGTGGTGTATCGCAACGACATCGTGCCGCGACTGACCCCCCCCTATGTGGCGACGACGCGATTGGTGACCGATACGCTCAGTCCCTATGTCCACTTCGGGGCTCTGATGTTTATCGCGAGCGAAGGGGGAGTAGAGGCCAATCCGGGCCGTCTGGAATCTCTCGACGCCAGCCTCTTCGAGTTGAAGGACCGGCGCAACCACGAGATGGGCATGTATCAGCGGTTTCTATACGATGCCCTCGACGAGCAACTGCGTGCACAATTGCCCAAACCCGTCGGCCTGAGGCGGGGCAAGAGAATTCTCGAGAACTGAAATGCGGTGGTTGATTGGAGCGGCGTGTTGCCTTTTGTATTTGATGCCTGCCCAGGGACAATTGCTCGGGCCGGAGCAACATCCCAGCCTGCTCTACACCGAGGCTGATATTGCCCTGCTGCAGGACCGCATTCAGCGCGAACCCTATGCCAGTTGGTGGCAGACGCTGCTGGATCGGGCGGACGCCCCGCTCAAAGCCGATGCCAACGACCGGGCTAAGGCGCGGCTGGCCAAAACCCTGGCCTTTGTCTATGCCATGGGCGCAGGCGACGAGAGCCACGCTCGCGCGGCGACGCAGCTACTGCGCGAGGTGGTCTTTCCACCCCGGGGCGGCGATATGGGAGAGCCGCACTTGGAGGGCGACGTGGTGGCACTCTACGCGACGGCCTACGATATGCTGCACCCGTACCTGGCCGAGCACCCGGAGGCACTGGCGGAAATCCGCGGGATTTTGGCCGAAGAAGCACACCGGCTGTATCGCGGAATCAAGGTCGATCTCGGCATCCTCGAATACAGGTTGCACGACACGCCGCACCTAGACAACTGGCACCTGCGGGTCTACGGCGGTCTGGGCCTGGCGGCGTGGGCGCTGAGCGGCCACGAGGGCTATGGCGGCAGCGACCCGGCCGACTGGGCGGGACGCGCTTTTGAGGTGGTGACCCGGACCCTCGACTATCAGATCGAAGGGGAAGACGGCGGTTTCGCCGAAGGCCCATTCTACGCCCGCTATGCCGCCGACCTGTATCTGCCGTATCTGCTGGCCTTGCGCAGGATCAGCGGCATCGACCTATTCGCCGATGCCAAAGTGCGGCGTCTGCATCTATGGATGGTGAATTTGCGCCTGCCCAACGGGCGCAGGCCCAATATTGAGGACGGGCACGTCGACGATTTCTACGGCAATTACCTCGCCGCCGTCGATGCTCTGGGCGCTGTCCACCGCTGGGACTGGGAGCACAACGAGTCAGGCCTCTATGTGAGCAAATTTGCCGAAATGGACGCCATCGCCTTCTACGACGACCAGATTCCCGCCCGCCCGCCCGATTGGGGGCCGACGGTCTTTATGCCGGGGGCCGGCGATGCGGTGATGCGCAGCGACTGGACCGAGGATGCCACCTATATGCTGCTGCGCGGCGAGCACGGCAGGGTTCGCGCCCACGGCCTGGGTCACGAGCACCCCGATGAAACTAGCTTTATCCTCTACGCCGGCGGCGAGATGCTGGCGCTCGATGCGGGTTATATAAACTTTCCCAACCACCACAAGGTCAATGCGGGGCGCAACCACAATGTGGTGCTGGTCAATGGCGAGGGGCCGCCGCTATTTATGGCGGGCGATGTAGCCATCGGAGGCGGCAACGACGCCTTCTTACAGCGCTTCTACAGCAGCGATTTTATGGACTACGCCGAGGTCGCGGCTCAATACCAGGATGCGGACGTCAGAAGGCGTGTGATGTTTATCGGCAAGCGCTACTTCGCCGTGGCCGATGAACTGTCCGCGACGGGGGAGAATCACTTTGAGTGGCGCCTGCACGGCAATGGCGGCGGTACCAGCGGCGGCACATACCAGCGCGATGGCGGCCTCGCGCGCTGGACTCGCCCTGGGGCCGAACTACTGGCCTATCTGCCGGAGCGAGAGGGGCGGGTTTTTGCAGAGCGTGACACGGTGCACTCGTTTGGATATCGCGAAGAGTTGACGCATACCACGCTGCGGGTAATGGAGGAAGGTGCAGGGGCGGAGTTTCTCGCCGTACTCTTTCCCCGGCCCCGCAACGACCTAGAGCCGCGCATCAGCACTTTGGCCGCCCGCGGCGGACAGGCGGTGATGGTGGAGGTCGGCAGCGATCGCGATTATATATGGATGCGGCAGACGGATGCCGTAGCCATAGCATTCGATGCCGGGGGCCGCGAAACGGCGAGCGATGCGCGATTCGGTCTGCTGCGTTTGCGCGGAGGNCAGGTNGCNGCCCTGGCCATGCACGANGGGCGTTCTATGACGTGGGCTGGCCACACTCTGGTCGACGCGGAGCGGGACGTTGATGTCAACTTGAGCGTGGAAGAAAATCGTGCAATCGGCTTTTTGCGGGGCGACGAGGAGGGCTTCGAGTGTGCCCTGGCGCCGGGGCGGCCGGTGCTGGCCATGCAGTTTGACGGTCAGGAGATCTCCCTCAGCGACAGAAGCGTGCAATTGCGTGGGGAGGGGTCGTTGAGCCTCGAACTGGAGCCCGTGCAACCAAGCGATACAGCGGTGCGCGGGGCCGATGTCGAGCCCCACCAATTCGCGCTCGCGCCCAATTGGCCAAACCCATTCAATAGCTCTACCCACTTTCGCTACGAATTGCCGGCGGCGGGGCCGGTTCGTCTCGATATTTACGATCTCCTCGGACAGCGGGTGAGGCGCCTGGTTGCGGGGCACCGTGGGGCCGGTTTCCATCGCGCGCTCTGGGATGGGCGCGACGAGAAAGGGCGAGCGGTGGCGAGCGGAGTGTATCTGGCGCGTCTGGACGCCGGGAGCCGGTCGGCGGTGCGCAAAGTGATCGCACTGCGTTGACCTAGGTCCGACGGCAACCGGGGTTTATTCGCGAGGGCGAAAATGGTGAGAATCTATGCCGTTGGATCAGTGCGCTGAGGTTCGTCAGCATCGGACGCGTCGGTAAGCGAAAGCTGCGTTGCGCGCTGCAGGCAGGAGCTCGAGTCAAAGCTCTGATGCTGGTCTGGCATCTCCTTCAGTGCTCGCCAGAGCCGTCGGCGGATCTTGGGTTTGTACCTGGCATTGCTGCGGTATTTTTCGATCGGGTGGTCCAGCACGAGTAGGTCGACAAAATTCCATATATCACTGGCGAGACGCGTCGTGCCGTAGTACGTCTTGGTAGTGTACTGTACCCACACCATATCATCGACCAGCGCCGCGTCCGCTAACACGACCTGTGTGTGCGTATTGTCGTGGTCGGCGGCCAATTGATTGAGACGTATTTCGTCCTGTAGCGTCAGTCCGCGCCGCACTTGCTGGCTCCGGCCCGGCGTTGGCTCGACATCGACCAGCAAGTGTTCGTACGATAGGCCCTGGCGCTCGTCGTATTTGTCACTGAGGACGCAGTAGTCCGGCGCGGCGTGGCGCTTGATCCCGGCTAGGCCGGTGCTCGAGTTGTCGTTGTAGGCGTCGCGCAGCATGTGATCGATAGATGTTACGCCTGTCAAATCGTAGGGCAAGTCGATACTCGGGTCGTACAGGACATGTGGTGGCTGTCCGCACGCTTCGGCAATTGCACAGGTAAGACTGGCGTCGATGACGAGATTGGTGCCGGAGAGCAGGCGGTGGATTCGATATCGCTGCACGCCGATGGCATCCGCCAGATCTTGCTGTGAGTAGCCAGATGCCGCAATGATGGCGGCGAGACGCTGGCGGATCAACTGGTCGTAATGGCGATGCGTGTTTGCCCCTCGCCCCGAGTTTTGCTTTTCGTGCGGCTCTGGAGCGTCGGGTCTTTCACTAATGCTGCGGGCTTCCAAGGATCACCTCATCTAAAAGAGAATGCATGCAATTTGCATTATAGCATTTACTCGTGAGTGCACTGACACAACCCTCTATCGGCGTTTTTCATGTTACGCACAACAGTCAATTGGTGTTAATGATAGATGCGTTTTGCCGAATTTTCGCCTTAATGTCTGCCGGATACGATTCCATGGGGGCGCGATTGTACTGGCTCGGCGTGTCCCACCACCAGGTCACTATTTGCGGCAGATCAATCGGCTCCATCTCATTGATGCTTTTTGCAAATTCGTATACCACAAAGGTGTCATTGTAGAGCGGCGTTTCTTTGGGTATTAGAATCAGTGCTCGCCAGTATGTGTGGAGGCAGCGCGAGTCGTTCGACTCCATACTGCCTGGCGTATACCAGCTCACAGAGAGCAAACTGTTAACGATATGGGCGTCTGTCTCGATGTTGAGATCGCACATCTCGGCAAAGCCTACCGGCTGTTGGCGCTTGTCGTTATAGCTCTTGCCCGAGCATTGAAAATTTGGCGCGATATAGCGCTTGCATTTGTGAAACATCTCTGGGGTGTGCATATGCTTGGCTTGTAGCGCCAAGCACGTATCGATGCGGTGGTCGCCTGTGGCGGTAGGGCTGGTAAGGTTATTTGCGGGCGCTAAGATCGTCTCATACGACAGACCCGTGCGGCGGGAAATTGCGCTGAGAATGTCGATGTTAAAATTCTGGCAGCGCCCCTTTGCCACCTTGCCGATGGTGTGGGGGCTGACGCCCAGTTCGTTGGCGAGTGCGTAGGCGCTTAGTCCATTGCGGTCGAGCCACTGCGCCAGTCCTGTTGGTTGATCTATTTGCGCCATTACAGGTGTTCTTACAAGGGTTGTCGATTTCAACAGCGTAATCTGATATGAGCAAAACTATTTGTTATTGTGGAAGATAAACTATACAATACGGTATCCATTCTCAAGGACAAAAAGCGCCAATCCTTGCACGAGCGTGCAAGGATTGGCGCTTTTTGTAACGATAAGTTGTGTGCGGCAACTGATTCTGGCGGTGGAGATCTGGCTATACTAGCCCGATGGCGAGTCGTAGTTGGTGCTCATTCGGGCAGTTATTGTTGAGCTGTTGAGCCTAAACAGGTGGCGTGGCGAAATGGATGCAATGCATTTCGTGGGCCTATGCCGGTATGTATAAACAATAAATTGGCTGGTATGTGACTCCGCATCCTTCGCCGACCGCGGTGAGTACGGTACAGATCAAAAAAATCGCCGCTCAATTATCGGTGGGCCGTCCCATTTAGACCGGCATCGTGCGCCCTGTGCGCTGCCGCCCGTAGTCGGCCCATTCTCTGCTGGGCGCCCCCATCATCTTTACGCCTAATACGTCGAGCGAGTAATCGACGCGCTCCTCCAGCGAGATCTCCGGATCGTTCCAGCTCGAATAGAAGCAGATGCCGTGCTGGTCGAGTGCGGCTTTGACGGTGCTGCGGGCGTCGTCCATCACCTGCGGATAGGGCGGGTCGTGGGCGTCGGGCAGGCCGAAGGACATCCCCATATCGCCCGGTCCCCATTCGGCAAAGGCGATGCCGGGCACGGCGGCGATATCGTCGGCGTTGGGCAGGCAGTGGCGGTCTTCGATTTTCAATCCCAGAAACAATTCGCCATCTGGATTTAGCGGCCAGGGGTCGGCGGCTCGAGCGTAATCGGGGGCTGACAGGCCCCAGACGGTGCAGGCGGGTGCCTGGCCGCCAGCGCCGCGCAGGCCTTCGCCGATGGCTTGGCGGTAGAGCGTCTGGAAGGGATAGCGGCAGATCTGCACGAAGGCCTTGACCGATTCGGCTGTGCGCGCGTGGGTGTGGAGGATGCCGTGGACGCCGGTGGTCAACACGTGGCGCGCCTGCCAGGCATTGTAGCGGACCTCCTCGGGCGAGATAGCGTTGGCGGGCAGGGTGCAGACGACGGTGGGCGTCGGGTGACCGCTGGCGGTGGGGCCGCCGTCTTTGAGGCCGCGCATGTACTCGGTCAGTCCGATCACGTCGAAGGGGCGGTGCTCAAAGTCGATCAGCATCAGGTCGGCCCAAGTCTTGGCGTCTTCCAAGCCGGCATCGTAGCTAAGCGCCCTGGGATGGGTCAGGTAGATGGGCTGGTCCTGCTCGAGGAGCTCAATGCACTTGTTTATTCTGGCCATTGCGGATATCCTTTGGCACGAGTCGACTTTGAAAGCGGGTATACAATATGAAAAAACGACTACTCGGGAAAACAGGTGTGACCGTGGCAGAACTCGGTCTCGGTACGGCTTTTATGGCCGCGCAGGGCCAGGCGGGCGTAGACGAGTGCGTGGCGCGTGCGATGGAGCGGGGCGTCAACTATATCGACACTGCAGCCAATTACGGCAAGGGCAAAGACGAAGAGATGTTGGGCACGGCGTTGCGCGGTCGGCGCGGCGGGGTTTTTCTGGCGACCAAGGTCGGGTGCGTGGCAGACCCCGGCGGCCACCGCAAGGTCGATTCGCTAATGGCGCAATTCGAGGGCAGCTTGCGGCGCTTGCAGACAGATCGCGTGGATCTGATCCAACTGCACGAGGCGGATCAGCGCAAGTGGTGGACGGACGACGCGGTAGCGGAAGTAGAGGCGGTGTCGCATACGGGACCCTTGATAAAAGACGACGAGGAGTACGATTTGGCCAGCGCGCCCTGCGTGGAGTTTTTGCACCGCGCCAAAGCGCAGGGCAAGGCCCGCTTTATCGGCATTACTGGCAAGGACGCACGGCGTTTGGCGCGTCTGGTAGAGGCTGGGCCTTACGACTCGATGATGGTCGCGCACCAGCACAATCCCATCTACCGCAATGCCGGGCACTTTTTGCTGTCGTTGACCGAGCAGCGGGGCCTGGGGGTGGCCGGCGGGGCGATGTTTATCAAGGGGTGGCTCGCCGTGGCTCAGGAAGCGTGGCGCCGGCAGCGGCCTGCCTGGATGGACGACACTTTTTTTCGCGCCTATTTCGGCTATTTGGATCTGCAGGCACAATCGGGCATCCCCCTGCCCGAGCTGACCTTGCGCTGGCTATTGGGCGAGCCGCGCATCCACTGCATTGCCACGGGTTTTAGTGCCTGGGACGAGATTGCGGCGAATATCGCGGCGCTCGAGAAGGGACCGCTACCGGCTGACTTACAGGCAGCAATCGACGCGGTGGGCATTGTGCATCCGCTGCGCTACCAGGGGCGGCAGACTCTTTAGTAGATTTCTGCGACGGTATTTCCCGGTCCGAAGTGCCGCGCGGTGGGCACGCCGTGTGCGCGGCACCAGTCGGCCAGCGGGTTGGCACCGCCGTCGGGCTGGAAGTTGACGACATCGTCGTACTGCTCACCGACCAGGAAGCGCTCCAGCGGCGACAGTTTCTCGACGAATGCGGGGTCCTGGCGGCGGAAGTCCATCGGCATCACCCAGCGGTAGCCGAAGCCGACCATAATGCCCTTGCGGATGTGGTCGGAGAGATTGACCGCACCGGCGTGCCAGGTGCGGTTTTCGAAGAGCAGGCAGTCGCCGGGATTCAATAGCGGCTCGATGGCGCCATCGGGGTCGCCGTCTTCGGGTACGGCGAGCGGTGCGGTGGCCTGGTTGCTGCCGGGTACGACCATGGTGTTGCCGCTCTTGGGCTGGCTGAGGTCGGTGAAGTAGTAGGCGCACTTGAGTTCGATACGCGGGATGCTATAGTGGCCGAGCGCCATCATCGCCTGCAGGTAGTCGCGGTGCCAGCCGGGGGCGCGGTGGTGCTCGGGGGTGCCGGGCGGATTGGGATACTTGTAGATCAGATGTGAGGTCATCAGCTGCAAGTTCGAGCCGAGCAGATGGATGACCAGCGGCAGGATCTTGGGGTGGGTCATCAGCGGGATATAGGCGTCGTCGAGCGCGATGCTATTGCGGAAACCGTCGTAGAGACCGGTGGGGTTGGACTGGCGGCTGGTCTGGATATCGCTGGCGATCAGCCGGTCGCTGGCCTCTAGGAGTGTAGCGATCGACGCCTCGTCGAGGACATTGCGGACGACGAGGTAGCCCTCTTCGTCGAATTGGCGGATTTGATCTTGTGGCACGGGGGTGTAGTCGAACACAGGTGCTCCTGTCGTTTAAGGTTGGTACAAGTCAGCTACCAGATGCGCCCGTTCGGGGCGCAGGATCTTTCTCAACTCCGCGTCGTACGCACGCTTGACGGTTGCCTGGCTCTCGGGCAGGCTGATATTGACGCCGGCGGCCGTATAGGTCATGACCAGTACCTTGCGCGGCTGGTCGTCGACATTGGTTGAGCCGCCGTGGATCATCGAGGTGGTCAGCGCGGTCACCTGGCCGGCGCGCGCCAGCACCGGTTGTGGGGCCGCATATTCTGGCGGCAGGTTTTCCATCTGGATGCCCTCGACCCCGGGCCGGGTGTCGCGCAAGGCCGGATTGGCCGAGCGGGCGGCGGCGATCAGGCGGTGGCTGCCGGGCCGGTGCATCATCGGCGCGCGGCGCGCGTTGACATCGGTTAGCCAGAGGAAATAACTGCAGACCACCCGACGCGGCGTTTGTGCCCAGTCTTCCAGGCTATACTGGATGTCGGTGTGTTCGGAGAAGCTGAATTCCCCGGGCTGCGGGTAGGTCTTAAGGGCCGCAGTCTGGAAGAAGCGGATGCTATCGGCGCGAAGGACTTTTTTGGCGACCCTTTCAAAGAAGGGGTGCTGGATCAAGTCGACTAGCGCCGGGGCATAGAAGTTGCAGGTGGCGCCGTAGCGGTAGCGCGGCTGCTGGCCGGTGTCGGGCTCCTGCATGGGCAGCATTTGGTCGATGGCCGCGTTGGCGGCGGCGATCTCGCTCGCGGTCAGAGGCGTATCGAGGGTGACCGCGCCGCGCTCGTCGAAGGCCTGCAGCTGAGCCGCGCTGATCATCGCTTGTTGCCGAGGATCCACACGGTCTGGATTTTCGCGGTAGATAGCACGCCGGGAATGACGAGAAAGCCTTTGAGGTCGAAGAGAAACTGCTCGTATTCGGTCATCGGCTGGAGGGGGATGTCGGCGTCGGTCATGGTGGACTCCTGGTGGTGAGTCGAAGTATAATACGATATAATTGGGCCATCAAACCGGGGGCATGATAAATGCAGAAGATTTCTTCCATGGGTAGCGAGCGCGCTACCAACGACAGCGGCAAGATCATTACCTGCCATGGCCGCACCCACATTGCCTGGCAGGATGTCAGCCGCGAAGGCTATTTTAATCGGGTGCGGACCTATGATCACGCGATGGGATCGTGGGGCGAGCCGGTGACACTGGACGAGGGCATCGACAATCACGCGCGCGGGGTGCTGGCCATCGATAACCACGGCGTGTTGCACGCGGTACTGGGCGGGCACGGCACCGCCGTGCATTGGCGTCGGGCGCTGGCGCCCGACGACGCCTCGGCGTGGAGTGCAGCGGTGCCTGTCGGTGTCGGGACCTATCCAGTGTTCTTGTCCGGGCCCGACGGCACGCTCTATTTGACCTTGCGCGGCAGGGGCCAACAGCGCCACCAGCGCGGGGTGGATTTATATCGCCTGTCGCCGGGAGAATCCGCGTGGTCTGAGCCGCGGCGCATCGTCGCGCTGGCGGAGTCATACGGCCAGGCCTATGCCGCCTATCACATGCAGATGGACGCGGCACCGGATGGGACCCTGCACGCGATTATCGACTTTTACGAGGGGGAGGACGCACACGGCCGCGGCTTGCACCAGGCGACGTGTTATGCGCGCAGCACAGACGGCGGCGATTGCTGGACTCGGGCGGACGGGAAGAGGGTGCCACTGCCGGCGCGGCCCGAAAATCTGGACGTGCTGGCGCGCAGCATCCGCCCGCGCCACGAAAAGCTACCGCCGCCTGAGATCCGCCAGGGTGGAATGGTCGTCGATGCGCGGGGACGGGCTTTTGCCTTCTATCTCGACCACGGCGCGGCGCCGGGGCGCTGTATGATGGTGACGGTAGAGGACGGCGGGCTGCGGCAGACGCCGGTCAGTCAGCATTGGGAGCGACTATATCCCGAGATGCGCGCGCTGGAGTGCAGGGCAGCGGTGCGGGAGGACGACGCGATTTTTGTCCTCGTCACGCTTACTCCTTTCAACGACGAGTGGCTCGATGGCAAGCCAACCCGTGCGATGCGGATGTGCGAGCGCAGTGACCAGCGGTTGGTATGGCTGGTCTCGCGGGACGGTGGTGCGACGTTTACCGTGGAGACCTTCCTCACACCGGGGCAGGCCTGCAATTGCCCCAGCGTCGAAAAGTCGGTGGGCATCAACACCATCCCCGCCGATCGGCCGCCGGCCGTGCTCTACTTCGACGGCAGCCAGGAGTACCCGGGCGGCGGCGACTACTACGAAAGCGGTCGCTCTGTGGGCGAGATTCTGGCCGCGGGCGGCTTTCGCGCCAACAATGTCCTGCTGGCGGGCTTGTAGCGACCGATGGCGCCACAGTCGAACGAGGGCTGTAGCTTGCGGCGCATGTCGCTGCTTCCGCGGGTTGGATCTATTTTTCGGAGCCGGCACAACAGGAGCGATTGATATGGACACGGGCATTACAGCTCAGATGCAGGACGACTACCGCCGCAACGGCATTGTCAAGGTCGAGCAGCTCATCAGCCGGGCGCAGGCGGCGCACTATCGCGAGGCGACGCTGGCGCTCCTGGCATCGACGCCGGAAGGAGGGTCGGCGCGCTACGGCCACACTTTCCACCAGTACGTCGATGTGTGGCGCGACGACGAGACGCTGCGCGGGCTGACGCTGCATCCCAGGATCGGGGCTATCGCCGAGCAATTGGCCGGGATCCCCATGCGCCTGTGGCACGACCACACGCTAGCCAAGGAGCCGGCAAAAGCCGCCCCGACGGCCTTCCACCAGGATCAGATGAAGTGGCCTTTTGCCGCGCCGCGGCACACGCTGTCGGCGTGGATCGCGCTGCAGGATACGCCAGTCGAGCGCGGCTGCATGTCGTTTTTGCCGGGCTCGCATCAATTGGCGGACCTGCCCAATATCGGCACGGCGGACCAGGGGCGCTGGAAGCGGGAGATGCCCGCACTGGAGTGGTGGCCGCGGATGACCGTGCCCTTGCAGGCGGGCGATTGCACCTTCCACCACGGGATGATTATGCACGCGGCCGGGCCAAATACGACGGAGGACTAGCGGGTGGCGCACGTGATTATTTTTGCCGACCGCGCCGCCGCCTATAGCGGCCAGGACCACCTGGTGACGGATCCGCTGGCGCTGCGGGCGGGGGACGCGTTTCCGGATGAGTTGTTTCCGCCGGTGGGCAGTTAGTCGGCCAAAAACGAACGGACTTGCCGCAGGTAGGTCGCGAATTGGTCGCGGCGGATATTGTGGCCGGCACCGGGGATATGCGCGATCTCGATGCGGTCGTTGGCCGCTGCGGCCGCTGCGGCCAACGCGGGCGTGACAATGGCGCCGAGCTCGGGATCGCCGGTGATTAGCGCGGTGCGGCTGCGGATCTGGGAAGCCAGTTCGATCCAGCCCGACGTGCCGCCCCAGCCGAAGACATCGGGGCTGGCCTGCAATTTGGCCTCGGCCCACGGTGCGAATTCCACCTCGTGCCAGCGGGGGCTGCGCTTGCGGCCGAAGGCGATGATCTCGTCGCGGGTCTGCTGTTGCCGGGCGATGTGGCTGTCGCGCCAATCGGCCAGGCGCCGGGTGTGCTGCGCCGGGGCGCTCTGCTCTTGTGGCGGGCGCCAGGGCGGGTCTTCCAGTAGCAGGGGACCGGCTAATTCAGGATGCGCCGCGCCGAAGGCGGCGACCGTGGCCGCGCCCATCGAGTGGCCGATCAGGGCGGGTTGTTGCAGGTCGAGCGCGCGCACCACGTCGGCCAGATCGGCGGCGTGGTCTTCCACCGTGTAGTCGGTCCTGGGTTTGGCGGACAGACCGTGGCCGCGCGCATCGACCATGACGAGGTCGTATTCGGCTTCGAGCGCGCGGGCCAGGCGCGTCCAGCACAGGCCATTGTCGGTGAGTCCGTGCGCGAGCACCAGGGCCGGTTTGTCGCCGCCGGTGCGATGGTAGTGCAGTTTGATGCGGTCGGTTTCGACGTAGGCGGATGTCCAGGACACCGGCGCTCCTCGCGTTGATTTGCGGCGTGGAAATTCAAAATAGACCGATGGTATATCGAGGGCAAGGCCGGTGATTGCGGTTGAAGTCTGCATAGGCTGCGACGATGCGGCGGGCGTGCGTCGTGATGCTGGGGCCGCTATGGTCGGCGGCGCGGCACGGGTGGAGTTGTGCGGGCAGATGCGGGACGAGGGGCTGACACCGGATTGGGAATTGGTACGGATGGCGCGCGCGGTCTTCACTCAGCCCGGCGTGCTGGCGATGATTCGCACCCGGCCGGGGGATTTTTCATTTGCGGCGGCGGAAGTGCGGGCGATGGAAGGGCAGATACGGCGGGCGGCGGAGGCCGGCGTCGATGGCGTGGTTATCGGGGCGCTTGGCGCCGACGGGGCGTTGGACCGCGCGGCGCTTGCCGAGCTGGTCGCCGCGGCCAAGGGGCGCGACCTGGAAGTATCGCTGCACCGGGCGTTCGACGCGACGCTCGACCCCGCGGCGGCGTTGGAGACGCTGGTCGAACTGCAGTTCGATCGGATCTTGACCAGCGGTACGCCCTGGCGCGGCGCCGGCGGAGCCGTTGCGGGCCTAAAGCGCGTGCAGGCACTGGTCGCGCAGGCGGCGGGGCGGATCGAGGTGGTGGTTGGCGGCGGTGTGGAGCCCGAAAACGCGGATGTCTTTGCGACTGCCCTGCCCGGCGATCGCTGGTCACTGCATGCCTACTCGGGCGTGCGGATGGACGGACGGGTGTGTGCTGAGCGCGTGCGGGCGCTGGTCGAATGTGGAGGCGGCCGGTGAGTGGCAGTGCACGGCCGGCCGCCCTTTGCCTTATGGCTGGCGGCGGGCGAGCGCCGGTCGGCGGGGCCCCATTGCCGGGAATGGGCGCCGTGCGTACTCTCTGAACCGCTATGGAATTCACCCCCTGGACCCTCCTCGTCGATCTCGGGCTGGCGGCGCTGTTGCTGCTGGCTGGCCAGATCGCGCGCGCGCAGCTGCGTCCGGTGCAGAAGCTCTTTTTGCCGGCCAGTGTCATCGGTGGCGTCCTCGGCCTCGGTCTGGGCACCGGCGGTTTGGGGTGGCTGCCCTTTTCCGGCCATATCGGCGCCTATCCGGGCATCCTCATCGCATTGATTTTCGTGACCCTGCCTTTTGCCGCTGCCCCGGCCGCCCGCCGCGCCGTCGGTCGGAATGTGGTCGAGCTCTTCGCCTATTCGACACTGACCAGCATGTTGCAGTGGGGCGTGGGGCTGGCGTTCGCGCTGGGGGTGCTGAGTCTGGTGTGGACCGATCTGCACCCCGGTTTCGGCACGATACTGGCCGCTGGTTTTATCGGTGGTCACGGCACCGCCGCGGTGGTGGGGACGACCTACGCGCAGTTGGGCTGGCCGGCGGCTGGACCGCTGGCGATGACCGCGGCGACGGTGGGCATTGTGGCCGCGATCATCGGCGGCATGGCCTGGATCAAGTGGGGCGCGCAACAGGGTGCGGCCCGCCTGGTCGCTCCGTTTGACGAGTTGCCCGGTGGTCTGCGCACCGGGCTCCTGCCCGNTGGTGAGCAGCGCCCGCTCGGGCAGGAGACGGTCGCGGCCAATACCATCGACCCGCTGGCCATGCATTTGGCGCTANTCGGNGCGGTGGCGCTTGCGGGCTACTGGATCGCGCAGGGTACGGGACAATGGCTGGGCCACTTCCGCCTGCCGACGTTCGTCGGTGCCTTCCTGCTGGCGGTGGCGTGCAGAGTGCTATTGCGCAAGGTGGGTGCCCTGCGCTATGTCGATCGCCGGACCATGGTCCGCCTGGGCGGGACCTGCACCGATTTCCTGGTGGTCTACGGCATCGCCGCTATCGACCTGGCGATATTGATCGAATACGCCTACCCACTGGCGGCGCTGATGGTCTGCGGCATCGCAGTNAACGCGCTGATGTTCTTTCTATGGGGNCCGCGGGCCTTCGGCGAATACTGGTTCGAGAAATCGCTCTACACATGGGGATGGGTCAATGGCGTTATGGCCATGGCCATCGCGCTGTTGCGCATCGTCGATGCGGAGGGCGAGTCGCACCTGTTGGACGACTTCGCCGTGGCCTATGTGGGCTTCGGGCCGATNGAGGTGGCACTGGTGGCGCTGGCGCCGATCCTGGTCAGCCAGGGCCAGGGCTGGCCGCTGGCGGCGGCAGTGCTGGCCATCGCGGCGGTTATTTTCGTGCTGGTGCCCCGCATCGTGCGGCGTGGGGCCGGTTGAGCGGGTGGGTGCCGGCGGCTTCTTGCAGGATGTGCGCACGATGGCGTATATTGGCGTTTTTCAATCGTAGAAAGGCTAAGCTTCCGCAATGCCAATGAGTCGCTCCCTCTTCAAATATCATCCCATCTTCGGCTATCAATATATCCCCGGCCTCAAAGCTCGCATCCAGCACGAGGGGGGTGGTTATTTGGTCAAAGTCAATAGTGCCGGTTTCCGCTGTGACCGCGAATTTGCACAACGCAAATCTTCGGACCGGTACCGCGTTTTGCTCTTCGGTGATTCCTATACGGCGGGCGATGGGGTGAGCAACAAGGATCGTTATGGCGACTTGCTCGAGGACATGGTTCCTGGCCTTGAGGTTTTCAATTTCGGTCTGTCTGGCTCCGGCACCGACCAACAATACCTGATTTTTCGAGATCTGGCCGTTGGGTTGGATTACGATCTGGTGGTCGTGGGCGTGCTGGTGGAAAATATTCGCCGCGTTGTCGCCCGCTATCGCCCGTACGAGTCGGAAAGCGGCGAGATTTATCTCCAAGCAAAGCCCTATTTCGAGCTAGACCGGCGAGGTACTTTGCAATTGCACCATGTCCCCGTGCCGAACGAGGCGATAGCGCCCGACCGGTTGGCCGCTACGGATCGTCAATTTGTCGATACCGGTGGCGACTACGAGTGGCTCCGGCGTCTGGTGAGCAAGTTTGGGTCGGGGTTCAAGGATTTTCTACAACGAGCCTCCTGCTACCAACCGCTGCCGGCGTACGACCGGCCCGATGGTCCGTCCTGGCTGTTGCTGCAGGCGATCTTACGGCGCTGGGCAGAGGAGGCGGCTACTCCCGTGCTGATCGTGCCAATACCGCTCTACCAGTACGTGGAAGGGACCAGTGTGGCTGCTAACTACCAGCGGCGCTTCGCCGAACTCTCCAATCTCGCGCGTGTGACGGTCCACGACCCCCTGTCGGACCTCGTTTGCTATACGCCCGCTGAACGGCGAGCTTTCCGCTTTGACCGCGATTGCCATCCGACCCCCGCCGGACACAGGGCGTTGGCGGCCTCGATCGCCCCGGCGATTATAAAGGCACTGGCGATTGTACAACGGTTGGACAGATGCTAGTCCTCGGCATTTCGGCCTTCTACCATGACGCTGCCGCCGCGATAGTGCGTGACGGGGAAATCGTCGCCGCTGCGCAGGAAGAGCGTTTTTCTCGCCGCAAACATGATCCGCGCTTTCCGCGTGCCGCTATCAACTACTGCCTCGAGGAGGCTTTCGTCGAGCCCGATGAGCTTGATGCAGTTGCCTTTTACGACCATCCGCTATTGAGCCTTGATCGGACTATAAAATGCCTGGTCGCGGCCACCCCTCGGGCTGAGGAACAATGGCTGCGGGTGGCTCCGACCGCATTGGGGGTCAAGCCGTTGGCAGGAGAATGGATTCGCCGCGAACTCAAATGCGAAGTGCAGGTGGTCTTTGTCGAGCACCACATGTCCCATGCGGCATCGGCCTTCTACCCGTCTCCCTTCCACCGTGCGGCGATCCTAACAGTGGACGGCGTTGGGGAATGGGCTACTACTGCTATCGGTCGTGGCGAGGGGGGATCCCTCGAACTGCTCACGGCTCTCCATTATCCACATTCGCTGGGTTTGCTCTACAGTGCGTTCACCTATTTTTGCGGTTTTGCGGTCAACGATGGTGAATACAAGCTGATGGGATTAGCCCCGTTTGGCCAGCCGATCTATGTCGATCGGATCCGCGACCGGCTGATCGATTTGCGGGCGGACGGTTCCTTCCGGCTTAACGAGGAGTACTTCGGCTTCCTCGATTCGGGTACCATGACCAACGACAAGTTCGCCGCATGTTTTGGTGGACCGCCACGGGAGCCGGAATCTCGCATCACGCGCCGAGAAATGGATATGGCGGCGTCGATCCAGCAAGTCCTTACTGAGGCCGTATTGGCCCTAGCGCGTCGTGCGCGGAGCCTGACTGGGGAGCGTGACCTGGTATTAGCAGGGGGCGTGGCGCTGAACTGTGTCGCGAATGGGCGTTTACTACAAGAGCAGATTTTCGACCACCTCTGGATTCAGCCCGCGTCGGGCGATGCCGGCGGGGCGCTTGGTGCGGCGCTGCTGACCGTCCATCGGCGCTGCGGTGTCAAACGCCCCCAGCGCAGGAACGATGGGCAACGGGGCAGTTTTCTTGGACCGGCGTTCAGTGCGGCGGAAGTTCACGCGTTCCTCGAGAGGGAAAAACTCCCCTATCGCGCAGTTGCTGATATCGACGCCAGGGCTGCCGTCGTCGCCTCGGCCCTAGCTGCCGGCGACGTAGTGGGGTATTTTTCGGGCCGTATGGAATATGGCCCGAGGGCGTTAGGAGGCCGATCGATACTGGCCGACCCGCGCCGGTGCGACATGCAGGCCAACCTCAACCTCAGGATTAAGTTCCGAGAGTCCTTCCGCCCTTTCGCCCCTGCCGTGCTGGCGGAGCGCTGTGCGGATTATTTCGAATTGGAAGCGGAAAGCCCCTATATGCTGCTGGTCGCGTCGGTAGCTCTTGGTCGGCGTTTGGTCGTGGACGGATTGGGGGACGATGGAGATCTGGTCGCGGCGGTCAACCAGGCGCGTAGCGATATTCCGGCAGTCACTCACTTGGATTACAGTGCACGGATCCAGACTGTGGGCATTGGGGACAACCCAAGTTTTTACGCCGTGCTCAAAGCCTTTGAGGCCTTGACGGGCTGTGCGGTGCTGATTAACACCTCTTTAAATGTGCGCGATGAGCCCATCGCATGCACTCCGCGCGACGCCTATCGGTGCTTTATGGCGACGGGGATGGACATGTTGGTTTTGGAAGACTGCATTCTACTCAAGGTCGAACAACCGCCGCAATCACCGACGAAGGATTCGGGGGAATGCATACCGTCTTTCGATGAGTATCCGGAAGAGCGGTTACGGCGTTTTTACGCAGATTACCTAGTGCCGGCGGGGGCGGCCATGGTGCAAAGGGGGGAGCGTTTTTGGGACGAGCCGGACAATCGGGCGACATATTACGAGGAGTATAAGGAATGGGACGAGACCGGTTCGGGGATGACGGTCGAAGAGATTTTCGCGGCGTTGGGGCGATTGTGGGAAGACCAGGACCTGCCCGAACTGGNCGGTCTCGTCGCACCGCTGGCCGNGNTGGCTGCCGANCTNGCGGCGAGGGGCGAGGAGCAAGACNCACCTTCCCCTTTCATATATGCCATGTTCTGATCCCGCTGTGAATCGGGTCAAACTATCCCTCGCCCGTTTTTGCGAATTGACGGGTCTCAACTCGCTGTCGTTCGCGGGACTGAAGGCACTGGCGGGGTGCCATATCCGCGCGATAAACTACCACGACGTGCCAGCCTCGAAGAACGNGGCTTTCGAACGACAATTGCGTTACTATGCCCGGCATTATGTNCCGGTCGATTACGCGGGCCTTANGGCTTTTCTTGACGGTACCTGGNGCGCNGCCAAGCCTGGCCTGATCATATCCTTTGACGACGGTCTGCGNTCGCATGCGGAAGTCGCCGCCCCNCTTCTGGAACACTACGGCTTCACCGGGTGGTTCTTCGTGCCCTTGGGTTTCGTTGAGACGCCGGCTGCCGAGCAGGCGGAGTACGCCCGGTCNCACCAGATACAGTATTTCGATGAATTTCCAGACGGACGGGTGGCCATGTCGCTGGAGGAGGTGCGGCGGCTAGCACGTCGGCATGTGGTCGGCTGCCATACGCATTCTCACTGTAGGCTTCGCGCCGACGTGCCGCCGGATGCCTTGCGGCACGAGATTGCCGGGGCTAAGCACTATCTCGAATATACGCTCGAAGGGGAAGTCCCCGTATTCTGCTGGGTAGGTGGGGAAGAGGGTTCCTACAGTCGTGCGGCGGCGCAATTGATCCACCGCTCGGGGTTTCGCCATAGTTTTATGACCAATAGTGCGATCATCCTCCCAGGCTCCGATCCGCTACAGTTACAGCGCACCAACATCGAAGCGCACTATCCTTTGTCGCTGGTGCGATTCCAGTTATCGGGTTTTCTTGACTTGCTCTATACGGGAAAGCGCCGCAGGGTAAACCGTCTCACGGCCATCGCTCCGTAAGAGTAGAGATAGGCCGTGGCGGGCAGTGGCACAGTCCATAGACAATTCACGCCAGGAGGACCGCCATGGACTTCGTTCAATTGACCGATGAGCAGCGCCAGGCTATCGACGCCGACGGCTATCTGGTGGTGCCCGGCGCCCTGGACGCCGACGCAGTGGTCGGCTTGACCGAGGTCTGNGACCGGCTGCAGGGCGGCTTTCTCGACGATCCCGACCAGCACTATCTGCAATTGCGCCAGGGCGTGGTGTCGGAGCCGGCTTTGGCTCCACTGGTCTCGCATGGGAGCACCGTGCCGCTGGTAGTGCAATTGCTCTCGCCCAATATCCATTTGCACACCGCGTCGATCATCTACAAGAAGCCGCAGGACCCGGCCGCGACCGGGCCCGACCGCGGCTGGCACCGCGATATCGGTATCGCCGAGGATCTGGGGCACGAGGGCTTACCGCGGGTCGGGGTCAAGGTGTGCTATTGCCTGACGGATTTTACGGGATCCAACACCGGCTTTACCAAGCTCGCGCCGGGGAGCCATAGCAACGGCAGCCCATTGGGCATCCGTGCCGGCGAGGTCGACCCGCCGGGGGTCGCGGATCTGNAGTTGCGCGCTGGCGACGCGGTGTTTTTCGAGAATCGGGTNTACCACTCCGCGGCGCCCAATTTGGGCGATCGCGTCTCCAAGGTGATCATTTACGGCTATGCCTACCGCTGGATGAAGACCGACCAGTATCTCGATCCGCCCGATCCGGAGGTGCTGGCGCGGGCGCAGAGCGCGATCGATTTTCAGCTGCTGGGTGGCTATTACAATGTCGATGAGGTGCCGCAAGCGCTGACCGACTGGGCGCAGGCGCACGGGGTCGATCCCGGGCCGGTGCGGTGGACGGCGGAGATCTGAGCGTTTAGGCGTAAAATCATCTTCGGAGTCTACNCTCGGCTCCTGGCGCCAACGCGGGCTTAGGGCGTAGCGCATGGCGAATTTTCGACAGGACAAATTGCTCCAGGCTGCTCAGCTGCTGCCTTGACCCACGCCCGGCACGGGGCGTTATTGTCGCGCATGTCCACAGAAATGCTGCACGAGGTCCGGCTCTTGCANGGTCTGCGCGTGCCGATGCGCGACGGCATCAGCCTGTCNGCCGACGTGTACGTCCCGCGCTATGAAGCCGGCCCGTTCCCGACNATTGTCACGCGCACGCCCTACGAAAGCGGCCGCGACGTCTTTATACAACTGGGCGTGTGGTGGGCCGAGCGCGGTTACGCCTTTGTGGTTGAGGATTGCCGCGGTCGCTTCGAATCCGAAGGCGTTTTCCACGCCTACTTCCCCGACATCGAAGATGGTTACGACACGCTGGAGTGGGTGGCGGACCAATCGTGGTGCAATGGCAAAATCGCTACCTGGGGCCGCAGTTATGGCGCGTTGACCCAGTGGCTGTCGGCGCCTNTGCAGAGCCCGCANTTGACCTGCATGGCGCCGCACGTGGTTTGCGACGACTTCTTCAGCGATTGCCACTATATCGGCGGCGCCTTCCAGTTGATGCTCTCATTGGGTGCGGCGACGATCTGGGAGACCAATCTCGCGGCAGTCGTCGGCGACCAGGCGGCCAAGTTGTTTCAGAATNGAAAGTTTTGGAGCCATCTGCCGCTGATCGAACTCGACGAATGGGCGATCGGNCGCAAGGTGCGCTACTGGCGCGAGTGGTTGCAGCATCCGACCTACGACGAATACTGGGCGCGCTGCAACACCATNGGCCGCTACGCGGATATCGCGGTGCCGGCTTTTCAGCAGTGCGGTTTTTTCGATCCCTATGTCGGGGCCGGCTTCCGCAGTTTCAACGGCATCAGTCGGCAGGGTGCCAGCGAGCGAGCCCNGACCCAGCAGCGGATTGTGGTGGGGCCGTGGACGCACGAAGTGCCCGAGTTTTCGCGCATGGGCGATATGGACTTTGGCACGGCGTCGATTGTCGATATCCGCGAGGAGGAAAAGCGCTTCTTCGACTGGCAACTGAGGGGGATAGACCGCGATATCGCCACTGAGAAGCCGATCCGGCTCTATGTCACCGGGGCCAATGCCTGGCGTTACGAGGATGAGTGGCCGCTGCCGGCTACGCGCTACGCAGATTACTATCTGCACAGCAATGGCCGCGCTGGCACCGACCCCGATGATGGTGGGTTGAGTGCGGATCCGCCTACAGATGAGCCACCCGACCGCTATAGTTACGATCCGCAGGATCCAGTGCCGACGCGCGGCGGCAATCTCTCGGTGCAGATGATGAGCCAGCACGCCGAAGACCCACTGCTGGCAGGGCCGGNCGATCAGCGCCCGCTCGAGGCGCGCGCCGATGTGCTGGTCTACACCTCCGCGGTGCTGGCGCAGGATCTGACGCTGATTGGGCCGCTGCGGATGGTGCTCTACGCCGCGTCTACGGCGCTCGATACCGATTTTACCGCCCGGTTGTGCGATGTGTACCCGGACGGCCGTTCGCTGGTGTTGAGCGAGGGGATCTTGCGGGCGCGCTACCGCCAGGGGCTTGAGGCGACCGAACTATTGGAGCCGAATGAGCCGGACGAGTTCGCGATCGAGCTGTGTCCGGTGTGCCATGTATTCCGCGCCAAGCACCGGCTGCGCCTCGATATCAGCAGCAGTAATTTTCCGCGCTTCAGCCGCAATCTCAACACCGGCGAAGACGTCGCCACCGGCACGCGNATGCTGGTGGCGCAGCAGACAGTGCTGCACTCGGGGGCCTATCCCTCGCGCGTGNTGTTGCCGGTGGTCGATCCNGCCTAAACGGTCCGGTTCTCCAGCGAATACTCCCTGTTGGCCCCCAATTCCCAGACGCCGCGAAAAAGCGAGCGGCGCTTGGGCGGCATGGCTTCGATGACCTCGTGCGCCAGGTCGAGTTTGTGCCACTGCGCCCACAGCGAGTTGTAGCAGTTGAAAACCGCGCAGCGCGGGTTGTCGGTGTTGGTCCAGTNGTTGGCGGCGTGGATCAGGCTTTCGGTGAAGATGATGCACGAGCCGGGCGGGCAGCTGTAATCGGTCATCGCCGCGCGGATATTGTCCTCCCACGGCGACTCGCTGATATTGGGCCGGTTGGGGTCGGGNCCGCCGTAGCCGATGTGGAGCTTGTGCGAGCCGCTCAAGAAGGTGGTGCCGCCGCTACCAGCCGCGACCTCTTCCAATTCCCACACCACCCGGGTCAGCCCCGAGAAGATCTTGCCGCCGGCGACTTGGTAGCGCATGGCGTTGGCGCGNTGCGGCGGCCGCACTACGTGCGGCAGTTCAGTGCCAGGGGCCTCCCAGCCGGCCTCGCGTACGGTGATAAAGGAGCCCTCGCAGCGGAAGCTCCACCAGTCGTCGCCGAGATAGGGCTCTTCGGCGAGAATCTCGGTGAGGATCGGCGTGATGGCGGGGTGATCGAGAAGTTCGGCGAGGGCACCTTGATACGACTGTTTGGCGCCGGCGTACACTTCGGTTTTGCAGGCTTCGATTTNATCCGCTGACAGCACCGAAGGAAGCATGATCCAGCCGTGCAGGTCGTAGAAGAATTTTTGTTCGTCGGTCATCGCCGTCATATGGGCTAGCCTTTCCATTCGAGATTGATGCTGGTGTAGCCGTCAACATAGCATTGTAGATGCGCCGGCAGATTGTCGACAAACCATCGGCCCTCGGCCGGAATTTCCCACGGAATGTCGATGCGATGGTCCCTGTCGCGGAAGCCAATGCCGCAGGAAAGGCGGACCTGGTCGCTGCGGTTGGGGAAGGCGCCGTGGTAGGTGCGGTGGGCGAAGACGATCATGTCGTTGCCCTCGGTAAAGAGCGGCACCAGCCCGGGGATGTCGAAGCCGACATAGCGCGACTCCTCTTCGCCTTCNCGGTAGAAGGAGCCGCGGTCGGCGGTCATTGTAAAGCCCTCCGGGCCGGTCCAATTTTCGACGTGTGAATCCTCGATTACACACAGGCCACCGTGCTCGGGGCGCGAGCCGGTGAGGTAAAACCACTTGCCCGANGGCCAGAGGCCGCTGTTGAGNACGTGGCCCGAATTCCTGGGCGGTCCTNCGTGGAAGCCGCCCCAGTCGGTATGCCACTGTACCGGTTGTGAGCCGGGCATGCGGATGATGGCGGCCGAGCGGTTGATCGTCAGTTGGTCGGTGCCGGTAAGGTGGCGATGGACGGCCATAAAGGGCTCGTAGTCGAGGACCGCCCAGGCGCCGGGGCCGGATTCGATCCAGGCGTGGCGGGTGCGGCTCTGGCCGGGTGCGAGCTCGCGGTCGGGATCGGTGCCGGCCCAGACCGCCTCTTTGAGGCTGGCGACCATCGNGTCGGGGAGGACGTTTTTGATGATGGCGAAGCCGTGGGCCGCAAGGCATTCGTCCATGGCGTCGAGTTGGTCGGTGGCGAACTCGTAGCAATAGCCGAGATCGGGTTTNGCGATGTGCGAATANTCTTCCATTTTACGTTCCTTGCGGCGGGGTGAACAGGNCGCAAACATGTATGCCACGACGCCGCTACACGCNGGTGCAGGTGCCGCGNAGNNGGGCGGCGCGCNGCACNCAGANGGTANTGAGGAGCCNCTGGCATGGTGNNAAATTTTACGCCATGCACTGGGGCTATAAAATGGACAACCAGCAGGGNGGCGGCAATGCCGGTTGCGCCCGTCCCGCGGGCGCGGCAGATTATGCGTGGACCGCATTTGCAGGGAGCGAGTAAATGAGCGCGCGGGAGCCCAATAGCCAGCAGCAGGTAGCGACGCCCGAAAAAAGAGCGGCCTATGTCGAATCGCTATTGCAAAAACTTTGCACCGATATCGGCCCGCATCCCGCTGGCACCGAGGCCTTTCTACAGGTCGTTGAAATTGTCGCCGACGAATTGGCACAGGCGGTGCCGGTTGTGCTGCGCGACCGCTATTTCGACTTCTGGCAGGCGCTGCCGCGCCCGGAGATTATCTATCGGGGTAAACAACTCGCGGTNGAAGTCGCCGAAAATTGCGCCGGCACCGGCCCGGCGGGATTTACCGGGGTTATCGAGCGGATCGACGGCACGGCTCGCTATGGGATCAGGGACATTGCCAGTGGCGCAATCGCCGCCTGCATCGCGGTGAGCGAGGATGTGCATGCCGAGCGCGGCTATCTGGTCGGCGAGGANGTGCTGTCGCTGCCGCGCTTCGTCGTCGGCATCAACGAAGTGCCCTTTGTCGAGCTGCTGGTTGCACAGCGGGCGGAAGTACAGACGCGGTTGCGGGTGGTTTATGCGCCCGAGTTGCCGACGTACAATATNGTCGGGACACTGCCNGGCGAGACCGACGACGAGATCCTGGTNGTGGCGCACGCCGATTCGATCATCATGACCGAGGGCGCCAACGACAATATGGCGACGGCGATCNTCACCCTGATGCTGGCGCACGCGTTCTCGGGCATCACTCCGCGCAAGACGCTGACTTTTGCNATTACCGGCAGTGAGGAATACGGGCTCTGCGGAGCCCGGCACTACGCCCGGCGGCGGCAGGTCGAGGGCACAGCTGGGCGGCTGCAATTTATCGTCAATTCGGATTCGCTGACCTACGGGCCGAATTTGTGGGCGACGACCGACGATGCGGAACTGATGCACCTGGTGCGGGCNGTCCACGCCGATCTCGATCTGGGCACAGAGCCGATTTACCAGCAGGCGCCCTGCTGGATGAACGACGCGGCTCCCTTTGCCGGCATCAACGACCGNGTCCGCGGGATNAACTTNAATAGCCGCGGCTACGAGACGCTGGCCGCCAACCATACGCCGGCNGACGACGCGGCGAATGTGCCGCGCGATTGCGCCGAGTCGGCGTTCTTGGTGCTGCGCGAACTGGTTGAGCGCCTGCAGGGCATCTAGGCTAGGCGGCCATGTTGAGTAGGCGGAGTAATGCTCGTCTGGCGGTGTCGTAGCTCATCGCATCCCGCCTGCNGGGACGCCTGCTATTGCGNACGGAGACCATTCGTTGACAGAGGACGCGACAGAATCAGATCTAGCGCTCGATTGGCGNGCGGGGCAAGAGCCGCTTGTCGCCGGGCTCGATTTCGGCGCTGGACCGGCGCTTAGCGCGGAGGCATGGGTCGATGCCCGCACCTCTCGGCGCGAGGGCCTGCAGGCGCTGGTGTCGCAGTGGTCGCCGCCGGACGTCTGGCCGGGTTTCAGTGCCTTCGATGCCACTGACCTGCACGGACTGCCGACGCGGGGTTACTTCGGCGCGGTATGCGACGGTCGCTACGTCTACTTCGTGCCCGAGCAGCACGGCGAGGAGCGCAAGCCGACGCACGGTATCGTGTTGCGCTACGATACGCACGGACCCTTCGACGACCGCAAGAGCTATGCCGCCTACGACGCCGGGCGCACCGGCGGGATCGACACGCGGGGCTTTTACGGCGCGGTATTCGACGGTCGCTACGCGTATTTCGTGCCGCGGCAAATCGACATGGTCCACTACCACAGCCGGATCCTGCGCTACGACACGCACGGCGCCTTCGACGACGATGCGAACTGGGCGGTGCACGACGCGGGCGAGGCGCACTCGCAACAGAGCGCGGCTTTCGATGGCCGCTATATCTACTTCTGCCCGGGCTTTACCGGCGATCCCAACCGCGAAGACGAATACTGCGGACGGGTGCTGCGTCTGGATACGCAGGCCGATTTCGCCGATCCGGCCAGCAGCACCAGCATCGATATCAGCGAATTTCTCGGTCCGGAGTGCGCCTGTTTCGACGGCGCGGCCTTTGACGGTCGCTACGTATATCTGGTGCCGCTCTATACCGGCATTGCCGTGCGCTTCGACACCGAGCGCGACTTCCGCGATCCCGGCGCCTGGCAGCGCTTCGATGCCCGGCCGCTCGGCTACCAACTGGCGGTGGGTGCGGTATTCGACGGTCGCTACCTGTATTACTGCGCGTACGGGCACGCGACGATCGTGCGCTTCGATACTCGCGGCGATTTCACCGACCCCGATAGCTGGGAAAGCTGGGACGCCGACCATACCGAGGGTTTGCGCACCACGGGTTTCGACGGCGGTTTTTTCGACGGCCGCTTCGTGTATTTTCAGCCTTTCTTCCGCCACATCGGACCCGGTCAGCGCGATAACCTCTTTCACAGCCACTACTTGCGCTACGATCCCAACAAGCCCTTCGCCGACGCCGCGAGCTGGCAGGCGTACGATGCTTCAAACACCGATAGCCTGCACAGCGTCGGCTACAATGGCGGTGCCTTTGACGGCCGCTACTTCTACGCCGCACCTTGGCAGCAGGGGCCCAAGCTCGAGCGGCCAGGCGAATTCATCACCCATGGGATCGTGCTGCGCTGCGACACGCTGGGCGAGTGCGGCACGTTCAGCCTGCGCTATGGCGATCTGGGGCACAATGGCGGTTTGAATGCCGGCGCTCCAGGCCCGAGCTTTCTGGTCAATACCGAGCGCGGCGCGCTGAGCGTGGCGCTGCACCGCTCACTCGCTCCCGGGCGCCACCATCTGGCCGGCGTCTACGACGGACGGTCGCTGGCGCTGTACGTCGATGGCGAGCTGGCCGCTCGCCGCGAGGGTACGGGACGGCTGGTCTCTCGTGCCGATACGGGTTTAGCTGCGGTGCCGCCGGTGGCTATCGGGCGCATCGATCGCGGACAGGGTTTTTTCGACGGCGAGGTGCTGCGGGCCCGGGTGTGGCGGGTGGCGCGCGATGCCCGCGAGATCGCCGCCGCCAGTGCGGCCCGGTGATTTCAGTACTGAAACGGCGACAGCATATCCTCCGTGATTTCGACGCCGAAGCCGGGTCCGTCCGACGGCACCATACGGCCGTCTTTGGGTGCGGCCATGCCGGGCAGGCGCACCGCTTCTTCCGGTGGCACACCCGGCGCGGTGGCGACGAAGCACTCGGTCCAGGGGATCGCGGCCATTGCATAGCAAGCGTGCTGCCCATAGGGCGTATTGCCGCCGCCGTGGGGGATGACGGAGATGCCGGCGGCCTCGGCGATGGCACAGATCTTGGTGAGCGCGGTCAGGCCGCCGACCCACTGGATATCGGGCTGGAAGATATCGACCAGGTGGCGGCTGGCGGCGTGGTGGAAGGGGACGGTAGTGTACCAGTGTTCGCCGGTGGCCAGCGTCTGCCAGGGCACGCGCTGGCGCAGCGCGGCATGGGCGTCGAAGTCTTCCGAGCGCAGCATTTCCTCCATCCACTTGAGCTTGTAAGGGCGTAATTCTTCGGCCAGGCGCACGGCGTATTCTACGTCAAAGGCCATCCAGCAGTCGAGCATGAGTTCGACCTTGGGGCCGACCATCTCCCTGGTGCTGGCGATCAGTTCGACATTTTTCTCCAGGCCATCGCGGCCGTCGGCCGGGCCGTAGGGGCACGGCAGCTTGGTGGCTTGGAAGCCGAGCTCCATATACCAGTCGGTGTCGCCGCCGGTCGAGTAGCAGAACAATTCGTCGTGCGCCGGGCCGCCCAGGAGCTCGTAGACGGGGCGCTGTAGGATTTTGCCCTTGAGGTCCCACAGCGCCAGGTCGATGGCACTGACGGCGTAAGCGTGCAGGCCGGTGGCGCCGTGCGGCGCGCCCATCCGCACCATCATGTCGTAGCACTTCTCGGTGGCCAGGCAGTTTTCGCCCGTCAGGCGCACGCCGAGAAAATCGTCGATTACCGAGGCGACGGCACGGCCGTGGTTGGCCGGAGCGAAGCCCCAGGTGCCATCCTCGGCCTCGACGACGCAGCCGAAGTCGTGCCACAGCGGGCGCCAGGAAGGGCGATAGGCCGCGTAGCGGGGGTAGCGGGTCATGGGGTTGGCGACGGGACCGTCTTCTACCCACGAGGGCCGGCGTGCGGTTTTATACTGGACCGTGGAGGGAGTAGCGAGGGGGGCGGTTTCGGGTAGGTTGAGCTGGACGGTGCGGATGGATTTTATTTTCACGCTCTTTCTCCGATATAATCGCTTGTTGGAATGGATGGACGGTGCTGGCGGGCGCGTGCTCTGGCGCGAGGCCCGCTGACCGATATGGGCGTCGCGCCGCAGGTCCTGGTTTCAGCCCGCTTCGCGGTCGAGGTAGATGCCCCGCATCCAGCGCGCGCCGGCAAAACTTGTGCGTCCGTGCAGCATGCGGAAGTTGTCGTAGAGGACGAAGTCGCCGGGCTCGAGCAGGAAAGAATACTGATAATCCTCGATAATGCGGGTAAATTTCTGGTAGGCGCGGTACCACTGTTCCATCTGGTCGTAGGGCATGGCGAGCGGAGCGAAGGTGAAATAGCTGGTGCGCGCCTGTGCGAATTCGCCGTCGGTGAAAGTCAATATGGGAAAGGTCACCTTGCTTTCGTATTTTTGCTGCTGGCGGTGAAAGAGCACCGGGGTCTGGGTGAGCATGTCGAAGGCGTGGCGGTCGCGGTCGCGCAGGTGGAGCGCGGCCTGGCGGGCGTCGGCTAGCATGCTATCGCCGCCGCGCTCGGCCTTGGTCATGCACTGCAGTATCTGGTAGCGCGGCGGGACCTCGATAAAGGGCATGTCGGTATGGAGCTCGACTGCGGCATCGGTGTAGCCGAGCTGGTCGGTGTTGTCGTTGGTGGTATTGTCGGTCTTGAGGTCCTCGATATAGCCGAAGTGGGTGCTGCGCACCGCAAAGCCGCGCTCGGCGAAGCGGGCGACCAGCGCCTCGGTGTCGAGTGCACAGTGGCGGACGAGGATCGCGCCGCGGTCGGCGAGGTGTTTTTCACAGGCGGCGACGAGGTCGGCGGCAATATCGGCATAGGCGACTTCGATGTGCTCCGTCGGCCCGGCGTCGTTGTGGTAGAGGTCGTCGGTCGAATAGCGGTGTGCGGCGAGCCAGGCGCTGGTGAATTCGCTCCGGTGTCCGTCGGGCCAGTCAAGCGCGACGCCATCCGCGACGCTGGTAACGCGCTCGGGCTGAATATCCAGCGGCACCGCAGATGGGTTGAGGATGCGCTCATCGGTGGTGGGGTGGATGCAGCAGGGGCAGTGGTGGCGCAGCCAGAAGTAGTGGTAATGGGCTGCTCCCGCACGGGCGAATTCGACGCGGAGATGGTCGGGCTGGGCGGTAAATGCGTTGGCTCTCATAATCGCAGGAGGTTTGGTTTTGCCGGTGGAATACGAATATCTGTACTATTTCTCGGGTGGCGCATCGGCGCTGGTTGAAGCCAAGATAACCAATCTCGCAGCAGATGCCACGCCGGATCGCGTCTACCATTGGCTCTACATTGCGGGGGCCGGGGTGCAAAAACTACAATTCAAAGGGATGGGCGAGCGCTACGGCCGCCACTGCCGCGAGTTTGCGCAGGGCGAGTTGAGCTTCGACGACGCGGAGGCGAAGCTTACCCTGGGCGACACCGCGATCGAGCTGGCAGCCGCCGATCCAAGGGCCGTGCCCGCTGATCTCGACGCTTTGGTACGCGCCTGCCTGGAGCAATGGGTCTAGCGCTGGGCCAGCCCCTCCTGCAAAGGTATCTCCAGGCACACGGCCTCGCTGTCGGTGCGCACCAATAGATAGGGTGCGGCCAGCGCTGGCGGATTCCAGGTCTTGTGGTCAAAGACCTCGATCCGCGCCAGCTCATTGTGTTTTTCGGGCGTGGCCTCGACCAGCACCACAGCGCCCTTTTCGCTGGTAATCAGCAACAGATCATCGACCAGGATCAACTGGCCGTGGCCGTAGCGCCCCCGCTTCCAGCGGCGCTTGCCGGTCTCGGGATCGAGACAGACGAGGATGCCATCGTCGAGCCCGTAGACGAAGCCGTCGCGATAGGCCATATTGGCGAATTTGGCCTTCAATTTCTTGTTCTGCCAGAGCATTTCGCTGGCCAGGGAGCCGTCGTCGGCCGCCGCGATCTGGTATAGCTCGGCGCCGGCGCCATAGCCGGTCGAGGCCAGCACCCGGTCGCCGGGCAGGACCAGCGGATTGGCCACGGCCTGAACATAGCCGTGGTCCCAGACGCGGCGCCAGAGTACGGCGCCGGTTTGCGGATGGTGGGCAGTGATGTGATAGGCCCGCTCGTTGAAGATCAGGATCTGCTCGCGTCCGGCCAGAGACACCAGCTGCGGTGAGCTATACCCGGCCTTGTCGTCGCCGCCGCCCCAGATAAATGCCCCATCGTCGCGAGCGTAGGCCACCAGCGAGCGGCCGTCGGGGCCGCCGGGGCTGACCACGACCTTGTCGGCCAGGACCAGAGGCGAGCCGCTGATCCCAAACATCGGCACCTCGGCCGCATTGTCGGCGACAATGTCGCGCGACCAGATGACGGCGCCGTTTTTCAGATCGAGCACGTTGAGGCGGCCCGTCGCACCCACGGCATAGACCCGCCCGCCGACGATCGTGGGCGTGGCGCGCGGTCCGATGCCGCCCATGCCCGACTCGTAGCGGGTGGTGTCGGCGTGGCTCCACAATTTGCGGCCGCTGGCCAGGTCGTAGCAGACAACCAGCTCTTCGGGTCCGTGCTGCTCCTGGGTGACGGCGCGACCCCCGACGATGGCAAAGGAGGACCAGGCCGAGCCGACGGGGCGGCGCCAAACCTCGCGCGGCGGCTGCGCCTGCCAATCGCGAGCCAGGCGTACACCGCGCAGCTGGTTGTCGCGGTCGGGCCCCAGAAATTGCGGCCAGTCGCGCGCGGCAATGGGCGTGACACCGCCGCCTTCGACCCCGGTCGCTACGGCCTCGCCGCTGAAGCGCCAGACCAGAATGGGCATGAAGTCGCCGCTGAAGCCCTTGATGCGGAACGATCCGACCAAGAGCGCAATGATGAAGATGGCGCCGCCGAAGTAGCGCAAGCGCCGGCCCCAGGCCAGACGCGATAGAAACAGAAGCCACAGCAGGCCGAAGAAAACGATGAGAATGAAGGTCGCCAGCGTGCTCTGGGTCTGGCCCTGGTGGTGGTGCGACTCGGGAATCCAGATCCANAGCAGGGCGACAAAGGCCAGGCCGGCGATGATATAGAGGGGCCAGAGGCGGATGCCGGGACGGGCGTCAGCGGGCTCGGTCATTGAGGATTCCTTNTGGGTCGAGGTAATATAGANGGCGCAANGGNTGCGGGCTGATATTGATCATNGCGATGATGTGGGCCTTGTCCACGNGATTGCGCTCCTNATGCAGTAGTGTTGGGGTAAACGTAATAAAAAGCAGCGATCCTGCGAAGCNTGCTTGACGGGCGGGGAGGTAGCGGGCATTTTAGCTCCAAAAAAAAGGGGAGCAGATATCTTATGGAATNTGATCTGTTGCTNANGGGCGGTCGCGTCATCGACCCCAAGAANGATCTNGACGGCCCGGCGGATGTGGGCGTAAAAGACGGAAAAATCGCNGCCGTCGGACCCGGCCTGGAGGGCGCGGCGGCCAAGACCGTGGATGTCGCTGGCCTCTACGTGACGCCCGGTCTGATCGACATCCACCTGCACGCCTACGGCCGCTTTGCCGCCTGGCTGTATCCCGATCAGCACTGCCTGCCCTACGGGGTGACGACCTGCGTCGATACGGGCAGCTCGGGCTGGCAGCACTTTCCCGACTTCGTCGATACGGTGATCGCCAGTGCGCAAACGCGCGTGCTGGCCTTTATCAATATCGTCGGCGCAGGGATGGCCGGCGCCTGTGAGCAAGACACCAGCGAAATGCAACCCGAGCCCTGCGCGGATATGATCCGCCAGTATCCCGAGCACGTGGTCGGCTCAAAGTCGGCGCACTATGGCGGGCCTGGCTGGGAAGCGGCTCAGGGCGGGATCGACGCAGCGCGGATGAGCGATACGATCACCATGGTGGATTTCGCGCCGCAGGAAACCCGGAGCTATGAGGAGCTGGTGAGCGAGCGGATGGCGCCGGGGGATATACACACCCACCTCTACGCCGCGCACATACCGCTGCTGGACGACGACCGGAAGGTAAACGACTATGTGTGGAAGGCCCGCGAGCGCGGGGTGATCTTCGATACCGGGCATGGCGCCGGGTCGTTTTGGTTTCGGATTGCGGTGCCGGCGATGGAGCAGGGCTTTCAGCCCGACACGATCAGNACCGATCTGCACCGCTCGAGCCGCATGCGCCCGAATGCGACCATGACGCCGACGATGTCGAAGTTTCTGGCGATGGGCATGCCGCTGCAGGAAGTTATCTATCGTTCGACNCAGAAGCCGGCCGAGGTGATTCGACGCACGGAGCTGGGCCATCTGAGCGTGGGNGCGGAAGCCGATGTGGCGGTTCTGGAATTATGCGAAGGCGAATTCGGCTTTGTCGACTCGGGCAAGGCGCGGATTAATGGGGGGCAGAAGTTGGAGTGCCGGTTGACCCTGCGCGCGGGGCAGGTGGTGTGGGATGACGAGGGGATCAGTACGTCTTTGTGGTCGGACGCGCCGCCCGATTATCGGCATCTCGACTAGGCGGTGGGTGATTGCAGGGAGGTTCGATGCCGGCCTCCCTGCCCTTCGCTTCCGCACCACAACTCGCCCGGATTCAGCCGCATTACTTGGCTCATTGGATATCGAAGCGACCCTATGCATTGCTTACTCGCATCATCGCGCAGCGCCAATGCCGATCGAGCGATAATCAGGGAACGAGGCGCACACAGTTGAGATATCACCCGGCAGTACTTGCCGACGCCACAATTTTCCCCGCATCGTCCCTCAGTTCCAATGTCGCGTTATCTTCGTGCACATCGATGATAACCATCCCGAAGTTGGCTCCGGTATATGAACTGCCGANGCGGTAGGTGCTCGCTTCCTCGAAGCGATACACGGCATTATTCAGGGGGCTCGAGGTGATCTCGCGGATGATGTGTCCAGATGGGGTGGGCACTTCATATAGAGCCCCCCGGTGCCGATCGCCGGAAACCACGATCAGATTGTCTATCGCTGCTCTATCGACCAGGTCGATCAGACGCTGTCGGTCCCGCGGGATATTCTTCCACGCCTCCCATCCATGATCTACCGCGGCGAACTGAATCGACGAAACCAGTATCCGAAAATCGGNATCGGTNGATAGTTTGTCNTCNAGCCATTGCCACTGCGCTGNGCCNAGCAGGGTNGCATCGGGGTCTTGCGTCGGNAGATACCTCTGGCGCCCTTCGGCNCCGCGGTCGTCCGTCGGCCTGAGCGGCGTGCGGAAGTAACGAGTGTCCAGAAATAGTATCTGCACCTGAGCGCCTTTAAGCTGGATCCGTGTTTCGTGATACAAACCCGGGCGGGAGCGGCGCGGATCATCGGCGGGCACCTGCCAGTAGTCGAGAAAGATGCGTTCAGCTTCTTTNTTGTGGGCCCAATCGCCGCCGCCGTCGCTGATCCCGTAATCGTGGTCGTCCCACACCGCCGCAATGGGAACGCCTAAGTCCACTGCGGTAAGGCGAGACCAGAGCCTGCGATATGCTGTGTGCACCGGGGTAAAATCACTGCCCTCGATTTCAGCATATATATTGTCACCGACCATGAGAAAGAGGTCGGGTGCTGAGCGCTTGATCGCATCGAAGATCGGGGCGGACTTGTCCTGCCTGAGGCATGAGCCAAAGGCGATGCGCAGACTGGTTTGATCGGTTAGATGGTCGTAGGATCGACTCAGATCGAATGGCGCCCGGATTGCCAGAGCATCGTGGCCCGGATCTTTCTGGCAGGCGGTTAAAGAGCAAAGGCAAAGAACGAGGGCGCGGAGGTATGTCACGGAACAGATCCCGATAAATAGCCTTAGCAAAAGGCCCCTGTGAAATTGAAAGCTCGC
>PBOD01000088.1 GCA_002724215.1 Gemmatimonadota bacterium | reverse complement strand
TCCTCAAACAGCGGTTGCACCACCGCCGCGTCCTCGAACCCCACTGCAATCGAGCGCAACCCACCGCCAAGTTCTCTAACGACCTCATACGGCGCGATCAGCACATTGTCGGGAGCAAGGTGCGTATAGGGCCGGTACTCCTCCATTCCGCCCTCCAGCGAGGCGAAGTCGCCATAGCTAATCGCCTCTCCCTGCGACAGCTCAAAATCCACCGGTGTCAACAGGCCGTCGTCGAGGTCGCGTAGCTGGTGCAGGGCCTCCGCATCGACAATCCCCCGCACCGTCAGCGCCTTGCCCAAGATGCGAATGCGCGCGCGCCCAATATCTTCTGCTTCGATGCCCAGCGCTGCCGCCATTCTGGTCGGCACCAGACAACTTGCCTCGTCCTCGCTTGCAAAAAAACGCCCCGCGCTCAACACCTGCCCCAAACCCGTAATCTCCGTCTCCTGCGGCACGACGCCCAGCACCGCATAGGCCCGCACGGTTTGATCACCATAGCCGATCTCCAGCGCCGCCTTTTCGCGCTCCTCCAGCACCAGCCAGTTGCGCGGCGCGATCGCCGCTTCTGTGGCAAAATGCGAATACGCGTACTCCAGCATCAGCTCGTCCAGCTCGAACCACCCCCGGTCGCGAATCAGCAAACCCTCATAGCGCCCCTCGTGCGCCAGCGGTAGTGCCAGAAAGCGCGATTGCGCCGAGAAAGACGTAAACGACAGTACTGAAAAAGTCACCAGCACCAGTGTCGTCAGCGTCAGTGTCGTGCGCAACCGCCGCCGCCGCATATTGGAAATCCCCAGCATGAAGGCCGCATACGTCGCGCCAATCCGGCCGACATCGGCGCGATGGACGGCGTCGCCGCGCTCGCGCATGTGGCGGTTGAAGCGCCCGGCGATCAAAAACAATACAAAAGCCGCCATCGCCATAATCGCGAACGACAACAAAATCACCAGTGGATGCGCGATGGCGAAGGCGGGATGCACCTGCGAGATCGCCAGCCAGACTATCGCTAAGGCCGCGCCAAACCCGAGCAGTTGCCGCCGAATATCCGCCGCCGCAAAAAGCAAACGCTCGCCCAGAAAAGCCGCCGGCACCGCCAGCGCCAGAAAAAAAACAATCCCGCTGATCACGTCGTTGAGCGCCGCCACCAATCGCGGATAGACCAGCACCTCCAGCCCGAAAGCAGCCCGTAGCGCTGCGATATGACGCGTCCACTCCCCCTTATCCGCCGCCGTTTGCGCCCGCTCCAACAGGCGCCCTGCGCGCCGATGCACGCGGCTCAAATACTGGTTTTCGATCGCGTGGCTGCGCATCAGCTCCAGCCGTGCCTCATTCAGCCGCCACATATCCCCGATCACCCGTGGCAGAGTCGGCGCCAGCCCGTCCTCCGCCAGCAGATAGCCCTGCCCCTCGTAATCGGTGCNGCGGTTGTTGAGCAGCAANAGCCGCCGGCCGATCATCACCTTGACCCGATTTTCCGCTTCCNCGCCCGGCGCGGCGAATACCACGCCAGCCCCGCTGGCAGTATGCCGACCAAGCGCGAAACCGTATTGCCGCGGNGGCACATCACCCTGACCGAGAATCTCGGTCTTGCCGATGGTGCCNAGATGGCGCGGATCTCCCAGATCGTAAAAGGGNGCGGCGNTACAGGGGAACACCACGATCGTCTGTTCGTTGGTCTTGAACTGCACGCCCACGTTGAGNGANCCGTCNGCAAAGGATGAGCCGTAGAACTTCTGCGCCCGCTCGTTCAAATCCGGGGCGTACGATACNGCCCCGGTCTGCGAATCCAAAACGTGCGCCACCGCGGCATATGCTCCCGTAGGTAGTCCCTTGATATCGGCATCGCCGTCTCGGTCGCTCAGGTGATACTGCATACTCCGCACGCCNTTCAATGCCTTGTCGACGACCATATTCGACTCGAGCGCAATAACTGCAGCGGCGATCGGCCGATCCGGCACCTGGCTGCGGCGCGGCAACGCGCGGACCTGCACTTTGAGATCGCGCAGCCGGTCCTTGAGCACCGGCGCAAACTCCTCGCGCGTCGCCAGCAGTGCCGAATCGGCAAAGGCCTTGCCCAACGCACCATTAATCAACTCGATCTGCGCCGACAGACGGTCCAGATCTACTTCCTCCGGCCGGTCGAGCGGCAGATCGACGCCAAAGCGCTCGTCATTGACCGTGGCCAGCGCCAGCGAGATCAGCCCGGCGTCGAGGGCGATGGCGCTATTGGCCATCAGCCCCTCGGGCACGTAATCCGACCAGTCCATCCCGCGCACCGGCGTGATCCCATTAACCATCGTCGCCGCTGCCGCAGTGTCGACATAGCCCATAAAGGCACGGCCCATTGGAGCGAAGAAACGCTTGAGATTCTGTCGGTCGGTATTGTTCCACACGCCCACCTGGGTCGAGTGGCTGGCCAGATCGAGGCTGATAAAGAGGTCGATACCGAGGTCGCGNTCCATCTTCGATGCGTAGTGCGGGTGCCGGCGCGCATAGCGGTTGAGNAAGTCGACGATGCCCTGGCGATTGTGGAAGTGCGCCGACGTCGCCAGCAGGATCACCGTNCGCGCCGGGGGATGTGCCGCGAGGTANTCGGCTAGCGCCAGCAGCCCGATTATGCTGCAAGCCGCCTCGGCGCTCGGCGCNAGCGCCGGCACTACCGAAATGCCGTCGTAATAGGCCTCCACCGCAACCGTCTCGTCGCGCAACNCCGGATCGGTCCCGGGCACTACGCCCCAGATATTCCACGCCGGCCGCGCCTGCCACTCCATGCGCCCCGCCAGCTCGACCTCCACTTCACCGGCCTGCGCCAGCTCGCGCAGCGCCGACCCCGCCTGGCGCGACACCCAGAACCGCGGGATATCCAACGGCACGTCCGCGTATTTGGCATTGGCCTGGCGCCAGCTGGGCTCGTCGGGCTCGATAAAGACGATCGCCCGTGCGCCCAGCGCCGCGGCCCGCAGCCAGTGGTGCCAGCTCGCAAACTCCATCAGCACCACCCGCCCGGCCAGCGCCTTGCCGTCGAAATCGGCATATTCGCCCGCGCCGCCGTAGATCAGCGGCGCCGTCAGCGGGAGCAGTGTCGGCGTGCGCACCCCATTGGGCCACACCCCGTGCAAGGAGAATTCCTCGCCGCTGGCCGCAACCCGCAGCCACCCGCCCTCGTCCATCGGCACCACCACCGGAAACTCTTCGCGCCGCACTTGCTGCACGCCGGCCCGCCGCAACGCCCGCTCGATAAANCCCGCAGCGGCTTCCGCCCCCGGATACCCAACCACGCGCGATTCGTGTACAGTCAGCGAATCCAGCACCGCCGCGATCGCCCCCGCGCGAACGTCGGCCGCCGCCAGCAATAAGACCGCGTATATTAGCAGCACGCGCATCGCCTCAACCCCAGAAGATCACATTGCCGACCGTGCCGCTAAAGTGATCGACGACGAGGAAAATCCCACCCGGTGTCAGCTGACCGAGAATCATTCCGATGAAGAAGGGCCGCGACTTCTGGTAGAGCTCGGCGCCACCGTACTTGAGCACCAGCACCTTGATCAGCCAGGCCAGGAACATATTGAACCACAAGTGGTCCATAATCCACGTCGGACCCACCGGATAGCCGAGCGGATGCAAAGGCCAGCGCGCCCAATACCACCGCGCCAGCGTCAACCCCAGCATGATCAACGCACCGATGCCGGTATTGACCCATCCCCACAGCTGCAGTTCACTCGGATGGCGGATCANTCCCNGGACATAATTGTAGGGCCCGTGCTTGCTGGCNGATATCCGCANATTGAGCACCCCGTGCTCGTAGCCCAGAGACATCAACATCCACGTAGCCGCCGCCAGCGCCATAAATAGCGCCAGTAGCATCGCCCAGAACAACGGGCGCTGACCGCCGCCGATCACCCCGCCCAACTTGAGCCCATTGGCGCACGAGGCCATGACGAAACTGCGCGCGTTGGCGGTCCAGATATAGGTCGTCGCCAGCACCACCAGCCCCGGCGCACCGATGGACGACGAGCCCACTGCCGCGATCAATATCCCGGCCGGCACCGCCGGCGGCGCCCCATCCGACAGCCCGCCCTCGGCCACCAGTCGCGTAAAGCCCACAAAGAGCACCGCCGCCAAAAACAAAAGTCCCAACCCGAACCACACCGGCAACCCCGCCAGCCACAGCCAGCCCACCAGCACCGCACTGCCGCCGCACAGCATCAGCAGCGCCGCGCGGTAAGAGAGCATCTCGCGCGAGTCGTCAATGGCCGGATCGCCGCTCACAGCCTTGCGCCAAACCTCACCCAGTTGGCGCCGCCCCGCCCACAACCCGCCCAAAAAGAGCACCAGCATCGCCCCCATCGACTGGTGCAGCAGCAGCGGATTAGATATACCGTGGCCCGGTCCCAAATTCTGCGAGCTGACCACGCCCAATTGCGTCAACACGCTCTGTACCACCTTGGCCAACAAGTTGAAAACCCACAGGCTCAGCGCGATTTCGGTCTTGAGAAAGTAGAAATAGCCGAGGATGTGGAAGCGCAACGCCAGCATCAGTTGCGAGGTGCCGTTGAAAATGGGAATACTCTGATAATAGAGATCCACGCCGCGCGCAAAGGGCACCAGATCGGGAAAATAGCTATAGAGCCCGTGCAGGGTGCTCCAGACCGCAGGGATGGCAAAGCCCAGCCAGAAGATCCGATTGCCCAGTAGTGGGGGCCACCGCTCGCCGGCTTCGGTCAACGCCAGCGGCACCTGTACCAGCGGATAGGCCAGCCGCTCATTATCGACCCACTGGCGCCGCAGGATGACCATCGCCGCGATCATCACCAGGAACAGTGCCCAGATAAAGGGCTGCCACACCAGCAACACCGGCAACCACGCGCGCCAGGGCACTGCGTAATCGGCCCCCATCCCCTCGTAGAAGGGCTGCTGGGTGACGGGATCGCGCGGCATCATCCAGCCCGGTATGTGCGGATGCAACCACTGCACCCACTCGTTTTCCAGCGTCGCGTAGTAAAAGGGTACGGTGATCTGGCTAAGCCACTGGGAGACGAAGATGGTCGGGATCGGCGAGGCCATGACCATCATGATATAGACCAGCAGCAGTTCGCCGCGCTCCAGCCCCCACGCTGGCCTCAGCCATTTGAGCATCGGGTTGATGAGCGCGGACAGCGCGAAGAGCAGCAAGACGGCGCCGACGGTGCCGAAGCCCAGCGCCATATAGGAGCCCTGCAAATAGGGCGTGCTGTAGGATACGCCCGCTCCGACAGCGGCGGCCATAACCGCACCGAGCAAAAAGGCCCGCGCGGTAAAGGCCCTTCCCGCGGCCGGTGCCTCTGCCACGGGCACGTCGTCCGCCAGCCGGGAGCGGAACTCCGGCGGCAGCAGGCCACCGGAGCTAGCCCGCGCGTCAGAATTATCCATGCCGGGGGCAGAATCCGTTATTGGGGATCATTGGGAGTCGCATCGAATTGCACCGGCCATCGAATCTGCCCATACACCCCTCACTGCGCAAGCAAAAAGGGATTTCCGCTTGCTTGAAGGCGTCGGGTATCTGGGCTATATTTGCGCCCACTGAACCCTCATCCATTGCGAAAGGATGCACATGTCGGACGTCGAGGCGGTAGATCAACTCAGCGCGATCAAGGACCAAATCTACGCCGAAGTGGGCAAGGTCATCATCGGTCAGAAGCAGGTCGTCGAAGAGCTACTCATCGCCTTGCTGTCGGGCGGCCACTGTCTATTGGTCGGCGTCCCGGGCCTGGCCAAGACCACGCTGATCCAGACCCTGGCCCGCACCCTCGACCTCTCCTTCGGTCGCATCCAGTTCACCCCCGATCTCATGCCCTCCGATATCACCGGCACCGACGTCCTCGAAGAAGACGCCGACGGTCGCAAGGCCTTCCGCTTTATCAAGGGTCCGCTCTTTGCCCATATCATCCTCGCCGACGAGATCAACCGCACCCCACCCAAAACCCAGGCCGCGCTCTTGCAGGCGATGCAGGAGCACGCCGTCACCGCCGGCGGCGAGACCATGCACCTCGACGAGCCCTTTTTCGTGCTCGCCACCCAGAACCCCATCGAGCAAGAGGGCACCTATCCCCTGCCCGAAGCCCAGCGCGACCGCTTTATCTTCGAATTGTGGATCGACTATCCCGACCAGAGCGAGGAAGAAGATATCGTCCGCGCCACCACCAGTGTTGCAAAGGCCGAAGTGCAAAAAGTCGTCGATGCAGCGCAACTCGTCGCGCTGCAACAATTGGTGCGCCGCGTGCCGGTAGCCGACCACTGCATCCGCTACGCCGTCGAGTTGGTCCGCGCCTCGCGGCCCACGAACAGCCAGGCCCCCGACTACGTGCGCGAAATGGTCAATTGGGGCGCCGGCCCCCGCGCCTCGCAGTACCTGGTCCTCGCCGCCAAGGCGCGCGCCATCCTCGCCGGCCGCCACTCGGTCGCCGTCGAGGACATTCGCGCAGTGGCCCTGCCGGTGATGCGCCACCGCATCGTCGTCAACTTCCACGCCGAGGCCCAGAATATCAACGCCCAGGGCCTGGTCGAGCGCCTGCTCGCAGACATCGAGCCGGAATCCTGAGTTGCGCGATACCGCCACTTATCTCGACCCCGAAACCGTCTCGCGCATCTCGCGGCTCGATCTCGTCGCGCGACTCGTCGTAGAGGGCTTTATCACCGGTCTGCACCGCAGCCCCTACCACGGCTTCTCGGTCGAATTCTCCGAGCACCGGCCCTATATGCCCGGCGACCCACTGCGCGACCTCGACTGGAAAGCCTACGCCAAATCCGACCGCCTGTACGTCAAGCAGTACGAGGAAGAAACCAACCTCAAGGCCTACCTGCTGCTCGACATCTCCGGCTCGATGGACTTCCAATCCGGCGCGCCGATGAGCAAATTCCACTACGCGACCTCTCTAGCCGCCGCGCTGTCCTACCTGATGCTCAAACAGCGCGACGCCGTCGGCCTGCTGCTCTATCACCACGCGATCGAAACCTACGTGCCGCCGCGCTCCGTGCAGAGTCACCTCCAGGTCCTGCTCAAAACCATCGACCAGGCCGCGCCCCGGCGCGACACCCGCATGGCCCCGGCCTTCCACGATCTGGCCGAGCGCATCTCGCGCCGCGGGCTGGTCATCGTGCTTTCGGACTTGCTCGACGAGCCGGACGAGGTCCTCAAGGGCCTGCGCCACTTCCGCCATCTCGGGCACGAGGTCGTGGTTTTCCATCTGCTCGATCCGCGTGAACGCGATCTCGACTTCCGCGACGAGACCCGCTTTTTCGACCTCGAAGACCCCGACCAGACGCTCACCACCCAGCCGCGACACATCCACCACGAATACCGCGCGCTGATGGACGAGATGATCCAAACCTATCGCCGCGGCTGCGCCGAGGCCCGCATCGACTACGCCCTGATCGACACCGCCACCCCCTTCGACACCGCGCTCTCGCACTATCTGGTCCAGCGCAAAAAAATTATCTAACTTGTTATATTTTATTTTCTTGTCTTAACTTGACTTTTCTATACAGATTCCTATTTTCAAGAGGTTGGACGGCCATTTGCCGTCATTTTTTGGCCCTTAATCTTGACTATTTCGTCCGGATTAAAGGCCTCTGCACCTGCGAGGAGTAGACATGAGCGAATCGACCGCGCCGAAGACCGAAGACGAAGTCCTCGAAGAATTCGCCAATCGCGATTACGAATGGGGTTTTGTCACCGACATCGAAGCCGACTCCGCCCCGCCCGGCCTCAACGAGGAGATTATCCGCTTTATTTCGGCCAAGAAAAACGAGCCCGACTTCATGCTCGAATGGCGGCTCAAGGCCTACAGGCAGTGGCTGACGATGGAAGACCCCACCCGGCGCAAAGAGAGCGAGCGCTGGGCAATGGTCGATTATCCCGACATCAACTACCAGGACATCGTCTACTACTCGGCGCCCAAGCAAAACACCGTCGAGAGCCTCGACGATGTCGATCCCGAAATCCTCGCTACCTACGAAAAACTCGGCATCCCGCTCGAAGAGCAGAAGATGCTCGCCGGCGTTGCCGTCGATGCGGTCTTTGACAGCGTCTCAGTGGCCACCACCTTCAAGGACAAGCTCGCCGACCTCGGCATTATTTTCTGTTCCTTCTCCGAGGCCGTTCAGGACCATCCCGACCTAGTGCAAAAGTACCTGGGCTCGGTCGTGCCCTACAACGACAATTTCTACGCCACCCTCAACTCCGCCGTCTTCACCGATGGCTCCTTCGTCTACGTCCCCAAGGGGGTGCGCTGCCCGATGGAGTTGTCGACCTACTTCCGCATCAACGCCGCCAATACCGGACAATTTGAGCGCACGCTGATTGTCGCCGACGAGGGGTCGTATGTCTCGTATCTCGAGGGCTGCACCGCCCCAATGCGCGACGAAAACCAGCTCCACGCCGCCGTCGTCGAACTAGTCGCCCTCGACAATGCGCAAATCAAATACTCCACCGTGCAAAACTGGTACCCGGGCGACGACGAAGGCAAAGGCGGCATCTACAACTTCGTCACTAAGCGCGGGGCCTGCCGCGGCGTCAATTCCAAGATCTCATGGACCCAGGTCGAGACCGGCTCAGCCATCACCTGGAAATACCCCAGCTGCATCCTCCAGGGCGACAACTCGGTCGGAGAATTTTACTCGGTGGCTGTCACCTCCAAGCGCCAGCAGGCCGATACCGGCACCAAGATGATCCACCTCGGCAGAAACACCCGCAGCACCATCGTCTCCAAAGGCATCTCCGCCAAGCGCGGGCAAAACACCTACCGCGGCGAGGTCAAGGTCATGAAGCGAGCCGCAAACGCCCGCAACTTCACCCAGTGCGACTCCATGCTAATCGGCGACCAGTGCGGCGCCCACACTTTTCCGTATATAGATATTCGCAACCCCTCGGCCCAAGTAGAACACGAGGCCTCGACCTCCAAAATCGGCGAAGACCAGATCTTCTACTGCAACCAGCGCGGCCTCTCCACCGAAGACGCCGTCTCGATGATCGTCAACGGCTTCTGCAAGGAAGTCCTCGCCGAGTTGCCGATGGAATTCGCGGTCGAGGCGCAAAAGCTCCTCGGCATCAGCCTCGAAGGCAGTGTCGGCTGAAATACACGACAAGGAAAAAGATGCTCAAAATCGCAAATCTACACGCCCGCGTCGAAGACACCGAAATCCTCCGCGGCGTCGACCTCGAAATTAACGCCGGTGAGATCCACGCCATCATGGGGCCCAACGGCTCCGGCAAGAGCACCCTCGCCGCTGTCCTCGCCGGCCGCGACGGCTACGAAGTCACCGACGGCTCGGTCACCTACAAAGACCAGAACCTGCTCGATCTCGACCCAGAAGACCGCGCCCGCGCAGGCGTATTCCTCGCCTTCCAGTACCCGGTCGAAATCCCCGGCGTCAACTCCACCTACTTCCTGCGCACCGGCTACAACGAAATCCGCAAATACCGCGGCGAGGAGGAGCTGGACGCAATGGATTTCCTGGCGCTGATCCGCGAGAAACTAGCGCTGGTCGAGATGGACGAGAATTTCCTCAAGCGCCCGGTCAACGAGGGCTTCTCCGGCGGCGAGAAGAAGCGCCACGAGATTTTGCAGATGGCCGTGCTCGAGCCGGCGTTGTCTATTCTCGATGAGACCGACTCCGGCCTCGATATCGACGCGCTGCGCATCGTCGCCAATGGCGTCAACAAACTCCACTCGCCCGACAAGGCCGTGGTCGTCGTCACCCACTACCAGCGCCTGCTCGACTATATCGTCCCCGACCGCGTCCACGTGCTCTATCAGGGGCGCATCGTCAAATCCGGCGATAAGGATCTCGCGCTCGAGCTGGAGGAAAAGGGTTACGACTGGGTCAAGCAAGAGGGCGTAACCGCATGAGCGACTGGTACCAGCAACGCTTTGCCGCATTCGAACAGAGCCTCAATGGCGGCGCCGACGGCGCACTGCACGGCTTGCGCCACACCGGCATAGGCCACTTCGCCGCCGCCGGCTTACCCACTACCAGCGACGAGGAATGGCGCTTCACCAGCGTCGCACCGCTCGCCGCCATCGACTTCGAGCTGGCGCCCGAGCCAAATCCGCCCGGTGAAGAAACCGTCGCCCCTTTCCGCTATGGACTGGCGGGTCTGGTCTTCGTCGACGGCCACTACGCCCCGGAGCTATCGCAACTCGATGCACTGCCCGCTGGCGCCCTGGTCAAGAGCCTGCGCGCGGCCAGTGACGCCGACGCCGATCTGGTGGCCGCACACCTGGGTCGGCAGGCGGCCACCGAGAACGTGGCTTTTACCGCGCTCAACACCGCCTTCCTCCAAGACGGCGCGCTGGTCTACCTGCCGCCCAAAACCGCACTGGCGCAGCCACTGCACCTGCTCTTTTTGTCCACCGGCCGCCCCAATACCGTCAGCCATCCGCGCGTGCTCGTAGTCGCCGACGCCCACGCCGCAGCAACCGTTGTCGAGAGCTACGCCGGCCCGGGCGGAGCCGCCTACCTGACCAATGCCGTCAGCGAAATAAGCGTCGGTGAGAACGCCGCGATCGACCACTACCGCGTCCAGCGCGAGGGCGATGCCGCCTTTCACATCTCCGCCACCCACGTGCGTGAGGAGCGCGCCGCCCGCTTCCGCTCGACTGCGATAACGCTCGGGGGCCAGCTGAGCCGCAACCACGTGCACACCCTGCTCGCGGGCGAGGCCGTAGACTCGACCCTCAACGGCCTTTACGTCGAAGACGGCAACCAGCACGTCGATAATCATACGCTTATCGAGCACGCCCAGCCGCACTGCCAGAGTCACGAGTTCTACAAGGGCATTCTCGGCGGCGAGTCGAGCGGTGTCTTTCGCGGCAAGATCCACGTGCACCAGGCCGCACAAAAGACCGACGCCTACCAGTCCAACCAGAACTTGCTGCTCTCCGACGACGCGCGCATCGACACCAAGCCCCAACTCGAGATCTACGCCGACGACGTCAAGTGCTCGCACGGCGCCACCATCGGCCAGCTCGACGCAGACGCGTTATTCTACTTGCGCTCGCGCGGGATCGGCCACCGCGAGGCTGTCCGCGTGCTGACCCGGGCTTTCGCCGGCGAGGTCCTCGACCGCGTGCGGCTCAACCCACTGCGCGAAGAACTCGACCGGCTGGTTGCCCAGCGCCTCGACCAAGCTACGGGCACCGCACCATGACCGCCCTGGCAGACCGGCCGGCTACAGCCCCCATAATCGACATCGCCAAGATCCGCCGCGACTTCCCCGTACTCAACGAGAAAGTCCGCGACAAGAAGCTGGCCTATTTCGACAATGGCGCCACTACCCAGAAGCCGCTGACCGTCATCTACGCCATGCAGCGTTTCTACGCCGCCGAAAACGCCAATATCCATCGCGGCGTCCACTTCCTCAGCCAGCAGGCGACCTTTGCCTACGAGCGGGCGCGCGGGCGCATCGGCCAATTTGTCAACGCCGCCGAAAACGCCGAGATCATCTTCGTGCGAGGCACCACCGAGGCCATCAACCTCGTCGCCCAGAGCTATGGCCGTCGCCATATCGGCGCCGGAGATGAGATTGTCGTTTCACACATCGAGCACCACTCCAATATCGTCCCCTGGCAGATGCTCGCCGAAGAAAAGGGCGCCACGGTCAAGGTCGCCCCCATCGACGAAACGGGCGAATTCCTCTTCGACGAATTCGAAAAATTGCTTTCCGAGCGCAGTAAAATCGTCGCCATCACCCACGCCTCCAATTCGCTCGGCACAATTCTCCCGATCAAAGAGATTGCCGCCAAAGCGCATGAACACGGCGCCGTCGTCGTCGTCGACGGCGCCCAGGGCGTGCCCCACCTGCCGGTCGATGTGCAGGACCTCGACTGCGACTTCTACGCCTTTTCCGGCCACAAGATCTTCGGCCCCACCGGCGTCGGCGTGCTCTACGGCAAAAAAGCCCTGTTACAGGATATGCCGCCCTGGGAGGGCGGCGGCTCGATGATCGAGCGGGTCAGCTTCGCAGGCACGACCTACGCCCCCCCACCGATGCGCTTCGAGGCCGGCACCCCCCATATCGCCGGCGGCATCGGCCTAGAGGCCGCCATCGACTACGTCAACTCGATCGGCCGCGAAAATATCGCCGCCTACGAAAAAGACCTCACCACCTACGCCCACGAGGCCTTGCAAGAAATCCCGGGCCTGCGGCTGATTGGCACCGCCCGTAACAAGGTCGCCGTAGTCTCCTTTACCCTCGGTGAGATCCACCCGCACGACATCGGCACCATCCTCGACACCGAGGGCATCGCCGTGCGCGCCGGCCACCACTGCGCCCAACCGACCATGCAGTTTTTTCAGGTCCCGGCCACGGTGCGCGCCTCCCTGGCCTTTTACAACACCCGCGACGAGATCGATGCCCTGGTCCGCGCGCTACACAAAGCCAACGAGGTTTTTCAGTAATGACCGAGCTTCGCGAACTCTACCAGCAGATCATCCTCGACCACAACAAAAACCCGCGCAACTTCGGCAAGATCGACGCGGCCAACCGCGTCCGGGAAGGCTACAACCCCCTGTGCGGCGACCACCTGCACGTCTATTTGCACGTCGCTGGCGACACCATCGCCGACATCAGCTTCGAGGGCTCGGGCTGCGCCATCTCCAAGGCCTCGGCCTCGCTGATGACTGCCGCGCTCAAAGGCAAGCCCGTACCCGAGGCGGTCGCGATGTTCGAGAAATTCCAAGAGATGGTCACTGCCGAGGTCGACGCCCCGGTCGACGACCAATCCCTGGGCAAGATGGCGGTCTTCGCCGGGGTGCGGGAGTTTCCCATGCGCGTCAAGTGCGCAACCCTGGCCTGGCATACCATGAAGGCGGCCGTCGATGAGGACCAGGCCCCCGTATCCACCGAATAGGGACGACCAATGGAACTATTGCACGAGAAGGAATTCGCGCCCGAGTCTATCGAGGGCAAAGTAGTCGCAGTGATCAAGACCTGCTACGACCCTGAAATACCCGTCGACATCTTCTCGATGGGCCTGATCTACGAAGTCGAAGTCAGCGAAACCAAAGATGTGCAGGTGACGATGACCCTGACTTCGCCCGCCTGCCCGGTGGCCGGCACCCTGCCCCCGGAGGTCGAGCACAAGATCAAGGCCCAGGTCGAGGAGATCAACAGTTGTACTGTCGAGGTCGTCTGGGACCCACCCTGGACCACGGACATGATGTCCGAAGGGGCCAAACTCGAACTGGGCATGATGTGAGATGAAACTCAGCGCACAGGAAGAATACGGCCTGCGTTGCCTGCTGCAGTTGGCCCGCCAGACGCCCGGCGCAAGCCTGGCGATCCCCGAGATCAGCCAGGCCGAGGGCATCACCCACCACAATACCGCCAAACTGCTACGCATCCTGCGCCAGGGTGGTATCGTCGCCAGTGCCCGCGGCCAGCACGGCGGCTATACGCTCGCCAAGCCGGCGAGCGAAATCGCCGTCGCCGACGCGCTGGCCGTGCTCGGTGGGCGCCTCTACGACGACCAGTTTTGCGACCACTTCGCCGGCAGCGCGGACAATTGCACGCACTCGCCCGCCGCCTGCTCGGTCCGCGCGCTGTGGGACCAGGTGCAACAGGCGGTCGATCGAGTCCTGGCCGAAACCACCCTCGAAGACCTCCTGCACCAGGGCCACGCTCTGGCTGGGCGAGAAGCCCTGCTAGAAATCTCCTAATCGTCAATCGACTGCTGGATGCGGTCGAGGATCTCCATCGTCGGTAGACAGGCCCGGCAACTGGTCAACGGCTGGCGCCCCTCGGCGATGGCCGCGAAAAACTCGCGGTCCTGATCATCGACCCCACCGCCGGCGGGTAATTCAATATCATTGCCCGCGTGATCGCTCAGCCCGGCCCCATTCGACAGCAACGTCGCCTCTTCCCCGATAAAGCGGTATTCGCTGTGGATCGGCCCGTAGTTATTGAACGACTGCGCCGCGCTCACTAGCGCGCCACTTTGGGCCCGCATCCCGATTGTCAGATCCATGGGAATTCCCAATTCGGGATGCAAAGGCCCGGCCTGTCCCCAGGCCTCCAGCGCGGGGTCGTCCAATAGCCAGTAGCACATATCGACCATATGGCAGGCCTGGTGCCACAACAGATCATCGACCCAGGTCCGCTTCTTGCCGAATCGATTCTCGTTGGTGCGGCGGAAGAAGTAGGTCTGCTGCACGATATGGTGCAATGTCAATTCACCCGCTTGCACCCGCCGCCGCACTTCGCGGTAGACGTTGCCGTAGCGCTGCGTGTGGCACACCATGCAGACCAGCCCCGTTTGCTCTTCCAACTCGGCGATGCGCCGCGACTCCGCCAGCGATATCCCCATCGGTATTTCCACCAGCACGTGCTTGCCCATGCCCAGCGCCAGTTCGGTCTGCTGGCAGTGGATCTGGTTTGGCGTGGTCAGGATAACCGCCTCGACCCCGTCGCGAGCCAGGCATTCTTCCAGATCCAACGACCAATGCGGAATGCCGCGCTCAGCGGCAAAGGCCTCGGCGTCGGCGGCTATGCCGCCGGCCAGCGTGGCGATCTCGATGCCCTCAATATTTTGCAATGCGTCGGCGTGGGTAATGCCCTGAGCACCTTCACCAGCGAGACAGATTTTCATGTGCGTTTGCCTTTCCGTTGTATTTTTGCATTGCAATATAATCACCACGCGCCTCGCTTTCCACCAATTGATATTGAACAAACAATTCTGCTTGCCATATAATTTCATTATACTTATTTTGGAAATCGAGGCGGAAAAAACAGCAGAAAATCCCGCAAAAGTTGCGACACTTGGCCCTTTAAACTTCCTAAAGAGGAGAAGATTCAATGGCCAAAGCAAAAGCCAAGAAGAAGGCTCCGGCTAAGAAGAAAGCCGCTGCTAAGAAAAAGGCTCCGGCCAAGAAGAAAGCCGCTGCTAAGAAAAAGGCNCCGGCCAAGAAGAAAGCCGCTGCTAAGAAAAAGGCCCCGGCCAAGAAGAAAGCCGCTGCTAAGAAGCGTTAGTCGTTGCTACCTTCGCCTGAAAAGAAAAGCGCCGCTGCCCACTGGCAGCGGCGCTTTTCTTTTTTCAGCTACCCAGTATTTCCGCTTTCAACGCCGCATAGCGCCGCGGCGCATAAGCGGGCCATTGCGTCTCGCGCAAATCGAAGCCGAACGCCCGCTTGCTCAAGACGATAACCGGTGGCGCCTGGATTCGCTTGAAATAGTTTATGCGCAACTGGCGTTCGATCCACTCTAGATCCTCGATCCAGCTGTCCGCGTCGGGAAAGTAGCCGGCGAAACGCTCGGCATCCTCCCACCCCAACCACTCCAGCAAAACCCCATCGCTGTACCACTGCAAAAAATCGACCGGATGGCGCCGGTATTCGATCATTTGCCGCAGCACTGCGTCGTGGTAACCGTATTTTATCGGGTCACCCAGCCCCCTGGTCACGTCCTGCGCGGCAGAGAGCTCGGCGCTGGGCACGACCTCGCCGTTGAGCAGGTTCTCCGGCACCACTTCGCGGCTGTAGACCTCGTCGTTGAGATAGCGCGCCAGGGCGAAGACCTCGGTCTTGTAGAGGTCGGCGATCGGGGCCACCGCGCCGCTGACATCGCCATAGAGCGTGGCATAACCGAGGGCAACCTCGGTCTTGTTGCCATTAGAGGTAAAGACCAGCCCGTATTTGGCGGCCAGTCCCGATAGCACGTCGGCGAAGCGGATCCGCGCCTGGAGATTCTCATCGACGAGTCGGGTGTACTCGCCGGGGCCCGTTGTGAATTGCACACCCTTGACCAGCGCCGACACCCCCGCGTAGAGTTCCTCGATCGGGCAGCTGAGATAATCGACGCCCAGGGCAGCGCACAGGTCCCGCGCGTTGTCCTGGGTGATCGCGGCGTTGAAGCGCGTCGGCATATTGACCGCGAAGACCCGCTCGGGACCGAAGGCCCGCTCCAGCAGACAGACCACTACGCTCGAATCGACTCCGCCGCTAGCGGCGATGAGGAATTTGTTCTCCGTTCCGCGCAGATGGTCGAGGTGCCGCAGGCCGGTGACAATGCCATTGAATTGCGCTGCGACCTCGTCCTGTGGCGCGGCGACCCNACCCCCGCCGCAGGTCAGTAGCAACTGCTCGCGCCACGGCTCGGCGCGGCGGACGATCTCGCCGTCGGCGGCGTAGGCGGTGCTGTCGCCATCGAAGACGATGATATTCTTGCCATTGTTCTGGGCGCCGACCTGATTGACGTAGAAGAAGGGCAGCGGCGAGTGCGCCAGGATCTCNCGCACTACCCGGTTGCGCTTGTCGTTCTTCTGCCAGGTCCACGGCGACGAAGACAGATTAAAGACGGCCTCGGCGCCGCGTTCGTGGTAGACCGCCAGCGTGTCGAGCACCTCTCCCNCACGGCAGTAGTCCTGGCACCACATATCCTCGCACAGCTGCACCCCGAAGCGAAAGGCCTGTCCGTCGCGGAGCTTTACTTCGTAGGGATGTAGCCAGTCGTCGAGCGACCGCCCCTCGGCCTCGGCCAGTTGCCTGAGCGAGAAGAAGTGACGGTCGTCGTCAAAAAAACGATAGTTGGGATGNAAGGTCTTGGGATGCACGCCGTCGGGCAAACCCGCAGGCACCTCCGCGCGCGCGACAAAGGCCTCGTCCGAACACACGCAGACGGCGTTGTATTTGCGCAGGCGCCCGTCCTGGCCGATCCGCGCGCGATCGATGGCCACATTGCCGAAGACCACCGTCATCCCCGCGCTAGCCTGCCGAATCTCGTTGCTACACGCAGCNAAATCCTCGACCAGCGCGTCGATTTCCCACAGATCGCCGAGAATATAACCACTGATGCANAGCTCGGAGAAAACAACGACCTCCGCCCCTGCCTCCCGCCCCTCNTCAATCAGTTTCAGCATCCGCCCGACATTGAGATCGGGCCGCCCAGGCCGCACCTCCATCTGGGCCAGGGCGATTTCGGGCAGGGGCATCAGGCCATCACCGGCGCCGGTGCCCGCGCCATGTGGATGCACTCGCCCAAAAGCGGCACGCCCTCCTGTATATCCTCCAATGCCGCGTANCCGAAAGCCAGGCGGATGGCGGGAACGTCCTCNCGATGAATGTGGAAGCCCTGACCGCGCGCGACCATAATATTGCGCTCGGCGCACAGCGCCATCAGTTTGTCGCGATCGACATCGTCGGGAAACTCCACCCAGATAAACAGNCCACCCACCGGTCGCGACCAGGTGCAGNTATCGCCGACGCTCTGCTCCAACCCGGTAAAGACCGCGTCGCGCTTCTCNTTGAGAATCGCGTTGTTACGCTCAATGTGGTCCCANAGCCGGTCGCGGAAATAGTGGGCGCAGATCGAGGACGCCAGCAGGCTATTGCCCCCATCGAAGCGGCGATCGAGCAGGCGACCGAGCATCGGTGGCCGCGCCACGACATAGCCCACGCGCACCCCCGGCCCCAAAATCTTCGACAGCGAGCAGATATAGATGATATTGGGGCTGTCGTCGAGCGCGTAGAGCGACGGCTCCTTCGCGCCCTCGAAATGCACGTCGCCGTAGCAGTTGTCGTCGACGACGACCGCGTCGTAGCGCCGCGCCACCTCCAACAGCTCGAGCCGCCGCGCTCTGGGCATCATCGACCCGGTGGGGTTCTGGTAAGTCGCCAGGGTGTAGATAAAGCGCGGCGGCGTGCCCTTGCGGTGCAAATCCTCCAGCGTGTCGGCCAGGGCGTCGGTGCGCATACCGTGTTCGTCGAGCGGTACCCCCACCAGTTCGACACCCAGATTCTGGTAGGCGCCGATGGTCCCCGAATAGGTCAGCTCCTCGGTAACGACAATATCGCCCACTCCCTGCATCAGCGCTTCGGCCACTAGCGTCACTGCCTGCATCGAGCCGTTCATCAGCGAAATGTGGTCGGGCGACACGTCCACCCCTTCGCGCTCAGACTCGCGCGCGGCCATGATCTCGCGCAGGCCCTGGTGGCCCATATCTCCCGGATAGAGGCACAGCTCAGGGCCGATTTCGCGCACGGCCTCCCGGGCCGCCGCGGCCAACTCCTCGGTGGGAAAAGAGCCGGGATCGGTGCGTCCGCTGCCAAAATCGTATACGCGCATGACAACTCTCCTTTATAGATCCATTCGCTTGAGCCGGGGATTGTCCGTCAAACCCGGTATGCGCCCCCGCTTGGCAGAGGCCGTCCGTCCACTTCCCTTATATCGGCGCTACAGTCGATCCGCACCGCGCCCGCTTCTGGCTCCCTCTATACCCGCGCGGCGATCCGCCGGATGATCTCCCGCAGCTAGTCCCCGCAGGAGAGCGTCCCGTCCGAATGCATAAAGCCATTTTGCCTATCGACTCCTCCTCGGCAATGTTCTATTTAAACATATCGCCTGGGCCGATCAATGGAAAGCGCCGACGGCCCGAACCGCAAAACACCAGGCATCCCGTCTATTTCAGTCCTTCTTGCCACCGATATACAAGCCTCGGCCAATGAGTCCTGCGGGATCGTATTCCACCGCCAGGTCCGCTGCAGCGAAGGCCTCGTGCATTTCCCCTACCGTAAATAGGCCCATCTCGTGCGTCTCTTCATAGCGCTCGACGCCGTGTTCGGTGCCGACCAGATATTGGCAGGGGTTGAGCGAGACGGCCCCCTGCAGCGCGGAGTAGCCCATACGGCAAACCTTGATGCCATCGCGCTCGGCGTTGAGTACGTGTACTTGCCCCGGCTGCCACTGCTCCGGTGTCAACCACGGCTCGATAAGTAACAGACCCCCCGCGACCAGGTGGTCGCGGCAGCAGACCAGCGTCTTGCGCACATTGTCGAGCGTCCGCGCGTAGCCGATAGAACTGAACAAACAAAGAATCGCGTCGTACATCCGGTCGAGGGCGAAGTCGCGCATATCGGCCTCATGGTATTGGCCCCGCGGATTGCGCTCGCGCGCCCGCGCGAGGTAATCCGCGTTGAGATCCAACCCGTCGATCTCGTAGTAGCGGCTCAGGTGCAAATCGTGCGCGCCCGTGCCACAAGCCAGGTTGAGTAGGGCTTGTGCCCCGGGACGCCGCTCGCCGATAAGCCGCCTTATCACGTGCGCCTCGCGCTCGTAATTCTTGCTGCTGTAGGCCACGTCATAATATTCGGCGGGAATCCCGTACATCGCAGTCTCCTTTAGACGGGTGCAAGTCCATCGCCGACGAGCCGCCGGTAATAGCACCCCGCGCGCGAGCGACCCGTCTCGTCTTGGGTATGGCAGGCGCCCTGCCCCTTGTAGCGCACGCGGTAGAGTAGCGAATTCTGCTCGCAATTGACCCGAATCTCGACTATTTCCAGCACATCGCCCGAGGTCGCGCCCTTGACCCACAATTCATTGCGCGAAGTACTCCAGAACGCAGCGACGCCCTCGCGCCGGGTGTACTCGAGCGCCTCTGCGTTGGCATAAGCCACGATCAACACCTCGCCGCTGTCGGCGTCTTGCACCGCCACCGGCACCAGATCCTGCCCGCAGGCGGCGACCTTCTCTAACTTGCCAAAGTCCAGGGCCAACACCCCGCCCTCTTCTAATTCTTCGTGCGTCAACTCCTCTCTTGCAGCCATGGCGTCCTTTCACTTGATGCGTGGGAATGAATCGTTCGCAATGGTTATTTTACCGACCTACTGCGTGCGGTTGAGTGCTCGCACCGGCAGCGTGCCAATCCTCATGCGCAAGAATTCACCGCTGGCGATATACAAAGCGTACGCTACTGTACGGAAAAGCCCGGAAGCTCTTCGCTCCCGGGCCCGGCTAAAGTCTGATTTTCCTTCAAGCGACGCTTGCGCACATTCGCTCAGATATACACCAGGCCCGAATCTCCATTCGATAGTAGCGATGGCGATAGACGGCGTGATAATTTCGACGATAAATCCTCATTTACTTTTGCCTGCAAAAATCGGTAGCACCAATCAATAATCTCGGCATTGGCGTCAAAATGAAGTCTACAAACGACTTGCTTAGATAGTGGTGCCAACTCTCTATTCGGCTACCGCCCACGCCGCCTCCTTGACCACCTCCGCCAGCGACGGATGCGCATGCACCGTCCGCGCCACATCCTCAGCGCTGGCCCTAAATTCCAGCGCCAGCACTCCTTCGGCAATCAGGTGCGAAGCCTGTGGCCCCAAAATATGCATCCCCAGTAACTCATCCGTATCCGCATCGGCGACGATCTTGACCAGCCCGTCGATCTCGTCCATACTGTGCGCCCGGGCATTGGCGCGNAATTGANACTTGCCCACCGCCACCGCGCGCCCGGCATCCTTCGCCCCCTCTTCGCTCAACCCCACCGANGCCAATTCTGGATGGGTGTAGACAACCGCCGGAATCGCCCCGTAATTGACCAATCCGGCCTTNCCTGCCATCCGCTCGACCNCCGCCACCCCCTCGACCTCGGCCTTGTGCGCCAGCATCGGCCCCGAGATCAAATCGCCAATCGCCCAGATCCCGTCAATATTGGTCCGCCAATACTCGTCCACTACCACCTGACCCCGTTGGTCAATCTCCACTCCCACCTCCTCCAACCCCAAACCTTCACTATAGGGCCGCCGCCCCACCGCCACTAGCACCAGATCACATTCCTCGACCACTTCCTCGTCCCCCCTCTGCACCGTCAACTTTATTTTGTCGCCCTCAATCTCCGCCCCCTGCGCACTGGCTCCGGTCCGACACTCCACGCCCTGCCGCTTGAGCAAACGCCCCAATTGCCCCGCCATCTCGCCATCCATCCCCGGCAAAATCTGCTCCATAAACTCCACCACCAGCACCTCCGCCCCCAAACGCGCCCACACTGACCCCATCTCCAACCCAATCGCCCCTCCACCGACCACCACCAACCGCCGCGGCACGTGCTCCAACGCCAGCGCCTCGGTCGAACTGATGATCCGCTCCCCATCAAAGGGCAAATGCGGCAACTCCGCCGGCGCGCTCCCCGTCGCCAGCAGAATATTCTGCGCCGCCAGTACCTGCTCCCCGTTCACCGAAACCCTGCCCGGCGCCTCAACCTTCCCCATCCCATCGAAATAGCTCACGTCATGCGCCTTGAATAACCCCTCAATCCCCTTGGTCATCGTCGACACGATCTTATCCTTACGCCCCATCATCGCGTCCAGATCCAGCCCGACCTCACCCAGACCAATGCCGTGATGCGTCAGCCCCTTCTTGGCCTTATAGAACAGCTCACTCGACGCCAATAGCGCCTTACTGGGAATACACCCCACATTCAAACAAGTCCCCCCCAAATAGCTCTTATCAATACAAGCCACCTTCATCCCCAACTCAGCCGCCTTCGCCGCCGCCACATAACCGCCCGGACCAGCCCCAATAATCACCAGATCAAACGCAGAATCACTCACGCTTTTTCCTTTTTTATATTTTCTTGGAGCAGAACCGATAGGGGTCGAGGTGACTCCCTGAACGGATTGATTTTTCGATTTTGCAGGACAGCAAAATCGGAAAATTCTCCTCGGAGCCCCGCAGGACAACAGGGCGATAATGAGTAAGGGGAGTCCCCTCGATCCCAATACACACGCCCCGCTACACCTCCAACATCAACCGCGCCGGATCCTCCACCAACTCCTTCACCCGCACCAAGAACGACACCGACTGCTGCCCATCCACCAACCGGTGGTCATACGACAACGCCACGTACATCATCGGCCGAATCACCACCTCCCCGTCCACCGCCACCGGCCGCTGTTGTATGGTATGCATCCCCAGAATCCCACTCTGCGGCGCATTCAAAATCGGCGTCGACAACAGCGACCCAAACACCCCGCCATTGGTAATCGTAAAGGTCCCGCCGCTCAACTCGTCCAGCGCCAGTTTGTTGTCGCGCGCCCCCAACGCCAACCGCTTGATCTCGGACTCGATCCCCGCCATCGACATCCGCTCGGCACGGCGCAAAACCGGCACCAGCAACCCGCGCTCGGTGCTCACCGCAATCCCGAGATTGACGAAGTCGTGGTAGACAATGTCGGTCCCGTCGATCTGCGCGTTGACCGCCGGAAACTCGCCCAGTGCCAGCACCACCGCCCGCGAGAAAAACGACATCAGCCCCAGCGATATCCCGTGGACCTCGGAAAAGCGCTCCTTGTATTTGGCCCGCAGCGCCATCACCCCGCTCATATCAACCTCGTTGAAGGTCGTCAGCATCGCCGCGTTGTGCTGGGCGCCAACCAGGTGCTGCGCGATGCGCTGGCGAATCCGGCTCATCGGCTCGCGGCGGATGCCGTCCTCGGCGGATTCGGGGGCGGCAGGCGGGCTCGGCGGTGCTGTAATCTGGGCTTCAGCAGGCGGCGCTTGCGCGGGCTTGGCCGCCTCGATATGCGCCAACACATCCTGCTTGGTCAGCCGCCCGTCCTTGCCGCTGCCGACCATCGCGGCCGGGTCCAGCCCGTGCTCCTCGACCAGCTTGCGCACCGCCGGACTCAGCGCATCGGATTTTTCCTCTGCCGCCGCCTCGGAGGCCGCAGCAGCCGCAACCGGGGGAGCAGGTGCTTCTTCCTGCACCGCGGGAGCCGGCGGCGAGGATACGTCTCCTTGCGCCGTGGGCGCAGACGGCGCGGCACCCTCTTCTATCTGCGCGATCACCGCACCGATCTCCAGCGTGGTCTCCAGCGCCTGCAAGTGCTTGAGCGTGCCGCTGGCCGGCGAGGGCAGATCCACATTGGCCTTGTCGGTCTCGAGGACGCATATCGGCTCGTCGCGCTCGACGCGCTCGCCGTCGTCTTTGAGCCATTCGATGAGAATCACCTCGCTGACCGACTCCCCCATGCCCGGAATTTCTACGTCTAACGCCATGCCGTCTCGCTCCTGTCGTTCAGCCGGACGCCTGCCCGGATACGGCCTGTCCCACGGTTCGCAACACCACTTCCTGACTGCGCAAGTCGAGCGCCTGATCGACGATTTCCTGCTGCTCCGACTGGTGGACCTTGCCCGAGCCGGTCGCCGGGCTCGCCGCCTCGTCGCGACCGACGTAGCCCAGGTCGGAATTGGCGGGCAGCAATTCGTCGAGATAGGGACGCGCGAAGTGCCAGGCCCCCATATTCTGCGATTCTTCCTGCACCCAGTAGACTTGCTCGACTGCGGGATAGCGGGCAAACACCGCCCGCAACTCCTCCTCTGGGAAGGGATACAATTCCTCGATCCGCACCAGCGCCACGCCCTGTGTAGCCTCCTGCTCGAGGCGGGCGGCCAAAAGATCGTAGTAGATCTTACCCGTGCACAGCACCACCCGCCGCACCGTCGCCGGTTCGCCAACCCCCTGATCGTCGATGACCCGCTGGAAGGTGCCGTCGATAAAATCCTCCAGCGGCGATACGCAGAGCTTGTGGCGCAACAGGCTTTTGGGCGTCATCACCACCAGCGGCTTGCGGAAATTGCGGCGGACCTGCCGCCGCATAAGATGGAAGACCTGCGCCGGAGTGGTCGGATAGGCCACCTGCATGTTGTTCTTGGCGCACAACTGCAGAAAGCGCTCCAGCCGCGCGCTCGAATGCTCCGGCCCCATGCCCTCGTAGCCATGTGGCAGCAACAGCACCAGGCCGCACATCCGCTGCCACTTGGCCTCGGCGCTGGACAGGAACTGGTCGATGATCATCTGCGCGCCGTTGACGAAATCCCCAAACTGCGCTTCCCATAAAACCAGCCGCCTGGGATCTGCGGCGCTGATCCCGTATTCGAAGCCGAGTACCGCCAGTTCCGACAGCATCGAGTTGATTACCGAAAACTCGGCCTGGTCGCGCGACAGGTGCTGCAGCGGAATATGGACCGCGCCGGTTTCGACATCGTGCCAGGCAGCGTGGCGGTGGGCGAAGGTGCCGCGCTGGCTATCCTGGCCGGTCAACCGCACCGGCACGCCCTCCATCAAAAGCGACCCGAAAGCCATCATCTCGGCACAGCCCCAATCGACCGGCTCCTCGCCCGCGGCCATCGCGCGGCGCGCCTTGACAATCCGCTGCAGCGTGCGGTGCAGCGCGAAATCCTCGGGCACTTTCGTCGCCCGCTCGACTACTTGACCAAGCGTCGTGGCATCGACCGCGGTGTGCGCACTCCAGTCCTCGGTCGCCCAGGTCAGCCCCTGCCATACGCCGCCGAAGGTCGAAGAATGCGGCTGCACCTGCAGCCTGCGCGCGATCTCCTGCGCCTCATCGAGCCGGTTGCGAATCCGCGCCCGTATCTCTTCGACCTCCTCCTGCGACACCTTGCCCTGCGCGATGAGTTGGAAGGCATAGAGATGGAGGATCGTCGGGTGCTTGGCGATCTGCTTGTACATCAGCGGCTGGGTCAGCGTCGGGTCGTCGGCCTCGTTGTGACCGAAGCGGCGATAGCACCACATATCGATAATCACATCGACCTTGAAGCGGTTGCGAAACTCCATCGCCATCCGCGCCGCGTGCACCACCGCCTCGGGGTCGTCGGCGTTGACATGGAAGACCGGCGCCTGGATCTGCCGGGCCACATCGGACGGATAGGTGGTAAAGCGCGTCTCGTCGGGCGTGGCAGTATAGCCCAGCTGATTGTTGATGATAATGTGGATGGTACCGCCGGTGCGATAGCCCTTGAGCTCGGAGAGGTTGAGCGTCTCGGCGACGATGCCCTGGCCGGTGAAGGCGGCCTCGCCGTGAACCAGCACCGGCACGACCCGCTGACCCTCGTCGTCGTGCAAATAGGCCTGTTTGGCGTAGACGATACCCTCGATTACAGGATTTACCAGCTCGAGGTGGCTGGGATTGAAGCTGAGCGAGAGATGGACTTTGCGGCCCTTTGCGGTGACGTGGTCGTAGGAATAACCCTTGTGGTATTTGACATCGCCCTCGTTGTCGGCGCGGTCGCTCAGGTCCGCCCCCTCAAACTCGGCGAGGATATTTTCGTAGGGCTTGTGCAGCAGGTGCGCCAGCACGTTGAGCCGGCCGCGGTGCGCCATGCCGATAACCACCTCGTCAACGCCCAGTTCCGAGCCGGTACGCACCAACTCATCCAATAGCGGCACCAGCGATTCGCCGCCCTCGAGCGAGAAGCGCTTCTGGCCAACATAGCGCGTATGCAAAAACTGCTCGAATTCCGCGGCGGCCATCAGCCGCGCCAGAATATTGCGCGACTCCTCCTCCGACAAGCCCGGCTGGTTGAGACACGGCTCGATCCGCTCCTGCAACCAGTTGCGCTGCGCCTTGTCGGGAATGTCCATGTACTCAACGCCAATGGACCGGCAGTAGGTCATCTTGAGCTTGCTCAGTAGACCCCTGAGCGAACCGTCCACCTCACCCAGGAATCCGGCATTGCCCACGCCTTTGTCCATGTCTTCTTCGGAAAGCCCAAATTCCGACAGTTCCAATAGCGGCAAACTCTCGCGATGGTGTCCCAGCGGGTCGAGCTTGGCGACAAAATGGCCCAGTTGGCGATAGGCCTGCACCATGGCTTGAACGCCCTTGTCGGTGCGCTGCCGGTGCCGGCGCTCCTCACCGGGAGGCATATGGACCGGTCCGTCGGCGGCCGGAGCTTCCTCTTCCGAGCGCAGAAACCCATACTCAAAGCCCTTGAAGAAGAAGCGCCACTCCTCCGCCAGCGAATCCGGATCGCGCAAATACTGCTGGTACAGCGCCTCTATATATTCGGCATTCTCGCTGTGGGGGTCGAAAGAAGGCATGGGGTCTACTCCGATTTTTTATCCATCGCCACCGCGGGCATTTAAGTTCATAAAACATAGTGAATTTTGCTATTTATGCCAAAAGACAACTTTGCAAATTACCCATGTTTATCGCGCGTATTTACCCTGCTTATAGGACCCATTGCCATTTTTAATCGGCCTTTCCTTGAGCACAGATTTGCCACCGGCTAAATTAGCCCAACGACGATGCGACCACTCTTTGCCGAAAGCCCACCCCCCATGCTGCTGAGCTTCGCTGGCCCCCGCGCCCTTTCCGAATTTCGCCGCCTCCCCCTCCTCGAGCGCTGCCGCGAGATTCTGCCCGACCTCACCGACCTGCAAGCGCGCTACCTCTACGCCGTGCTCCTCGATCGCCCCATTACCGACGCCGAGCGCGACCGTCTGGCACACATTCTCGACGTCAGCGAACCCCTGCCGCCGCGCAGTGACAACCAGGTCGCGATCTGCCCGCGCCCGGGCACCACCTCGCCCTGGTCGACCAAGGCCACCGATATTCTCAAAAACTGCGGTCTCGACTTCGTCCACCGCGTCGAGCGCGGCATCCTCTACGACTTCGCCACCTCATCCGCTACGACCCCGGCCCTGCCGCTGCTCTACGACCGCATGACCGAAGCCCCGGTCGCAGACCTGTCCGCACTCTTCCACCAAGTCGAGCCGCAACCCCTGGCGCACATCCGGCTGCTGGCCGAGGGGCGGGACGCCCTTGTCGCTGCCAACGCCGCAATGGGCCTGGCGCTGGCCGAGGACGAGATCGACTACTTTTTGAGCGCCTACCAGGACATGGGCCGCGACCCGACCGATGTCGAGCTGATGATGTTCTCAGTCGTCAACTCCGAGCACTGCCGCCACAAGATCTTCAACGCCGACTGGATCGTCGATGGCCAGCGCCAGGAGCACTCGCTCTTCGACATGATCCGCCACACCCACGCCACCCACCCGCAGGGCACGGTCAAGGCCTATTCGGACAACTCGGGCATCCTGCAAGGCTACGCCACTCCCGTCTTCCGCCCGCGCACCGACGCGGCGCACCGCTACGCCTACAGCGACCAGCAAACCCACGTCCTCATCAAGGTCGAAACCCACAACCATCCGACCGCCATCTCGCCCTATCCGGGAGCCTCCACCGGCGTCGGTGGCGAAATCCGCGACGAAGGCGCGGCCGGCACCGGCGGCTGGTCGCAGGCGGGCCTGTGCGCATTCTTCACCTCGCATTTGCGCGTACCCGGCTTTGCCCAGCCCTGGGAAAAGGACCACGCCGAATTTCCCGCGCGACTGGCCACGCCCCTCGACATCATGACCGAGGGGCCCATCGGCGGCGCGGCCTTCGGCAACGAATTCGGCCGCCCCAATATCCTCGGCATCTTCCGCACCACAGAAGATGTCCACGCCGGGCGCTATCGCGGCTATCACAAACCGATCATGGTCGCCGGCGGCGTCGGCCTTATCGACCACGAGCACGTCGATAAGAAAGAGCCCCAGCCCGGCGATCACGTTATCCAGCTCGGCGGCCCGGCCATGCTCATCGGTCTGGGCGGCGGTGCCGCCTCCAGCATGGACACCGGCTCCAACACTGAAGACCTCGACTTCGCCTCGGTCCAGCGCGACAACCCCGAGATGGAGCGCCGCTGCCAGGAGCTGATCAACCGCTGCATCTCGCTGGGCGCAGAAAATCCCATCCTCAGCATCCACGACGTCGGCGCCGGCGGCCTCTCCAACGCCTGCCCCGAGCTGGTCGAAGACGTCGGCGCGCGCTTCGACCTGCGGGCTATCCACAACGACGACCCCGGCATGAGTCCGATGCAGCTGTGGTGCAACGAGGCGCAGGAGCGCTACGTGCTGGTCGTCGGCCGCGACGACCTCGATCGCTTCGCCGCGCTGGCCGCGCGCGAGCGCTGCCTCTACGCGGTCATCGGCGCGGTCACCGGCAACGGCAAACTCGACCTCAGCGACCCGCTGCTCGGCGACAAGCCCATCGACGACCTCGACCTCGCGGTCTTGCTCGGCAAGCCGCCGAAAATGCTCCGCGACGTAACTCGACTCGCCACCGAACACCCCGCGCTCGACTTCCCCGGCGTTGCCATCGCCGACGCCGTCGCGCGCGTCCTGCGCTTCCCCGCCGTCGCCGCCAAGACCTTCCTCATCACCATCGCCGACCGCACCGTCACCGGATTGATCGCCCGCGACCAGATGGTCGGCCCCTATCAGGTCCCGGTCGCCGACTACGCCATGACCTGCCACTCGTTCAAAGGCCACACCGGCTCGGCGATGGCCATGGGCGAGCGCACGCCGCTGGCGCTGGTCGACGCCCCGGCCTCGGGCCGCATGGCCATCGCCGAAGCGGTCGCCAATATCGCCGCCGCCCCCATCGGCGAAATCCACCATATCAAACTCTCCGGCAACTGGATGTGTGCCTGCGGCGAGGACGGCGAGGACGCCGCGCTCTACGACACCGTCCAGGCGGTCGGCATGGAATTCTGCCCGGAGCTGGGCATTGCGATCCCGGTCGGCAAAGACTCGCTCTCGATGCGCGCGATATGGGAAGATACACAGGGGCAAGCCCACAAGATTGTCGCGCCACTGAGCCTGGTGGTCTCGGCCTTCGCCCCGGTGGCAGACATCCGCCGCGCCGCAACACCCGAATTAAAGGGCGGCAACGACACCCGCCTGCTACTCGTCGATCTCGGCCAGGGCAAAAACCGCCTCGGCGGCTCCTGCCTGGCCCAGGCCTACAACCAGGTCGGCCCCGACATCCCCGATGTCGAGCCCGGTGCGCTGCGCCGCTTCTTCGACGCGGTGCAGCACCTGCTCACCCGCGACCTCATTCTTGCCTACCACGACCGCTCCGACGGCGGCCTCTTCACTACTGTCGCCGAAATGTGCTTTGCCGGCCGCCTGGGCGTCGATCTCGACATCGCCGCACTTGGCGACGATTCGCTGGGCGCGTTGTTTGCGGAGGAAATCGGCGCGGTGATCCAGTACCGCGCCAGCGCCGAAGAAACCGTCCGCGCGGCCTTCGGCGATTTGCCGACCCACGTCCTCGGTGCCCCCAACGAAGATCTGCAATTGCGCATCACCCGCGGCGACGACGAAATCTACACTGCCGCCGTGCTCGACCTCCACGCCACCTGGGCCGAACTGACCTACCGCATGCAGGCGCACCGCGACAATCCCGACTGCGCCCGCGAGGAATACGAGCATATCCAGCGGGCCGACGACCCCGGTTTCGACTTCCACCTGACATACGAAGCTGCGCCGTCAATAATTAATGATGTCCGCCCCAAAGTCGCCGCCCTAAGAGAGCAAGGCGTAAACGGGCAAGTAGAAATGGCCGCGGCCTTCGACGCCGCCGGCTTCGACGCCGTAGATGTGACTATGACCGACCTCATCGCAGGCCGCACCGATCTCAGCCAATTCCACGGCCTGGTCACCTGCGGCGGCTTCAGCTACGGCGACGTGTTGGGCGCTGGCGCCGGCTGGGCGCGCTCGGTCCTCTTCCACGACAAACTCCGCGATCAGTTCGCCGAATTCTTCCACCGCCCCGATACTTTTTCGCTCGGTGTCTGCAATGGCTGTCAGATGCTCGCCCATCTCAAAGATCTGATCCCCGGCGCCGACAACTGGCCGCGCTTCTTGCGCAATCGCTCCGAGCAATTCGAAGCGCGCCTGATCACTGTCGAAGTCCTCGACAGCACCTCGGTCTTGCTCAAGGGCATGGCCGGCTCGCGCCTGCCGATCGCCGTCGCCCACGGCGAGGGCCGCGTCGAATTCCAAAACGACGCCGACTTCGCATCTGCCCGCGCGCAAAACCAGCTCTGTCTGCGCTACGTCGACAACCACGGCAATCCCGCCGACCGCTATCCGCTCAACCCCAACGGTTCGCCCGCAGGCCTGACCTCGCTCGCCAGCACCGACGGCCGTGCCACCATCATGATGCCCCATCCCGAGCGCGTCTTCCGCAATGTCCAGCTCTCCTGGCGGCCGGGTGCGTGGAGGGGCGAGGAGGGGCCGTGGCTCAAGCTGTTCCAGAACGCCCGCGCATTCGCCGGATAGAACTGCGCCCCAATCGCGACAACAGAGCCTGTATACACTGGCTCAAATCCCCCGGCGCCGCTTGACGCCACCGGCACTTACTGCCAAACTATACGCCCGCTTTGCAGACATTCGTTCTACTTTGGGAGTATCCTATGTCAGCACCCGTTCGCTGGGGCATCCTCGGCCCCGGCAGCATCGCCCACAAATTCGCCGCGGGCCTGCAATCGGCCCCCGACGGCCAACTCATTGCCGTCGGCTCGCGCGACCAGCTGCGCGCCGACGCCTTTGCCGACCAGTACGGCGCCCCCAACCGCCACGCCTCGTACGAGGACCTCGTTGCCGACCCCGACATCGACGCCATCTACGTCGCCACGCCGCATCCTTTTCACAAAGACGCCTCGATACTCTGTCTCGAAGCCGGCAAAGCCGTGCTGTGCGAAAAACCCTTTACCATCAACGCCGCGGAAGCCGAGGCCGTCGTCGCCGTCGCGCGCACCAAGGGCGTCTTCCTGATGGAGGCAATGTGGAGCCGTTATCTGCCAGTGATGGCCCAGGTGCGCCAGTGGCTTGCAGAAGACGCCATCGGCGAGCCGCTAGTCGTCAGCGCCGACTTCGGCTTCCGCGCCAACGTCAATCCCGAAGGCCGTCTCTTCAGCCCCGCTCTGGGCGGCGGCGCGCTACTCGATATCGGCATCTACGTGGTCTCATTTGCGGCGATGGTCCTCGGGGCACAACCCGACCGCATCACCGCCGCCGCGCACCTGGGCGAGACTGGCGTCGACGAGCAGACCGGCGTCGTCCTTGGCTACCCGGGCGGCGGCATCGCCACGCTCTCCTGCGCCGTGCGCGCCAGCACCCCGCACGAAGCCCGTATCACCGGCAGTAAGGGCACTATCGCTCTCGATCCCTCGTGGTGGAAGGGCGAAGGCGCCACCCTCAAGGCCGATGGCCACGAAGAGCGCGTCGAACTGGTGCTAGAGGGCAATGGCTACAACTACGAAGCACGGGAAGTCGCCCGCTGCCTCGCCGCCGGCGAATTGGAAAGCCCGGTCATGCCGCTCGACGAGACGGTGGCGCTGATGCGGATTCTCGATGAGATCCGCGCCCAGATCGGCCTGAAATACCCCATGGAATAGGAAGGGAACACAACGATGGAATACAGCACCATACCAGGCATCGAAAAAAACATCTCGCGGCTGGTCCAGGGCTGCATCATGCTCAACCGCAACAACAAGGACGAGGGCTTTGCACTGCTCGACGCAGCCTTCGCCGCCGGCATTAACGCCTACGACTCGGCCCACCTCTACGGCGGCGGCGAGGTGGACCGGATGCTCGGGCTGTGGACCGAGGCGCGCGGCAATCGCGAGGAGGTGGTTATCATCGGCAAGGGCGCCCACCTCAATCAGGACCGCAACCGCGTCACGCCCTACGATATCGACGCCGACATGGCCGACTCGCTGGTGCGCTTGCGCTGCGACTACATCGACATCTACCTGCTACACCGCGACGACCCCACCGTGCCGGTCGGTCCCATAGTCGAAAAGCTCAACGAGCACCACGCCAAAGGCAATATCCGCGTCTTCGGCGGCTCCAACTGGACCCCCGAGCGCCTCGCGGAGGCCAACGAATACGCCGACAAGCACGACATGGTGCCCTTCGTCTGCTCCAGCCCCAACTTCAGCCTCGCCGAGCAGTTTGAGGAGCCCTGGACCGACTGCTTGTCGATCTCGGGGCCGTCGCAGGCGGCCGCCCGTCAGTGGTACTCCGACCAAAACATGCCGCTGTTCACCTGGTCTAGCGTGGCCCGCGGCTTCTTCTCGGGCAAGATCACCAGTGCCAACGCCGAGGAAGTGCGCGACCAGTTCGACGGCTCGATGCCCAAATCCTACTACTACCCCGAAAACTTTCAGCGCCTCGACCGCGCCTGGGCACTCGCCGGCGAAAAAGGCCTGACCGTGCCGCAGATTGCCCTCGCCTATGTCCTGAGTTTTCCGCTCAATATCCACGCGCTGGTCGGCGCGATGAACGCCGATGAGATCGCCTCCAATATTGAGGCGCTTAACACACAGCTCAGTGAGCAGGAGATGGCCTGGCTCGATTTGCGCAGCGAGGCGCGTTAAGCAAGAAAAACTCAGTGGACCAATAAAACGGGCTGTGCACTGCAGCAACAGCAAATTGTTATCATATCGGTATTCGGCAACGGGTAAACCTTCCACCTGCAACCGATCATACGCAAGAGGAATCCCATGTCCAAGCGCCCCAATGTCGTCGTCCTGATGTCCGACCAGCAGCGCCTCGACACCGTCAGCTGCTACGGCCTCAACGACATCTGCAAGACGCCCCATATCGACGCCCTGGCCGCGCGTGGGGTGCGTTTCGATGCAGCCTTTACCCCCACTGCCATCTGCTCGCCGGCCCGCGCCTCCTTCTACACCGGCCTCTACCCGCACAAACACGGCGTCACCGCCAATGGCCTGTGCATCGACGAGGGCATACGGGGCGTCAACCACTACCTCGCCGAGGCCGGCTATCGCTGCGGCTATGCCGGCAAGTGGCACGTCGATGAGGAAACCGGCCCCTCCAGCTACGGCTTTATCGGCCAAGATTTCATGGGCTACGCCTTCCCTGGCAGCGATCTCCTGCCCGGCCTGCAGTTCGGCGCCAAACCGCGCGGCCACAACCCCTACGCCGACTACCTCAAAGAACGCGGCTTCGACCCGCCGCCCGCGGTCTCGCACCGCTACGTTGGCACCAATCCCTCCAACCAGGCGCAGGAGATGTTCGCGCTACACGAGGGGCCAGTCGAGTCCTGCATCGAATACTTCGTTGCCGAAGAGGCCAACCGCGTCCTCGACCAGCTCGCCAGCGGCGACGAGCCCTTCTTCCTCTGGGCCAACTTCTGGGGCCCGCACAGTCCGTCGCTGGTCCCCGAGCCCTACTTCTCGCTGTACGACCCCAGGGATATCCCCGAGCACCCCGGCTACGCCGAGACCTTCGCGGGCAAGCCCTACCGCCAGCAGTTGATCGAAAAGTTGTGGGGCCTTGGCGACTACGGTTGGGAGGGCTTCCAAGAGATCGGCGCCCGCTACTTCGGCCACTGCACCCTGCTCGACGACATGGTCGGCCGCGTCGTCGCCCACCTCGAAAAGCTCGGCGTACTGGACAATACGATCATCGTCTACACCGCCGACCATGGCGACTGCATGGGCGCGCACCGGCTGATCGAAAAGGGCGAATTCATGTACGACGAGATCTACCGTATCCCCCTGGTCATCGCCCATCCCGAATGCCAGGCCCCTGGCACCGCCTGCAACGAATTCGTCTACCTGCAGGAGATCATGCTCTCCGCCCTCGACGCCGCCGGCCTCGCCGTACCCGACGCTCTCGATGGCGAGTCCTTTCTCCCCGCCATCGAAGGCAAGCCCTACCGCAACGGCCGCGAGGAAGTCTACTGCGTCTTCGACCGCCACTTCACCGTCGCCAACCAGCGCATGGTCCGCACCCGCACCCACCAGTTTACCTTCAACTCCGGCGACCCGGGCGAGCTCTACGATCTGGCAGAGGACCCCTACCAGCTCGACAATCGCTACGGCGATCCCGCCTACGAAGACGTGCGACAGGATCTGATCGGACGCATGGATAGCTATATGAGCGAATTGAACGACCCGCTGCGAAGCTGGTTTGCGCGGATCAAGGGGGCGTATTAGGACCTCGCCTAGCCGCCCAATACTCCCATCAGTGCCTCCGCAATCACCAGATGCCCTCCCCGATTCGGATGCACCGGTTCCGGACAAAACACATCCGCCTCCCGATGCGCCAACTGCTGCGCAAAAACTTCCTGTAACCGCACCAGCCGCGTCCCGTATTTTTCACTCAACGCCTCCACTGTCTCGATATAGCGCGGCAGCAATTCCAGCACCTGGCTTTGCAATGTCTGCCCCGACCGGTCGCGCGAAATGTAAAAAGGCGTCAGCAACACCACTGGGCACCCCAGCTCTTGTTGGGTCACCGCCAACACCTCGTCGTAAAGCTCGGCAAACAATTCCGGCGACACCGCGCCCTCGACACCGCGCAAATGGCTGTGCAAATCGTTGATGCCAATCTTGATCGACAGACGGTCGGGCTCGTGGAAGAGCACGTCGTCGCGCCAGCGCTCCACCAAATCGCTGACTTTGTTGCCGTTGATGCCCTTGTTGATATAGTGGATCGCGCGCTCGGGATAGCGCGCCGTCGCCAGTTCGGCAAACAAACTCACGTAGCCGCTGCCCAGCGGCGCCTCGGCCCCGCGCCGGCCGCAATCGGTTATGCTGTCGCCGATAAAGAGCATCGTTTCGCCGCCTTCGATCCAGAAGTCACTCATTTTTACCTCCTTGCCAATTCCGCGGGATCGATGAGATCTCACCCAACCACGCCGGAAACAAAACGGGAAATGTGGATGAAATTTTCTCCGTAGAGACGACACTTTAAATATGAAACGTGATCAGAGCAACACCGAGAACATCCCGTGCGAGCACGCCAGACGCCTCTGCGACGGCAGCAGCTATCTAACCGGCAGCAACGGCGTCCTGGCTGACATCTTAACTCCGACGCCGCAACACGAGGGCACCACCGACATCCGCCAGCGCAACCGGGCGCCCGAGCTTGCAGACGAGCCATCGCCGCTCAGGGTGCTAGTGAAAGAGTAGTGGCACGCGCGCGGAGACATCGTATATTGTCACCACACGCATCAGAGGAGAATTGCTATGCAACGCCGCATCCTCGCGCCCGAGCCTGCGCCGCATCCTCACCATCGAGGGTCGCTGCAGCGTCGAAACGGTCAATGCGAGTTGAGCCATGATCATTTTCGTCTGGCTCTTCAAGCTCGCCGCCTGGCTGGTCGTCCAGATCGGAATCGGACTGCTCGTGGATAGTATACTCTTCGGGTCGCAGAAGAAAGACAAACATAGCTGAGCCGCTCAGAGCGCCCCCGGGCACGGCTAGCGCAGTCGTCAGCGATACGATTTCTCGGGTCGATCGCGCGGGCGGGAGCAATATCAGCCACGCCCTGCAAAAGTACACACTATCTCGTAGAGCACCTCCACTGCATAACGCAGTTCCGCAACCGACGTGCGCTCATCGTGCCCGTGGATTAGCTTCATCTCCTCCGTGCCCGGCTGCTGGCGATAGGGCATAAAGCCATAGATCTGCGTCTCGGGCCGCCGCGGCACGATGTGCTTGGCATCGGTGCCGGCCGGCATCAAATAGGGCAACACCGGTGTATCGGGCTCGCGCCTGGCCATCACCGCCGCAATCGTCCGGTACAACTCCGTATCCGCAGCGGCCTCCAGCGGCGGCGTGTACTGATCGATCGCGATCTCCACCTCGTCGCCAAAGCACGCGCGCAGCTCCGCTGCGAAACTATCCTGCGTCTGCCCCGGCGCCAGCCGCCCATCGATCCAGGCAGTGGCCGCGCCGGGAATCACGTTGATCTTCGATCCCGCCTGCAGCATGGTCACCGACGCGGTGTTGCGCAGCACCGCCCCCAGTTCACGCCGCCACTCCTCGTCAATCGGCAATCGCGCCAGCGCCTGGTCGCAGGTCGCCTCGTCGAGTAGCTGCCGCCAGGTCTCCGCTTCTTCCAGCGGCCGCCGCGCCGCGATCCCCTCTACAAACTTCCGCACACTCGCCGAGATATGCGCCGGCAACACCGCCCCTTGCAAACCCGCCAGCGCCTTTGACAGCTTGAGGATCGCGCTGTCGGCGTGCGGCATCGAGCCGTGGCCGGGCGTGCCCCGGGCGACCACCCGCAAACGGCACAGGCCCTTTTGCCCGGTCTGGCAGGTGACAAAGCGCTGGTCGCCAACCGCAAAATCGCTGCCGCCTCCCTCCGTTATGATCAGCGGCGCGTCCCATAGCTCCGGCCGGTGGTCCATAATCCACCCCGGCCCGTGGTCGCCCTTGCCCGCCTCCTCGTCCGCCGTTGCGGCGAAGACGATGTCGCGATCCAGTGCCACGCCCTGCCGCTTCAGCAGCAAAAACACCATCAGATTTGCCGCCACCATGTTTTTCATATCCAGCGCACCCCGTCCCCACACATAGCCATCGACCAGCGCCCCCGAAAAGGGCGGATGGGTCCAGTGCTCGGGCTCGACCGCCACCACATCCGTATGTCCCAAGAGCATCAGCGTCTTTTCGTCGCCACCCGGGAGCGTGGCCAATATATTGCCCCGCCCCGGCTCGGATTCGACGAGCGTCGGCTCAAAGCCTTCGCGCCGCAAGATCTCTTCCAGGTAGCGCGCGGCCACGGTCTCGTTGCCCGGCGGGTTGGTCGTGTCGAAGCGGATCAGGTCCTGCAAATAACCCGTTACTTCTTCGCGTACAGCATCCCAGTCGATCATCGCTGCTCCTTTAGTGTCCCGGCCGCCGCCCGCTGCACCCGCCGCATCGGCTCGGGCAGGCGGATCACCCAGTCCGGCGTGCACACAACTGCGCCGACTTTTTTCCTCTCTCACCTCGTTGGTGTAAAATCGTCACATCCCCCAGCCAATCTTACACTTTTCCTGCCAATCTTTCAAAACCGCGCTGCCACAATGGACAGAGCTCGTTTTAAAGACGCCTGCAGAAATTCTTCACAATCGCCACAAGTAAATGTTTATTAACATCATACAAACAAATCATACACTCTGGCACGACCTTTGCGACATGCGAGATGAACGCCGAATGGCAAAAAACCACACACTCTCAACAGGAGAATTTACCATGGCCACCAAGACTTTATTGCCCAGCACCCGCGTCAGCGTGCGCCCCTGGCGCAGTCCGTTCGACAATCTCTTCGACGCCTTCTTCAACGACTCGCGCCTGCCCGCCGCTGCGGGCAATGGCAGCACTTGGGCACCGCGCGTCGATGTCACAGAACGCGATACGACCTACGCGATCTCCGCCGAGCTTCCGGGCCTGGAGGAGCGGGATGTCGAGGTCACCGTCGCCGACGGGGTGCTCACGCTAAAGGGCGAAAAAAATGCAGTGGAGGAGGAAAAGAGGGAGAACTACTACCGCCAGGAGCGCGTTTACGGCCGCTTCGAACGCTCCTTCCGCCTGCCCGACGAGGTCGAGGCGGACAAGGTCGAAGCCCACTTCAAGAACGGCGTGCTCACGGTCGGCCTGCCCAAGAGCGAGGTAGCGCAGAGCGTCGTCCACAAGGTGGAAATCAAGGCTGGTTAACTTTCAATAGCCGCAAAATAATCGGAAGGGGAAGGGCCACCAGCCCTTCCCTTTCTTTATTGCCATACCAACGCGTCCTGCTCCCGCCGCAACTCTGCTACCAGCGAATCCTCCATCAGCGCCACCATATCGTAGCCGATCGCCGCGCCCTGAGCGACATCCACCTGCAACACCGCACCCTGCGCCAAGCCCAGCGGCAACAGCCCCTCGTCTCTGGCCACCGTCGCCTTCTCGCTCTGCCCCAACACCGTATACCCGCCGCCGCCGTCGAGCACCTCGCCGGCCTGCAAGTCCCGCTTCGCTACCGCGATCACGTCGGCCGAGGGCGTCGGCCGCGGCGCCCCCGTCGGCATCCCATAGAGCGCCGCTCGCGCGATGGTAATCGGCGCTTCGACCGCCACCAGGTGATAGGGCCTGTAGAGCAGAAAATTCTTGCCATCGCCGCCCGGGTGGCAATTGTAATTGGTTAGGTCTTCCATTATGAAGGGATGCTCGGCGCGAATCACCGCAAAGACGCCCATTTTCAATGGATCGTCGAGCATCGTCTCGCCATCTGCGGCGACGCTATTGGCCAGTTCGATCACCCCGTGCCGGCTCAATAGGCCCCCCTCCTCGACCAAGCTGCACCGCTGCGGAATATCTGCCAAATTGCACGACGGCTCGTGCATCCCGCGTACATCCGGTACCAGCCCCGCCATATTGGCGATGGCCGTGGCCTCGACCTGGGCCTTAGTGCCGTCGCGGAAGGAATTGTACATCTTCAAGTTGATCGTGCGCCGCTGCAAGGTCTCCTCGTCGAAGCCATAGCGTTCGGGCACGCTGTCGGGCGTACCCGCCGGATCGCTGGCAAAAAGTTCGGTCCCGCGTCCCGCCGCCACGATCTCAAAGCCCAGCGACCACGCCCACTCGATAATATTCATCGTCACTCCCGGCTGGTCGCCATCGACCAGCGAGTAGACCACCCCGGCGCGATCGGCCTTTCTTCGCAGCAGCGCCCCGATCGTCACGTCCGTTTCGACATTGACCATCACCAGGTGATTGCCAGCCGCGATCGTCGCGCTGGCCATTTTCGCACCCACGTCGGTCAGCCCGGTGGCTTCAACCACCACGTCCAGTCCCTCGGCCTCTGCCACCAGCAATCCGTCTTCGACCACCGCAAACCGCCCCGCGTGGATCGCCCCCTCCAACGCCTGCTGACTATCCGCCGACCCCACTGCCACATCCCCGTACGCCGCCGCATACGCATAGCGCGCGTTCTCCGGCTTGATATCGGCGATCGCCGACACCGTCATTCCCTTCATCCGCGCAATCTGCGTCACCAATCCCCCGCCGAACTTCCCGGTGCCGATAATGCCGACCTTGATCGGCTTGCCCTTCTTTTCCCGCTCCGCCAACAATGCGCTCAGCATATTTTCTCCATTTGTAATCTCACGCCAAAATTCCGCTTTATCTTGGCGTCATCAACGCGGCTGGCATCCAGGCCCTGGACTTATCCATGCCCACACCGCCTTGCAAGGACCGCGACAATAGATACCGCCCGTGCGCGCTGGCACTCTCATGCCTCATCAGCATCGACCATAAAATCCAGATCCGCCCCCAAATTCGCCTGCATCACCCGCTCCGCGTACAGTCGCCGCCACCCTCTCGCTGGCACTTTCGGCAACTGGAGCTGCTCTCGCCGTCGCGCCAGTTCCCCATCCGCCACCAACAACTCCAACCGCCCTGCTTCCACATCTAGCTCAATCTCATCGCCGTCCCGTACCAGCGCCAGCGGCCCGCCCACCGCGGCCTCCGGCGCCACGTGCAAGACCACTGTTCCATAAGCCGTGCCGCTCATGCGCCCATCCGATACCCGCACCATATCCGAGACCCCCTGCTCCGCCAGATACTTCGGCAGTGGCATCGAGCCCGCCTCGGGCATCCCCAGCGCCACCGGCCCGGCGTTGCGCAGGACCATCACGTGCTCGGGCGTAATCCCCAGCGCCGGATCATCGACCCGCACCGCGTCATCCGGCCCGTCAAAGACCACCGCCGGCCCGCGATGCTTGTGCAACTGCGGCGACGACGCCGCCTTCTTGAGCACTGCCCCATCTGGCGCCAGCGATCCCTTCAAGACCACCAGCGACGACGCCGGCCCCAGCGGATCATCGAATGGGCGAATCGTCGTCTGCCAATCCGCCGGCGGCGCCACGCCCGCCAGCAGATCGCCCAGCCGTTGCCCGCTGACTCCCACCACATCGAGATCTAATATCTCCGCCATCGCCTGCAACAGCACCGGCACGCCCCCCGCCCTGTCGAAATCTTCCATATAGCCAGCTCCCGCCGGCTTGCAATCGACCAGTAGTGGCACCTCGCGCGCAATCGCGCCAAAGTCGTCGAGCGACAGTTGCGTACCCGCGCGCCCCGCCACCGCCAGCAGATGCACCACCGCATTGGTCGATCCGCTCAACGCCGCCAGTACCTTCAACGCATTTTCGAACGCCGGCCGGGTTAGAATATCGCGCGCCGTCCGCCCCTCCGCCGCCAGCGCCACCGCGCGCCGTCCCGTCTCCACGCCGATGCGCAGCCGCGCCCCGGTCACCGCCGGCGGCGTAGCCGCGCCGGGCAACATCATCCCCAGCGTCTCCGCCATGCAGGCCATCGTCGACGCCGTGCCCATCACCATGCAAGTCCCCGCCGTTGGGCACAAACTCTGCCGCACCCCGACGATCTCCTCTGCGTCCAGTTCCCCGGCCCGATGCCGAGCCCAATAGCGCCGACAATCCGTACAAGCGCCCAACCGCTCGCCGCGCCAATCCCCTGTCAACATCGATCCGGCCACTAGATGGATCGCCGGCACTTCCACTGACGCAGCGGCCATCAATTGCGCCGGCAGCGTCTTGTCGCACCCCCCCAGCAAGACCACCGCATCCATCGGCTGGGCGCGGATCATCTCCTCGGTCTCCATCGCCATGAGATTGCGGAAGAGCATCGCCGTCGGCGACAACAAAATCTCGCCCAGGGAAATGGTTGGAAAGACCATTGGCAGCCCACCCGCTTGCAAAATCCCGCGCTTGACCGCCTCGATGAGCCGCGGCATCTCCTGATGGCAGGTATTGTAATCGGACGTGGTATCGACAACGCCGATGACCGGCCGCTCCAAATCGGCGCCGTCGTAGCCGGCCGAGGCCAAGAAGGCACGGCGCAAATAGCGGCTGAAGCCGCTGTCGGCATAGTTGGTTAGGTTGCGATCGACACCGCGTGCAGTAGCGTCCATAGAGCCCTTTCGCTTGGTCGCGATAAACTACCGCCTGGCCCCAACGCCGGCAACTGATTCCGCGGCAGTGCAACAGTCGGGCGCGATGGTTTTGGGCAATGCCCCGCCTGGCCGCGACCACCTGCGCAGCCGGCCCCCCCTTGCCCCGGTCCCGCTCGTTCGCTATTGTAGCACCATCTCCCCCGCTCAACATACGCAAGCAGGAAAGCCGCACTTGATCCGCGACGCCGCCTCTGAACATAGCTACGGCGACTCCGAGTCTATAGTAGACTACCTCAATTATCTCAAACGCCGGGTGCTGGGCAATTTCGTCGTCCACCACGAGACCATCCCCGCACGCCCTGAGCGCCTGGTCCACGACCTTTCGCACCTGCCCTCGACCGTACCCGACATCCTCAAAGTCGCCGAAATCCCGGCGCTGTATACCCACCAGGCCGAGGGCATCGCGAAGATCCTCCAGGGACAGCACGTCGCCGTGGCCACGCCCACCGCCTCGGGCAAGACCATGATCTACAACGTGCCGGTGCTGACCACCCTGCTCGACGACCCCCAGGCCCACGCGCTCTATATCTTCCCGCTCAAAGCGCTCGAACAGGACCAGTTCGAAGAACTCAAGGGCTTGATGCAGGGCCTCGGCGGCGAGCTCACGGTCGAGATCTACGACGGCGACACCACCTCTTATCGCCGCAAAAAAATCCGCGCCAACCCGCCGCAGGTGCTCTTCACCACCCCCGACATGCTGCACTCGGGTATCCTTGCCTTTCACGAGGCCTGGGCCGACTTCTTCACCCGCCTGCGCTACGTGGTCATCGACGAACTGCACACCTACAGCGGCGTCTTCGGCACCCATATCCTGCATCTCTTTCGTCGCCTCAACCGCATCTGCTCCTACTACGGCTCCGAACCGACCTATATCACCTCTTCGGCGACCATGGGCAATCCCCGCCAACTCGCCGGCGAGCTGCTCAACCGCCCCTTCCACGAGATCGTCGACAACGGCGCTCCGGCCGCGGCGCGGCACTTCGTCTTTTTGAATCCGGCCGAAAGCCCCAACACCATCGCCGCCAACCTGCTGCGCCTGAGCATATTGAAAGACTACCGCACCATCGTCTTCACCCGCGCCCGTGTCATCACCGAACTAGTCTACCGTTGGGCCACCCAATCGCGCCCCGACCTGCGCGCCAAAATCTCTTCCTACCGCGCCGGCTACCTGCCCGAGGAGCGCCGCCAGATCGAGCAGGCACTCAACACCGGCGAGCTGCTGGGGGTCGTATCCACTTCGGCTTTAGAGCTGGGTATCGACATCGGCGGCCTGGACATCTGCGTGCTGGTCGGCTATCCCGGCTCGATTATCAACACCTGGCAGCGCGCCGGCCGCGTCGGTCGCGCCGGCCGCGAGTCGCTGATAATCCTCATCGCCTCCAAGGATGCCCTCGACCAGTACTTTATGAAGCATCCGGTGCAATTTTTTGGCCGCGGCGTCGAAGACGCGGTAGTCGATCCCGGCAACAAATACATCCTCAAAAACCACCTCGTGTGCGCGGCACGCGAGTTTCCCCTCACCATTCACGAGCCCGAATACCAGATCCCCAACTGGAAAGCAGCCGTCGATGAGCTCGTGCAGGAGGGCCACCTGCTGCAGAGCGCCGAGGGCGACGCGTGGTTCGCCGCGCGCAAGCAGCCGCATCGGCTGGTCAATATGCGCACCATCGGCGAGTCCTTTAACATCATAGAGAGCGGCAGAAAGAACCTCATCGGCACCGTCAGCGGCGGCCAGATCTACGGCGAGTGCTATGACGGCGCGATCTACCTGCACCGCGGCCGCCAGTACCAGATATCGGGCCGCAACCCCGAGAAGGGCCAGATCTACGCCCAGGAAGTCGACGTTCCGTTCTTCACCCGCGCCAAGACCGAAAAGGACACCGAGATACTCGAAGAGCTGCGCTCGCGACCGATGGAGGGCTTTATGGCCAGGCTGGGCCGGCTCAAGGTCAGCTCGCAGGTGGTCGGCTACGAAAAGGTCCGCGCCGGCGACCAGGTCATCATCAGCAGGCACCCGCTCGAATCGCCGGTCGAGCACTTCGAGACGGTCGGCTTCTGGATCGAGCTCGATGCGCACTTCAAAAAAGATCTGAGCCGCAACAAATTCCACTACATGGGCTCGATCCACGCCATTGAGCACGCGATGAAGTCGCTATTCCCACTGCTCGCGCTGAGCAATCGCACCGATGTCGGCGGCATCTGCTACCCCTTGCACCCACAGCTGGGCAAGGGCGCGATCTTCGTCTACGACTACCATCCCGGCGGCATCGGGCTGGCCGAAAAGGGCTTTAACGAGCTGGATCGCCTGCTCAACATGACCCTGGAGATGGTCGAGACCTGTGACTGCGAGCTCGGTTGCCCTTCCTGCATCCACTTCCCCACCTGCGGCGCTGGCAACGTGCCCCTCGACAAGGCCGGCTCGATCCACCTGCTCAAGGTGCTGACCGGTCGCGAGAAACTCGAGGTCAAAGAGTTGCCGACGACCGAGATGGAAGAAGAGCCGCCGCTCTTCGCCGACTGGGAAGACGAGGCGGAAGACGAAGAGACGCCACCCGAGCAAGGACCGCGCGTGGTGGTTTTCGATCTCGAAACCCAGCGTTCCGCCGCCGAGGTCGGCGGCTGGAACAAGGCCCATATGATGGGCATGTCCATCGGCATCGTCTGGGACAGTCACGAGCAAAAGTGCACTTCGTATTTCGAGGAAAATGTCGACGAGCTCATTGAACATTTGCAAAAGGCCGACCTGGTCGTCGGTTTCAATGTCATCGGCTTTGACTACACGGTGTTGCGCGGGTACAGCAAGTTCGACTTCAAGACACTCAACACCCTCGACATCCTGCGCGAGATCCACCAGCGCCTGCGCTACCGCGTTAGCCTCGACTCGGTCGGCAAGGCCACCCTCAACGCCAAGAAATCCGCCGACGGGCTGATGGCGCTCAAGTGGTTCAAAGAAGGGCGGATGGATCTGATCGAGGAATACTGTCAGAAGGACGTCGAATTGACGCGGGATTTGTTTTATCATGGCCTGAAGGAGAATTTCCTGCTCTTCGACCGCAAGAACGAGGGGCGGATGCGCATTCCGCTAGACTGGAAACTGGAGGATCTAATCAAGCGAGCCGAGTGAGTGCTTCGTCTACAGCGGTTACAGATGAAATCGGCATCTGGCTCATGAATTGAGCTGCGTATTTAATGTTTGCCACGTGTTGCTGATTTCGCTATAATTCGCCTCCAAACCCCGATGTCACATCCGACGGCGTCGGCGTTCCCAGTCAACCTTTGGCAGGAGGTTTTCCATGTATCCCTACCTACTATCCGGCTAAACACTGCGCCCAGAGCCTTTTTCGTACCTGTTCGCCTCAAAGGGCTTGTGGGTTAGCATTGAAGATTCACTATCGCGGTATCGCCTTCGTCTCTTCCTGAGGCGAACTCTACCTCGGAACCAATCACTTACAGACAGAATAGAGAGAGTGTGATTATGCACATTTTGGAAGGAGTATTTCGCCCGAAGAATGGCGATATTGAACGGACATTAGAGTGGTGGAAGGGACTCATGCGCAGCAGCGAAGCCTTCGATAAAAACGGTACCGCCTTGAATCGCATGGACGGTGAAAATAGCGTGCTCATCGTACGTCATATGTTCGACAACCTAGCCGGAGAGGGAAAAGCCTGGGATATGTGGGCTGGCAGTGATACCGGCAACCGCGCCCGCGAAGAGTGGGACGACTACATCGACGGCCCGCCCACATTTCACCGCTACAACGTCCTCCATTCTTATTGAGAGGCTTCTTGCACGTCGCGCCTTATACCGCTCTGGCGATTGTCGGTGCCACCATCACATAGATAAAGGAGATACCAAGATGAAATTCTCACCCTTCTTGTTCGCAGCAGGCCTCCTCCTTTCGAGCCTGTCTTTTTCTTACGCACACGATGCGACCGACGCAGGCGGCGAACCTGACCTGCCCCACACCAGCAAGGAGTGGAAAATCTGGGCTTATTCCTCTGCTGCGCCCTCATTTATCGCACAGCGCGCCCTGGTGCTTGACGCCGGTGGTGACACCTTGCGCGCAGGAGACAACGGTTGGACCTGTATGCCTGGCAACCCCCGTGGAATTTCAAATCCGCAAACGGGATGGAAAGATGCGCACGAAGCCATGTCGGTTTGCGCTGATGCGGCCTCGATGGCGTGGATGCAGGCGTGGATGACCAGCACAAAGCCGCAACTCGAGCGCGATGGCTTTATGTGGATGCTGCACGGCGATATGGGCGAAGACAATACAACGCCCATGGTGATGAAAAAATCAGACGCCGCCGATCCCTCGCAATGGATCGAATCCGGTCCGCATCTAATGCTAATGCCCAAGAATCTGGAATCGCTGGCCAACTTTACCGATGACTTTACCCGTGGCGAGCCCTACGTCATGTTTCCGGGGTCCGACTATGCGCATCTAATGATTCCGGTCGAGGGCTACTATCGACATCAACCAGAAAGCAGTCCCGTCCACCCCAAAGGACAATAGTGTCTCGGCCGCGTTCTATTACGGGTTCCGAGTCATCGTACATGAGGAGACAATTTCGGCGACTCGCCCATGCGTTGGCATGACTCGCCTATTTCAGAATTGGAGCAACGCGACATGAGTAATGCAAATATCGAAATAGTGAAAAGGATCTACGACTGTTTCCATGCGGGCGACCTCAACGGCTTGCTCGAGTACTTCGCAGAAGACGTCACGTGGGATCATCGAGGACTCGGCGCGCCAGATAGTCCGAAAAACAAACTGTTCCATGGCAAAGATGGTGTTCAGGTGTTCTTCAAAACGGTCGAGGACACACAGGAAGTCCTCGAGCACGGTGTAACCGACTACGTTGCGTCCAGCGACCAAGTGGTTGCCATCGGTTTTTTTCGCGCCCGAGTCAAAGCGACCGGTAAGGAAGTGGCATCGGATTGGGCACAGGTTTGGACGGTAAAGGATGGATTGATTACGGCATGGAAGGCATACGCGGATTTTACCGCCGATGCCATTGCGTTTCAGACTTGAAACGGGGCGGCACCGTCACCTGTGAAGTGCACGGTGAGTGAAACGACATATCCAATCCTCAAAGAAGGGACCAATGGGCGACGTTCCTCTACGCGCTACGCAGAGTTAGGGCTATCTGACGCGCAGGGGCTGTTAAGTAGCTGCCCTATCTACACGAACTGTGCATAGATTGTGATTCGCCCAGTTTCGTCGTTCACTATCTCAGAGAAAGGGCAGCCTGTCGCGTCTCACTAATGTGCAATACTCGCCGACACATAAGGTCAATCAAGTATGAATAAACCCCTGTGCTCCATCGCATTCTGCTGCTTGAATTTGCTTTTTGCCAATCCCGGGACAACACAGCCCTCATCGACGAACGCTGTCGGTCTTGCCGATGGCGTGTCCCCAGTAAGGCTGGTCTTTGCGGCGCAAATTCCTGGAGATATCTTCCGTATCAACAGCGATGGCACAGACCTCGAAAACCTGACCGACAGTCCCGCTGATGATTTTGCCCCCGTCTGGTCGCCAGATGGCAAGTACATTGCGTTTATCTCAAACCGAGAACGCCCGCAACATGGCATATATACCATGGATGGGAACGGCCAACAACTGACGCACCTGACAGCCCAAGTGGACACATCCCAATTGCACAATTTCGGCCAACTAGCATGGTCTCCAAATGGACGGTACCTCGCCTTTGCAGCCACCTCCAATTCATCCCTTGAAAGAAAACTCTATCTCGCCGACACGGATCTCATCGACATTAGCGATTTGGATATTCGCTTAGCTCGTTGGATACCCAATGTTTTCCCTCGCGGATTCAACTCGTAAGTGCAGTCGCCGGTGTCGCTGGCATAGAAAAGGTCAACGGGTATATTTCTCTTGGCCATTTCAAACGCAGCTCCCGACGTAGGCGCTTATGAGAAAG
>PBOD01000087.1 GCA_002724215.1 Gemmatimonadota bacterium | reverse complement strand
TCCGAACCGCTACGACGACCCCCTCAATCTGATCTCCGTGAAAATGGCGTATAGCGGTTAGAATTAATGGTTGGTTTCGTACTTCAGTTGAACGAATCCGAAGGGGTAAGATAGGGTTTCTTGGTGGGTCAGCGCTATATCTTCGGTTTGGGGGGATTCGGAGGAGTGGGTGGCGTCGATGTCTGGAGGAATGTCAATGGGATTGCTACTGAGGACTACGACGGTCTTTTCGTAGGGCCAGGCGCCGAAGGTGCGGACCTTTTCGTAGGTGTGGCGGCCCATGACTAGGATGTCGACAGTATCCATGAAGGCCTGGTAGCCGCAGTCTTCGCCCTCGGGGACGGTGGCGTTGGCGCGGTCGAGCCAGTCGAGGTCGCCGTTGGGGCGGGCGATGAAGCCGTCGAGACTGGTGGCGATGAAGACGGAGCAGCGGGCGGGCATGGATATACCGTAGGATGATATATCGACCATGGCAATCGCTTTTTATTCGATGGCCGTCGCGATGGCAGCTTTATCCCGCTTTTTTGTCGGTTGGCAGGGTAATATGGGTGTGATATAGTAAAATCGTGCTCAAAGGGAGCCGCCAATCCGCGGAAAGGGTCGAGCCCACCTTTACTGTTGTACCTTCAGACATTCTGTCTACTCCTTTTGCCTGCGATGCGGACCCAGGCGCTTTAACCAAGGAGCTAGACTATGGCTCTGCGCCGTCTACCCCTCGATCCCAATCTCGAACAGCTCAAGAACCAGGCCCGCGACCTGCTGGCGGACTACGTCGCCGGCGACGCCGAGGTCGTCTCTCAGTTCGCGGAGTACCATCCCCGCGGAATGACGCCTGATCGGGCGAAGCTGACCGACGCGCAGTTGGTGCTGGCGCGGACCTACGAGTTTCCCAGTTGGCCGCGGCTGCATCTGGCGGCGGATTTCGACGAATGGGACATTTTCGAGTGGTTGTTGGAAAAGGGTGCCGACCCCAACGCGCGGGCAGAGGTCGATGACGACGGCTTCGGGGGGCATACGGCGCCATTCAACGCGGTCGTGTCGCAGGCCTATGTGTGCGGGCGGCAAAAGGACGCGGCGATGGTGAAGACCTTGTTGGAAAAGGGCGCCGACACCAAAATCAGGGCGACAATCCGCAAGAATTTCCGCTACACCGACGACGAGCGGATGCACGAATACCGCGAGGTGACGGCGCTGGAGTACGGCGAGCAGTGCCACAACCAGCGCTGGGTCAACAAGGCGGCGCTGGAACTGTTGCGCACAAACGAAAGTTAATCCGGTCCCTGTCCCAACACGTCCTCGACGCCGGCCCGCAACAACTCGGCCACGCTCCAGGCCTGGGCGATGCAGCCGCGCGGGGCGAAGGGCGGCTCGGCGTCGAAGATCTCGGAGATCGAGCCGAGGCCCGCTTCCTGCAGATGGTTGGCGAAACCCTCGATGATGGCGCTGCCGCGCTCCCGCCCGGCCGCGCCGTGGACGCGGCACAGCGCGGTGAGATAGGGGCCGATCAGCCAGCCCCAGACGATGCCCTGATGGTAGGCGCCGTCGCGCTCGAGTGGGCCGCCGTGGTAGTGGGCGCGATAGGCCGGATCGGCAGGCGAGAGGCTGCGCAGTCCGCGGGGCGTCAGCAGGTGCTCCTCCACCAGGGCCAGGATCTGCGCCGCGCGCTCGCCCTCCACCAGGGCAAAGGGCAGCGAGAGGGCGAAGAGCTGGTTGGGGCGGATCGCGGGATCGGGGCCGCAGGGAGTGAGCAGATCGAAGAGGCCGCCGCANTCGGCNTTCCANAACTGNNCGNTGAAGGCGNNGNGGACCNGGTCGGCGCCGNAGTCGGCGTCNNCGCCGAANTCNNNCGCNAGNTGTTCCATGATTTTGAGNGCGTTGTACCACAGCGCGTTGATNTCGACCGGTTTGCCGATCCNGGGCGTCACNACCCAGTCGCCGACCTTGGCGTCCATCCAGGTCAGTTGCACTCCCTCTTCGCCAGCGGTTAGCAAGCCGTCGGCATCGACTCTGATCCCGTAGCGCGTGCCCGTGCGGTGCCAGGNGACGATTTCTTTGAGCGTCGGCCAGAGCTCTTTGGCGAAGTCGTAGTCGCCGGTGTATTGCAGATATTTGTAGAGCGCGCTGAAAAACCACAGGGTGGCGTCGACGGTGTTGTATTCGGGCTCTTCGCCGACGTCGGGGAAGNGGTTGGGAATCATGCCCGCGCTGACGTGGGCGGCAAAGGCCTGGAAGATGCTTTTGGCCTCGGTGTGGCGGCCGGTGACCAGGCAGATCCCGGGCAGGGCGATCATGGTGTCACGTCCCCAGTCGGTGAACCAGTGATAACCGGCGAGCAGGGTGTGCAGCCCNTCTCCGCGGCGNACCAGGAACTGGTCGGCAGAGCGGGCGAGGCGGGCCAGCAGCGGGTCGGATGCGATGGATGCGGGCAGGGCGACGCACTGGCGGCGGTCTATTTCGGCGGNGAGCAGTGCGGNGGGATCGGCGTTATTCGCCTCGTCGGCAACGACGAGTCCTGCGGTTGTANCCGGTTCCAATACCAGCCGCAGCCGGCCCGGGGTGAACAGATCCTCGCTCGCGTCGAGGCCGCGCTCCTCCTCGCGCGGATATTGAAAGTTGTAAAACCAGTCGGGATCCGCTTCCCAGCGGGCGTCTGCGGCGCGGAGATGGACGGTGGGCTGGTCGGGATAGGGCCGATAGGTTAGCGTGTCGTCGGCAAATTCGCCCGCGGCGGCGATGCCTTCGTTGGCCTGCATCAGGTAATGGTAGTCGCGGCCGGCGAAAAAGGGCCGCAGCTCGAGCTGGACCGGGCCCGGGGCGCACTCGAGCTCATAGGTGATAGCCAGCGCGTGCCTGCCGTGGATGAGGGCCAGCTTTTTGCACAGGGTGAAGTTTGTGCCGACATAGGTCCAAGTAGGAACCGGCTCGAGCGCAAACGATGAGATCAGTTGGTCGCCCCGGGGATGGACGGCGCCCGGGTAGAGGGCACAACCCAGTTCGACGCGGTGCTCGGCGATGCTATCTGCAGTGCCGGTTCTGGCCTGGGGTGTGCAGAGCAGCGTTTCGTCCAGCCTGGACAGCAGCACGTTGCGGCCGACCGGTGGATGGGTGGCAATAACCAGCAGGCCGTGATAGCGTCGCGTGTGGGCGCCGCATATGGTAGACGAAGCCCAGCCGCCGAGACCGTTGGTCTCGAGCCATTCGCGGCTAATGGCGCGGGTGAAATCGCGGGTGAAAGCAGAGTCGAAGCTAAGCGTCACAGTGCCTGAACATACAAAAGGGCCGACGGGAATGCGTACATCCCGTCGGCCCGATCGCTGCGCGGAGGTATTATCGGTTGGCGATGAGCTGGTCGACCACGCCCGGGTCGGCCAGGGTCGAGGTATCGCCGATCTGGTCGGCCTCGTCGGTGGCGATTTTGCGCAGGATGCGGCGCATGATCTTGCCCGAGCGGGTCTTGGGCAGCCCCGGAGCCCAGTGGATATTGTCGGGTGTGGCGATGGGGCCGATCACCGTGCGGACTTGCTTTTTGAGCTCGTCTTTGAGCTCGTCGGTGTATTCCTCGCCGGTGTTGAGGGTGACGTAGGCGTAGATGCCCTCGCCCTTGATGTCGTGCGGGAAGCCGACGACCGCGGCCTCGGCCACTTTGGCGTGGAGCACCAGTGCGCTCTCGACCTCGGCGGTGCCCATGCGGTGGCCGGAGACATTGATGACATCGTCTACGCGGCCGGTGATCCAGTAGTAGCCGTCCTCGTCGCGGCGGCAGCCGTCGCCGGTGAAGTAGTAGCCTTTGTACTGCTGGAAATAGGTATTCTCAAAGCGTTCGTGGTCGCCGTAGACCGTGCGCATTTGCCCCGGCCACGGCGCCTTCATCGCCAGTACGCCGGATACACCGTCGCCCTCGACGATGGTGCCCTTCTCGGGCTCGAGCACCACCGGCTCGATGCCGAAAAAGGGGAAGGTCGCCGAGCCGGGCTTGGTCGCGGTGGCCCCGGGCAGCGGGCTGATGAGGATGCCGCCGGTTTCGGTCTGCCACCAGGTATCGACGATGGGGCAGCGCTCCTTGCCGACATTCTTATGATACCAGCGCCAGGCCTCGGGATTGATCGGCTCGCCGACGGGGCCGAGCAGCCGCAGCGACGGCATCTCGTACTTGCCGGGCCATTCTTCTCCTGCGGCAGCGAGGGCGCGGATCGCCGTCGGCGCGGTGTAGAGCTGGTTGGCGTTGAATTTCTCGACGATCTGCCACAGCCGGTCGGGGCCGGGATAGTTGGGGATGCCCTCAAACATCACAGTGGTGGCGCCGTTGCCCAGCGGGCCGTAGACGATATAGGAGTGGCCGGTGACCCAACCGATGTCGGCAGCGCAGAAGTAGATGTCGCCGTCGCGGTAGTCGAAGACGTACTTGTGGGTGGTGGCGGTGTAGACCATATAGCCGCCGACGGTGTGCTGTACGCCTTTGGGCTTACCGGTCGATCCCGATGTGTAGAGAATAAACAGCGGATCCTCGGCGTCCATCTCCTCGCAGGGGCAGTCGGCCGAGGCGTCGGCCATCAACTCGTGCCACCAGAAGTCGCGGCCCTCTTTCATCTCGACGGCGAACTCGCCCTCGGCTTTGGCGCGCTCGACGACGATGCAGGTCTGGACATCGGGCTCCATTTGCGCGTCGGCGTCGTTCATGGCCTGGTCGGCGACGGGCTTCATCAGGATGGGCTTGTCGCCGCGGTGGGTGCCGTTGCAGGTGACGACGGTGGTGCAGGTGGAGTCGACGATGCGGTCGGCCAGCGAGTCGGCGGAGAAGCCGCCGAAGACAATCGAGTGCATCGCGCCGATGCGGGCGCAGGCCAGCATGGCGATGGCCAACTCGGGGATCATCGGCATGTAGATCGAGACGCGGTCGCCCTTCTGTACGCCGCGCGCCTTGAGCACGTTGGCGAACTTGCAGACCTGCTCGTGCAGTTCATTATAGGTGAGAGTGGCATCCTCGCCCGGCTCGTTGGCCTCCCAGATGATGGCGGGCTGGTCGCCCCTGGATGCTAGGTGCCGGTCGATGCAGTTGTAGACGATATTGGTCTTACCACCCTCGAACCACTTGATCGAAATGGGGCCCTGATCCATGTCGTAGTTGTAAGAGCAGACGGTGTCCCATTTTTTAAACCAGTGAAAACCCTCGGCCTTTTCGGCCCAGAAAGCCTCGGGGTCGGCGATCGAGCGCTCGTACTCCTGCCGGTAGGCCTCCATGCCCTGGACGTGGGCGTTTTCCTTGAAGGCGGCATTGGGTTCGTAGACTTCGGACATGCCGATAACTCCTAGCTAAAGGTGGGGATACTTGAGCCTGTATTGAAAACATATTCCAAGTAGAATTATATCGCAAAGATCCGAGACCTTCAAGCCTGTCGGCGCCCGCGCAACCACATCAGGGCGATAATGGTCTTGGCATCGACGATTTCGCCGCGGTCTACTGCCGTAAAGGCCTCAGCGGCGGGCACTGCGACAATTTCGATATCCTCGTTTTCTTCGGCCAGTCCCCCGCCCTGGTCCAGGCGATCGGCGGGACCGACTGCGGCGTAGAAGAGGTGGATGCGCTCGGAGGAGCCGCCCGGCGTCAGGTAAAAGCTCGAGACCGGCTCCAGCGCGGCAACCCGATAGCCGGTTTCCTCGCGGATCTCGCGGCGCATCGCCTCCTGCGGGTCCTCGCCCTCTTTGAGCATGCCGGCTACGATCTCGAGAATCCAGCCCGGGCCGTCGCGTAGCCAGGCCGGGTAGCGAAACTGTCGCACCAGGACCACGCGATCCTCGTCGGTCCGGTATAGCAGGGCGGCGACGCCATCGCCGCGCTCGAGGTTGAGCCGGCTCAGTTCCGGGCTCAGCGAGCCGTCGCGCCGCTCGTGGCGGAGCACCGCCTCATCGACCTTAAAAAAGGCGTCGAGCAGGCGGCGCTCCTTGCGCACGATGACTTTTTTCGCCACGTCGTCTACTTGGCGGCAGCCGCAGGCAGCGGCCAGTCGTCGCCGGCCATAAAGCCGCCATCGACGTAGATGCTCTGCCCGGTGACGTAGTCAGAGCCGGCCGAGGCCAGGAAGACGGCGGTGCCGACGAGGTCGGCGGGGGTGCCGATGCGATTGAGCGCGCAGCGCTGCTCGCCCCAGGCGCGCATATTCTGGTTGGACCACATCTTCTCGGTCAGCGAAGTGACGATAAAGCCGGGGCAGATGGCGTTGACCTGGATATTGTGCGGTCCGAATTCGACCGCCTGGCTTTTGGTGAGTTGGCCGACGGCGCCCTTGGTGGCGGTGTAAACGGGGACCTTGGCCAGCGCGTAGCCGGTGGTCAGCGAGCCTATATTGATGATTTTGCCGCCCTCGCCGCGGTCGATCATATGCTGGGCGCACTTCTGGCTGAGGAAGAACAGGCCCTTGAGGTTGACCGACATGATCTGGTCGTAGTTCTCCTCGGTGACTTCGACGATGGGTTGGCGGATATTCATACCGGCGTTGTTGAAGAGGATGTCGATTTTGCCATACTGTTCGATGATACCGTCGACGGCAGCTTGCATCGCGTCGAGGTCGGACATGTCCATTTCGACGGCGACGGCTTTGCCGCCGGCGGCTTCGATGGCGCCGACGGCTTCGTCGAGTTGGCTGCGGGTGCGGGCCGAGCAGACGACGGTGGCACCGGCGGCGCCCATGCCTTCGGCGACGCCGCGACCGATGCCNCNNCCGGCGCCGGTGACGAGGGCTACTTTGTTTTCGAGGGAGAAGAGGTTCATGGGGAATCCTTTCTTTACTTAGGTTGAGGTTTCGTTGATTTTTTTACCGTTAGGCTTTGTCTCACGCTACGGGTCGGGGGTGCGGCTCCGGGAATTGTTTGCTGCATGCCCACGGGCTGAACTGCACCCGGCCCACCACGCAACACAACCCCTCGTCCCCCATACTCGTTCGGCCCTACCCCCAACAGCCACCCAAAAACAACCCTGCGCCGCTCCCCCCTCGCTCCTTCGCTGCAGGGGTGGATTAATGGCGTATACCAGGTTGATGCGGCGCCAGGCCTTCGCGTTGGGGGTCAATATATGGAGTCGATCGTCAGCTCCATTCCGGTGCGACGCCGAATTCGCGGCCGCAGGCTTCGAGGCGCTCGACATCTTCTATGGCGATGGGGACACCGTCGCGGGCGTATTCTTCGCTCTTGCGCTGTTCGATGGTGCCCGGCAGGGTAGCTTCTGGGTAGCCGCGCACGGGATCCATGGTTTCGCGGACGCCGCGCACCAGATTGTCGATACCCTCGCGAAAGGCTGCGGCCGGGGCGAAGGCGCCGATGTCCATGACGATGACCAGGCCGCCGTGGCGGGCACGGGGCCACTGTTGCTGTATCTGGCGGGCGGGCTCGCTGTTTTGGCCGACGAAGGCGCCGCCCAGCGCCAGGGCCGAGCCGGTATANCCCATGCTCTTGAAGAAGGCGGCNGGGATCAGCTCCTGCAGCGCGTCGTATTCGGGGCCGCGGTAGTAATCGGCCATGATGCAGGTGGCCGCGTCGAGGACCAGCGGCGGCTCTTGCTCCGCAGGGAAGCCGAAGCAGATCGGCGGGTTGCCCCAGTAGGCGGACTGCTGGCCCTTGTTGCCGCCGCCCTCGCCGAAGTAGTCGGGGTGGGCGCCCTGGACCGAAAAGGCGGTGNAGCCCTNTTCCATCGCGCGACGCACGTAGTGGCCGGCCGAGCCGTAGTGGCCGTGGTGGCAGGCGGCGGCGAGGGCGACCTTGTGTTGCTTGGCTTTGGCGATGGCCAGTTCGGTGGCTCGCATCATCGGCGCGTAGCCGAGGCCGCCGTCGCCGTCGACGAGGANGGTGGTCTCGGTGTCCTGGAGGACTTGCAGGTCGGGATTGGGGTTGACCGCGCCGTCGCGGATGCTGGGGCAGTAGCCGGCGATGGCGCGGGTGCCGTGCGAGCGGACCCCGCGCAGGTCGGAGTTGGCAAGGAGCCCGGCCAGCTGGTCGGCGTGGTCGGGGCGCAGGCCGGCGGCCTTGAGGCACGCCGCACCGAAGGCGCGCAACTGCGCGACGGGGATGCGTTTGGATTCCTGGGGTGGGTGGTTCAAGGGTACCTCGCTTCAGAAAAGGCGNTCGATGATCTGGACCGTGACNTCGCCGCCTTGCGCGATTTGCTGTTCGGNTTCGAGGACGACGAAGCCATTGGCGNCGAGCATCGAACTGATCATGTGCGAGCCCTGGCTCCTGGCGGTGCGGGCGTGTAGCTGGCCATCGCGGAAGGTGAGCGTGGCGCGCATGTACTGGCGGCGGCCGCCGTCGTTTTTCACCGGGTGTTCGATGACGGCGCGGGCTTCGGGCAGGTCCCANGCATCCCGCGGGTAGCCCGAGGCCTTGCGGATGGCGGGGCGCACAAATTGCAAAAAGGACATCATGCTCGAGACGGGATTGCCCGGCAGCCCGAAGTAGGGTCCGCCGCCAATGGTACAGAAGACCAGGGGCTTNCCCGGCTTCATCGCCACGCGCCAGAAGATGGTTTCGGCGCCGAGGTCGTCGAGCACTTTCTTGACGAAGTCGTATTCACCGACGGATACACCGCCCGACGACACCGCGAAGTCAGCGCGTAGTGCGGCTTCGACGGTAGTGCGGATGGCGGCTTCATCGTCGGGGACGGTGGGCAGCATCACCGGCTCGGCGCCGTGCGCGCGACAAAAGGCCGCAAGTGCCGTGGTATTGCTATTGACGATCTGGCCCTCACCGGGCGTTTCTTCGATTTCGACGAGTTCGTCACCGGTGGAGAGGATGGCGATCTGCGGGCGGCGGTGGACCGCGACAAAGCTCTGCTGCACCGCCGCGAGCACCGCNAGCTCGCCGGGTCCGCATTCGGTGCCGGCTTTGATAATGGTCTCGCCGCCGCGCATATCCTCNCCAGCGCGGCGGATGTGTTCGCCTTTTTCTTCGACGTCNAGGACCTCTATNCGGTCTCCCTCGCNGCGGGTGTCTTCTACCGGCACGATGGTATCGGCGCCCTCGGGCACGGGCGCGCCGGTCATGATGCGGCTGGTCTGGCCGGGGCCGACGACTTTTTGCGGCACCGCCCCGGCGGGGATGTCTTCGGCGACGGTAAGGGCGACGGGCGCTGCGGCCGAGGCTCGGGCGACATCGGCGTGGCGCACGGCGAAGCCGTCCATGGCCGAGTTGTCGTAGGGCGGGTTGTCGCGGCGGGCCAGGACATCGCGGGCCAGTACCCGGCCTGCGGCGTCGAGCAGGGCGACGCGTTCGGGGCCCAGGGGTGCGATATGGTCGAGGACGATGGCGCGGGCTTCTTCGGGCGTGAGCATCCGATCGGGGTTCATGGTGGGTCCGGCGGGGGTTAAGTTGTGTATATTTAGGTGCCGGGAAGAAAAGATAAGGTGGAATATCGGTGATACAAGGGCTGCCCTGCGGTCATATGGCCTTTGGGCTGGTGTCGGCGGCCTGCGGCGGCGACGAGGTATGCGAAGAGAACCTGGAGCGGCTACGCTTGTTACAGTTAGAATTCGTCTCGATCGAGCCGGGGGCCTTTGCGATGGGTACCAGTGGGGCGCAGGCGCAATATTTGCGCCTACGGGAGATGTGGGACGAGTTGTCGCGGGCGGAGCAGCCGGTGCGCGAGGTGGTGATTGAGCGGGGGTTCTACCTTGGGAAATACGAGGTTACCCAGGCGCAGTGGACCGCTGCGATGGGGACCTGGCCGTGGGTGGCTAAGGAGCACGTGGCGCTCGGCGAGGACCGACCGGCGGTCTACGTATCGTGGCGCGACGCGCAGGATTTCGTGCGGCGGCTCAACGAGTGAGCGGGTGTGGAAAAAGAGATTTATCGCTTGCCGATGGAAGCCGAGTGGGAGTACGCGTGCCGGGCGGGGGGTCGTTTTTCAACGGGGCGGCGAATGTGCGGTCGGCTTTGAAGATTCGCAATGATGGGCGGTTTAAGTTTAGCGATATTGATTTTCGGATTGTTAAGGAGAAAGAATAAGGTGGATACTGTTAAATGATTTTTCAGTTGCAAAGGTGGGGCACATTGGCGCGGTCGGGGATCAACTGTTCTGGACCTATGGGGCAGATCTTCATACGCTATCTACCGTAGCCGGCGTGCCCATCTCTGTTGCCTCAGAACTGGTGGCGACTTTAAACCCAGAACGCATGTCTTTAGCGATCCTATTTTTGCTCTTCGCTGGTCCGCTTTTAGCCGAGGACGATCCTGGCTATCGCTTGACCTTCAACCAGGTCCGCATCAACCAGCCCGCGCAGTGGCGGGCCTGGGCGGCGCCGACTGGGGTGCAGGTGGTGCGCGAGGACGGCACGGTGGAGCCGCGCTTCTTGCGCAGCGGGATCGAAGTGGCGCAGGACGCGCCGAACTTCATCTACGTCAACCCCTTTGTCTCGCAGGACACTTTGCAGGGCGGGATCAGTGAGGTCGGCAGCAATCGCGATGAGGCGCCCTTCGTGCTCGATGGCAATTCCAATACTTATTGGGAGCCGTTGCGCGGCACGCCGATCGACCAGTGGTTTTTGGAGCTCGACCTGGGCCGGGCGGTAATCGCGCAGCGGGTGGTGCTGCGCTTTGCCGAGGAAGGGCAGGGCGATCCTTTTTTGAAGTTTCGCATCATGGCGTCGGACGGCTTGCGCTTCGGGCAGGGGCGCGATCAGCGGCGGCGCTTCTTCAGAGTGGCGCTGGAAACCAGGCCCAACAAGGACCAGCGCGAGTTTATTTTTGACATTCGCCCCGATCGCTTGGTGCCAGCGGGCGTCGAGGGCGAGATCCTTCAATTCCTGCGCATCGACGTACTCGACACCGACGGCCCACGGGCGCAGGAAGTGCGGCCCGAGGTTTACGAGATCTTGGCCGCAGAGGACCGCGGCGCGATAGACTACTTCCGGGTGACGATCGGCGGGCGCGAGATTCTGGTGTCGGAGCGCGACTACTTTGAATTGCCGGAAGAAGAGCGCGGGCCGATCCGCTACTACCGTCACGAGAGGCCGCGCTTGGCGGAGGTCGAGGTCTATGCGCTAGGGCAGAATGTGGTGCAGTTGACACAGAGCGAGATCGAGCGCGGCGCCGATGAGGGCGGCTTTGAATTTCTGTTCCGCAGCATTTTCTCCGACGGGCTCTACAGCTCCAGTTTCAACGTGCCGATGTACGATCCGGTGGCGGACGACCGGCAACTGGCGATCGATCTGGGCGCCAAGTACTGGCTCGACCGAGTCAAGCTGCTGGCGCCGGGCAATGAGATGCCGCCACTGGCCTATCAGATCCGGGTGTCGGACGGGGCGCTTAACCCCAATGGCGAGCGGATCTGGTCGACCTTCGCGGAGCGGCGTAATCTATCGGGTTTCCAGCATCTGGAGGAAGCCTTCTCGCTGCGGGAAGTGCGCTATATTGAGGTGCGGCACCTCGAATTTAATCCCAATGAAAATGTCGAGGGCTTTGTCAGCGAGATCCAGGCCTATGGCGAGGGCTTCGTCAGCGAGGTAGAGATGACCTCGCCCTTTATCCCGCTCGACCGACCGCGGCTGTTTTCGACGGTGGAGTGGGAGGGCGAGCAGCCGCCGGGGACCAGGGTCGAGATCCGCACCCGCAGCGGCGAGGAGATCATCGAGATTCCGCATTACTACGCCATTACCGGCCGCGAGATTTCGCGCACGTTGTGGGAGGTGATCCCCGAGGACCGCCGCCCGCCGCCGGTAATCGAACAGGTCGCCGGGCCGAGCTGGAGTAACTGGAGCGAGATCTACGAGGCCTCGGGGGTGTCCTTCAAGTCGCCGAGCCCGCGCGCCTATGCGCAGGTGCAGGTCAGGCTGGTGTCGCGCGAGCCGTTGCGAGCCGCCAGGATTCGCGATTTGCGACTGCGCTTCGAGCCGCCTCTGGTCGACAAGATGGTTGGCGAGCTCTGGCCGGTATGGCAGGTTGAGCCGGGGGTCGAACAGGAGTTTACGCTCTATTTGAAACCGGAATTCGGCGCGGGCAATCCGGGCTACGACCGGCTGCGGCTGCGTTCGTCCTCGACGGCACCGATCGAGTTGCTGGCGGTGGCNACCGGGTCGGATGCCGCGCTGCGCCTGGGCGCCGGGCGGCCACTGTGGCCGGGCCAATTAGAGCTGGAGCGCGGATCGGAGGGTGCNGTCGAGCTGGTGTTTCCGACGCCGGTAACGCGCGGTAGCCCGATCTATGAGATCAAATTTCGCACCAAGGTTTTTTTGCAGAGCACGACCTTTACCACAGAGTTGGAGCGGGCGAGTCGGCCCGGGCGCGTGCAGCTGGTCAGCGACGGCGATGCCAGCAGCCTGATCGCCAGCCAGTCGCTAGTGGTGGTCTCGGATATAGAACAGACGCGGCTGCTCGAGCAGGTGGCGGTCGTGCCGCCGGTCTTTACGCCGAATGGCGATGGGATCAACGATGTCGCAGGCATCGAGTTGTCGGTGTTTCACCTGGAAGGAGCCGTCGACTTGCAGGTGGCGGTCTACGACCTGTCGGGGCGCCGGGTGCGCGATCTGTCGACCGCAACGTCGTATCCCAGCGGCGAGCGGCGAATCGAGTGGGACGGACGCGATGAGGACGGCGTGCGGGTACCGCCGGGGATCTATCTGGCGCGCGTGGGCTTCGACACCGACAGCGGGGCCGATGGCACGCACGCATCGCGATTGGTGCACGTGGCCTACTGATGCGGCGGGCGACGATCATATTCACTCTGTGGGCGGCGATCGCCNAGGCTGATCCCCTGCGCTGGGGCAGTGCGGGGATCTACAGCCACGGCGAGACCTTTGCNATGGCCTATGTGACCCCGGCTATGCACAAGTGGTATGGACCGCGCTATCTGCCCGAGACCTACATGCTGCCCTGGTATGCACAGGNCAGCAACTTCGCGCGCGATGCCTATCGCCGCTATATCAGCCTGATCCTCGAGGGCGATGAGACCTTCGACACCTTTGGCCGCTCGCTGGGTCGCGGCTGGCTGGTCTACAACTGGAGCCAGACGCAGCCCGGCTCGCGCGGCAGTTTTATCGACAAGCGCCGCGGCGGCCTGTCGTCGATGGACCTGCGGGCCGATCAGCGGCCGGCCTATCGCAATTTTTTCAACCGGCTGGTCATCGCCTCGGACCAGCGCNGTGGCGCGGCCTACCGGCTGATGATCGGCGACGANATCGCCACCACCTTTACGCCGTTGACCTTCAACAAACCGCGCTTCAACGGCGTGCGGCTCGATTACGCGGCCGAGCGCTACCAGGCTAGCCTGCTGTTGTCGCGGCCGAGCAATCCCGACGATGAGGCGCAGACCAATTCGACGACGGTGATGGGCGGCCGCATTGAAGCCCAGAGCGAGCCGGGGGCCAGCTTCGGCCTGACCTATGTCAATGCCCACAACGTGCTGACTCAGGTCGAATTCAACGAAGGCAATCCGCTGCACGGAATATTGACCACGCTGGAGAACCAGCCGCTGGACAAGTTGTGGGTCAGAGTGCGCGACGACTCGCCCGGCAAGGGCACCGTCGGGGCGGCACTGGCGGGCTTCGATATTGCGCTGGTCGATACTAGCGGCCGCGAGCTCATGGGGCGGGACATCGGCTTCTTGCCGCGGCGCGAGGGGGGCATCTTGGAGGGCGGGCGGCTCTTTGCCCGCGACGACGAGAGCATTTTACTCGAATACGATCTGGGCAGCCTGGACTTCGACGACGTGCAGTCGGAAGACCTGCGCAGCGTCGAGGTGGTGCTGTCACTGGCCAATGACTATCGGGTCGAAGTGGCGACGGACTTGCAGACCGACGGCCAGCGCCGCAACGCCGAGATCGTCTTTCTGCCGGTGCGCCGCGCCGCGGGCAATGTGCAGGACAATAGCAACACGCAAATCGTGCGGCTCGACTACGGGCTGCCCACCGCTAACGAGCTGATCGGCGTCGATTGGAACCTGCGCGACTGGAATGGGCTGTCGCTATTGGGCGAACTGGTGCTCAACCGCCGCTACTCGCGCTATCCCAATCCCAACGTAAGCAATCACCACGAGATTGCCGAGAGTGCGTACGCCGGCTATCTCAATGCGGCCTACCGACGTGGGCCGTGGTCTTTGTTCGGCGAAGGATTCTCTATNGCGGACGATTACAGCACGCGCTACTGGNTCACCGATCGCAGCGGCCGGATCAAGTTTAAAGATCCGGTGCCGCAGGTNTACGAGTTTGTCGACGACGACGACGATCTCAANGGACTGACGGAATGGGAGAGGCCCTTCTTTGTGCGCTGGGGCGGTCGCACCGAATCGGCTACGGTGTCGTCTGCGAGTATTCTGTCGTCGCAACGCGAAGTCGCCTGGCCGGGCCTGGATGAGAACGGCGATTTCATCAACGACAACAACCAGAACCAGAATCTCTTTCCCGACTACGAAGAACCCTTTNTGCGCTACCGCGCCGACCGTCCGGAGTTCCTGTTCGGCCTCGATCTAAACCACAACGGGGTNATTGACCGCTTCGAAAACGACCTCGAACCCGATTATCCCTACAAGCGCGACCACCGTGGCTTCAATGCCTATGGGCAGGTCGAGGTCGTGCCCGAATTGCAATTGAGTGCGGGGCGGCAGGACATGAAGCTGGTCGCCGGCGCCGGCCGCACCGAGTCGTGGTACGCCCTCGCCGCTTGGAGCCACCGCTTTGGCGGCGGTAGCCGCCTGCGGGTCTTTGACTTTGGCGCGCGAGTGCGCGACGACATTCCCGATCTGTTGCGGCAGTGGGTTCAGCCCATCGGCGCGCCGGGGCGGATGGTCGACCGGATCGACTTCCTACCGGGCCTCGACGCCTGGAAGAATTCGCTCTACGTCGATCTCGACCAGCGCGTGGGCCGGCAGATCCGGCTATTGCACCGCTTTAAATGGGATATCGTCGAGCAACTGGATACGGAAGACGATGTGCGATTGCGCGAGGGGCGCAAAAGCAGCGGCTTTTTGGGCGTAATCAACAAGGCGGAGTGGAGCATCCCGATCGGGCTGGCGGTGCTGGAGCCGCGCTTGAAGAGCGAGTATCGCCGCGAGCGCCCCTTTTCGACCCGGCAGACGGCGTCCACCAGCCTGGAGGAGACTTTCTTCCTGATGTGGACGCAGCCGCTATTTGCCGAGACGGTCGGCATCAGNTACTTCCCGCGCTACGGNCGCCAGCTCTTCAATACGGAATTGCAGGTGGGACTCGAGGCGGGCTGGCTGTGGTTGTTGCAAGGCGTACGCGAGGCAGTGGACGCGGATTTTTTCGGCTGGACCGGCGTCGTCCAACTCAAGAACCGCACGGCCTACCAGGGCTATCAGGTGGTGGCGACTACCGGTGTGCAGTTGCAGCAGCGGCGCTTCGAGGGCCGCGCGCCGCAGGAGGCGAGTCTGGTCTTTATGACGCTCTACGCGGGGCTGAGCCAGTGAGGGCGCTGTGGACGCTGCTATTGCCCGCGGCCCTGTGCGCCCAACCGGCGCAGACCTACGTGCTCGGCGACCGCGGTAGCTCGGCCTGGACGGCGGGCGGCGATGGACCCAAGCCGGAGATTGTGATTGGCGCGCGGCAGGGGTTGATCGAGTTGAGCAATGCGCCGGGACAGACCATCGACTTCAGCCACCGGCCGGGCTGGATCGGACCGCTGCGCTTCGACGAGGAGGTCAATATCGCCGCGCGCGTACTCGACTCTGGCTCGATCATGTCGCCCAATTCGGGCCGCGGCTTCGAGCTGCAACTGCAGGGCACGGTCAACGGCGACCACGAGGTGGCCTTCGAGCGCAAGCCGACGGTTTTCGAGCCGCGGGTAGCCACGCGCGGGATCTGGGTGATTCTGGATTTCGCGGTGCCGATCGGGGTGCGGCGGGTGCTGTTCTACCCGCGCAACACGGTGGTCCAGACGCCGTCGGCGCCCTTCCACAACGACTTCCTGCGCGGCTATGAGCTGTGGCTCAACGAGTTCGAATCTGGGCAGCCCGATGTGCTGATCCGCCGCGAACTGCAAAACGAGGAGCCCGTGGTCGATATCGAGGTGCCGGCCCAGTACGCGCGCTTTGTCAAGATCAAATCGCTGGCCGATGTGCCCTTCGAGATCGACGAGGTCGAGATCTACGGCACGGGTTTTTTACAACAGGCCCTCTACCTGTCGAATATCATCGANCTGGGAGACCGTGCCACAGTCGGCTTTATCGAGTGGGTCGAAGACGTGATCGGCCACCCCGACTTTTCGCAAGTGGAGGTCCGGGTGCGGACCGGCAGCGACGACACCCCGCTGATTTACCGCGAGAGAATCGAACTGGGAGAAGGGGAATTCGACCTGGTCGAAGTGACGCGCGAGCGCTATGTCGATGAGCTGGCGCCCTTCGCTCGCGGCGGCATCCGCGACGATAGCGAGCACTGGAGCCCGTGGTTCCTGGTGCGCGCGGACGAATTGCTGCGCGCGCCTTCGCCGCGNCGCTATATNCAATTTCGCTTTGAGTTTGCGGGCGGGCTCTTCCAGGCGCGTCAGATCGACGAGTTGCGCTTCGACTACCTGCAGCCGCCGCTGGCTGACACGCTGCGCGCCGAAGTCTTCCCGCGCCTGGCCGAGGCCGAGAAACCGGCGACCTTCCGCTACGCAGTGCAGTTGCAGTCGGCCGGCGAGATCCGCGGCTTCGACCGGATCGAAGTAGACACCAATGTACCGGTGACGGCCGTGCGCGAGGTCACCATCGACGAGGTGCCGGTCGATTTCACGGTCGATTTCATCCGCGACGACGGTTTCGGCTTCAGCTTTCCGCTGGTNCGCGGCGATGGCTCGGTTATGGAGTTTACCTTTGACCTGCCGATTTTTCGCTTTGGCACCACCTTTTCCGGCCGCGTCTACCACAGTCGCTCGGGCGCGGTGCCGCAGCGCCTGGCGGCGGGCGACGCGACGGATTTCGGGCCGGGTGATTTTGCCGAACTGTCGAATCTGTCGGTGGCGATCCCCAGGCCGCAGATCGGCAAGCTGGTTGGCGAGATCGCTTTTAAATCGCGGGTGTTTACGCCGAACGGGGACGGGGTGCATGACGAGTTGGAGGTGTTCTTTAATGTTTTGCAGTTGACGCGGGCGGCGCCGGTGCAGTTGNAGGTGTATGATCTGGCGGGGCGGTTGGTGTATGAGGTGTTTGGCGAGGAGCGGGGGATTGGGCCGGTGGAGGTGCGGTGGGATGGGCGGTTGGATGATGGGGGGTTGGTGGTGCCGGGGACGTATGTGTGGGTNTTGCGGGTGGGAGCGGATGCGTTTGAGGAGGTGCATTCGGGGACGTTGGCGGTGGCGTATTAGCGGTGGGGTCGGTCGCGGGGAGCGCCTTACGGGCAGCGCGCAGACTCGACCTTGGCGGAGCCTTAGTCNCTATACGGGAGGCTGNCACCGGGTTGGAGGGGGAGGNTGGGGGATCGAGAGGGAGGNGCAGGTCTGAGAGGCGGCCTTGCCGTAGTCGGCGCGCCGACGGACAAGCGCGGGGCTTGGAAGGACCGGAGGATCGACTGGGGGNTCGGTCTCAGACAGTGCGCGCGGCCCTTCAGGCGATCCCCTCGCCCTCCGCCGATTCGACGGAGCAGGGGTGTCCAGCGCGGAGAGAGGGGGAGAGGGAGGAGGCTCGGGCTGAGGAGGGAAGATNCAAAGTTTGAAAATGGAAACAGGGCTATGCAATTAGACGATGACGACAACCCCTTTCTTTTTCCGAGCAAAGGCTCGGGTGTGTCCNAGGGGAGGCTGTGCACTGTTTGAGGCCGAGCCCTCAGTAGACCNTCAGGCCACTATGCGAACTGATTTTTTCACAATAGCGATCCCAGCGGCAAGGCCGCCGGGCAAAATGCACCGGTCTATCGATCGAGTACTTATGCTTCCAAACCCGGTGCCAGCCTCTCGTACAGCGACTGAGGCTCCGCCGAGGGCCGAGTCTGCACAGACTCCCCTGGGANATACCCGAGCCGTNGCGCGCCNAACCACCAATTAAACGCCCATGTTCTTACGCTTAATACTNATACTCCTCCTATCNACNACGGCCCTCGACGCCCAGGGCTACGGCGCGCGCCTCGGCACCGTCAAGCGCGGCGGCAAGGTCAGCTTCGAGCCGCGCGGCCCCGGCGTGCTCTTCGACGCGCTCGANCCGGCGGTGCGCAAATGGTATATCCCGCAGGAACTGTANACCGAATACCGGTGGAAGCAGTGGGAGTATTCCAATTANGCGCGCGATTTTTACCAGCGCTACGTCTCTACCTCGCTCGAGGGAAGCTATATCTACGATGTCTATGGCAACTACCTGACGCGCGGCTGGCTGGTCTTCGACTGGCGCCAGCANAATCCGCAGCCGTTCGGCTCGACCCTGGCCGTGGACGGGCGCTTCAGCGGGTGGTTCAACCAGTTATTGGTCACCTCCGATCACAAGGGGCAGTACCACTACGCCATTACCATCGGCAGCGAACTGCGCACCACCCTGACGCCGATGACCTTTTCCAAGCCGCGCTTCAATGGCATCCAGTGGGATTTTCTCTCGGACAAATACGCGCTCACCGTGCTGCTATCGCGGCTCAATAGNATCCAGGACGAGTCCGGACGCCGCACCGGGACCTCTGAAAAGACCAATAACACNAGTCTGGTCGGCGGGCGGCTAGAGGTGCAGGTCGGCGACTTTGTCAAAGTCGGCGGGACCTATCTGAACGCGCACCATGCCCAGACTCAGACCGAGCTCTTCAACGGCAATATCCTCAAGGGCAACCTCACCGGCGTACAGAATCTGGCCCACGTCAGCTTTATCGAGGTGCTGATCGGNGACGACAGCCCCGAAGACGGCGAGGCCGGCGGCGCGCTCTTCGCGCAGGACATCGCCATTTGGGACTTGGAGGGCAAGCTGACGCGGGGGTCGGAGATCGGCTTCCGGCCGCTGGTCGAGGGCGGGTTTCAGCGGCGCGGTTTTTTGGCCGCCGATGGCAACGAGCAGATCCGGCTGCGCTATGACTTCCAGGACCGCTCCTACACCGGTCCGAGCCCCAGCGAGATCGAACGGGTGCAGATCGAGCTGGTGCTGGCCAACGACTACCGGGTCGAAATGGCGTCGGACCGGCAAACCGATTTTCGGGACGAGGTGGTGCCCATCGTGGTGGCGCGGTCGCCGGGCAATGTCAAAGACTCTTCCAACCAGCGGGTGCTGGCCATCGACTACGGNCTGCCCACGGCCAACCAGATCGCCGGCTTTACGCTAGCAGTGACCGACCTCGAGGGCTTCAACGCCTATCTCGAAGTCGATGTCAATCACCAGTACCGGCAGTATCCCAACCCCAATCTCGAAACGCATCACGCCGCTAGTTCGGAGACCCAGGCGTGGATGCTCAATGTGTCGAAGACCGACTATCCCTACTTCGCGCTGTTGGAGGCTTTCGATATCGCGCCCGATTATCAGACCGGCTTTCAGGTCGTCGATCGCAACGGCATTGTCGATTATGGCAGCGAGCTGCGCTACTTCGAGTTCGTCGATGACAATGACGATCAAGATCGCTTTCCCGACTGGGCGCGCCAGGGCTCGCCGCGCGACCGCGCGATCTTCCCCGGCTGGGATGAGAACAACGACCTGATCTCCGACTTCAACCAGAACGACACCAACTCGAGCCCCAANCGCGTGCCCGACTACGAGGAACCCTTCCTGCGCTATCACACCGACCGGCCCGAGTTCCTCTACGGCATCGATCACAACCACAACGGCACCATCGACCGCTTTGAAAACGATGAGGAAGCNGACTTTCCCTACAAGCGCGACCGNAAGGGCTACAATATGTACGCCGGCGCCTTCCTGCATGCCGACCTGCGCTTCGCGGTAGGTCGCCAGCGCGTCGCGCAGCGCTCTGACCGCCGCCGATCCCACGCCGATTATNTGCTGATTGCTGGAGACCACTACTTCTCCAGATGGGGCCGGGGCCGGATATTTGCGGATGTGCGGAGGGTTCGGGANGATATNTTCGACCACCTGGTGCAGTGGACGCAATTGCCCAATACCAGGGGCGAACTGGTGCCGACCCCGGACGAATTGCCGGCGCAGAACACNTTGGTCAACACTACCTGGCTGGGCTTCGATTTCGACCGCTGGCCCGGGTTTGAGTTCGTCAACATGCTCAAGTGGCAACGCTACCGCCAGCGCGATGACGCGGTGGCGCTGGCGCTGCGCGGCCAGCGCGCGACCGGCTCTTTTCTCGGGGCGATCAACAAGGCCGAATACCGGCTGCAACTGGGNACGGTCACTTTCAGTCCGGCGTTCAAAAGCGAGTTTCGCCGCCAGGCGCCGGTGCGGGCGTCGCTGCCCGAGCGCCGGGAGTGGAGCCAGATGTTGCTGGGGGTGGTNCGGATGCCGGTGATGCATGGCAGCTATGTCGAGACCGGGATCGAATATCACAACTTCCGCCAATTGCGCGAACCAGCGCCGCCGGGGGCCGAGGACGATTTCTGGGAGACCACGGCGGTGCTGCAGCTGACCAATATCTCCGACTACCAGGGCTACAAGCTGACGACGGTGCTGGGCCTCGACTTGACCCGGCGGCACCAGGCGGTCGAGGGTACCCGCACCCGCACCCGCGGTTTTCTGACGGTCTACGCGGGGGTCGAGCAATGAGGTTGTTGCTCTGCGCGGCCTTGCTGTGGACGGGGTGCGGCGGCGAGCGACCGCCGTTGCGGCCGGTGGACGCGGGCGAGGAAACGNATTTCGCCCACGATACCTTTGCCGCCGCCGGTCTCGAGCGCGCGGTGCGGCNGGCGCTGGCGCAGCCGCAGGGGCCGCTGGACGACGCGGCACTTGGTGGGTTGCAGCACTTGGAGGCGACCGACCGGGCCATCGCTGACCTGCGCGGGATCGAACGGCTCAGGGGGCTGGAGACGCTGATACTCGGCAGTAACGAGGTGGCGGACATCGAGCCGCTGAGGAGTCTGCTGCGGCTGCGGGTACTCGATCTGTCGGACAATCGGCTCAGCGANCTGTCGCCGCTGTCGGGCCTGTTGTTGCTGAGCGCGCTCAACCTCGACGGCAACCGGGTCAGCGACCTCGGTCCGCTCANGCGGTTGACGCTACTGCGTCTACTCAATCTAGATGGCAACCAGGTGCGCGATATCGCAGTGCTCGGCGGGCTGCGGCGTCTGCAGAGCGTGGAGTTGTCGGGCAACCCGCTCGGGATAGACCAGATCGCGGCGCTGCGCGAGCAGGGGCTGGAGGTCACTTTCTATCAGCCGACGGTCACTTTCCAGGACGCACGGCTGGAGAGCGCGGTGCGCGCGGTGGTGCGCAAGCGGACCGAGGATTTGACGGTGGNCGATTTGCTCGGTCTGACCAGTGTCAGCCTCAACAGCTCGGTCAAGTCGCTGGATGGCATCGGGCAGCTGGCCAATCTCGAGGTGCTGCGCTTCCGCGGCTCCACCCGCGACGGCGCAGTGCAGAGCCTGGCGCCACTGCAAGATCTGGACAAGTTGCACACGCTCGACCTGACCTCGCTCAAGATCGAGAATATCGGCCCGCTATCGGCGCTGACGAGCCTGGAGAAGCTCAACCTCAACAACAACGCCATCGTCGATTTGTCGCCACTGTCCGTCTTGCGCAACCTGCGCGAGCTGCGGCTGGAGAGCAATCTGATCGAGGATCTGGCGCCGCTGCGCGGGCTGGTGCTGCTGGAGGGACTCTGGCTGGAGAGCAATTGGATCGAGGATATCGGTCCCCTGCGTGCCCTGCGCCGGCTCGAGACGCTGCACCTGTCGGTCAACCGCATTTCGGACGTGTCGCCGCTGATAGGCCTGCGCGCGTTGACCTGGCTGGAGTTCGCCGACAACCGGGTCGAGGACATCACCGGGCTGACCCGCCTGCGCGCGCTGGAAAACCTCGATTTCAACAACAACCGAGTCAGCGATATCTCGCCTCTGGGGGACAAGGCCTTTCTCACGTCGGTGTTCTTCGAAAACAACTTCGTCAGCGACCTGACGCCTTTCGCTGGCCTGCCCAATCTGCGTCGCTTGCGGCTGCGCGGCAACGATGTGGTCGATGCTTCGCCGCTGGCTGATATAGAGCGGCTGCTGTCGGCCGATTTGCGCAACAACCCCCTCAGCGCCGAGAGCATCGCGCTGATCGAAGAGATCACCGGCGGCAGCAACACCAGGATCAACTATGACGAGAATTAGGATATTTCTCGTCTGCGTCCTGCTGTCGGCGACGTCGGTGTGGGGGCAGTTCGAGGTCAGGGTTGGGCGCGGCGGGCAGTCGTGGCTGGTGGCGGCGGATTCGCTGGCCTTCGTCAATATGGCGCCAGACTCGCTGTGGACCTGGCCGGTGGCGGCGGGCGATAATCTGCTGGCCAACGCGCTGGGGCGGGGCGGCAGCATTCTGGTGTCGGTGTTGCAGGAGTCCTTCAATCCCTTCGGCGAGCCGATTTTGTGGCCGGTCTTCCGCGACGATATCACCGCGGCTGCCCACATCGCCGACGGCGACCTGGCGACCGCCTTCAATCCCGATGACTTCGGGCTCGATCGCCAGTCGTCGATCTACATCGATCTGGGCGGTGCCTACACCATCGTGCGAACCCGGCTATCGCCGCGGCTCGACGCCGAGCACGTGGGCAATTTTCCCCAGACCTTCGACCTGGCGCTGGGCGACCGTCTGCGGCCGGTGGTGACGCTGTCGCGGCTTTTGACCACCGGCGATGTGAGTTTTCAGCGCTATTTGTTTTTCGGCATCACCCGCCCCAATATCCGCGCGGTCATCGACTGGCCGGGTGTGTTGCAGGTCAGCGGTCGGCGCCAGGCCCGCTACGTGCGCTTCCAGCCGATCGGTGACGCGCCGTGGGAACTGGCCGAACTGGCGCTCTACACCGACGGCACAGCGCCGCCGGGCTTTTACCGTACGGTGCCGCTTCTGGCCGGCACCGGCACGCCCGTTTGGGGGCGGGTCAGGCACGAAGGCGGGCCGCCATTGGAAGAATTGCCCATTGTCGTCCAGACTCGCACCGGCCCCGACGAGGAGCCGCTGCTCTACTTCGTGACCCAGGGCCCCTCGGAAGTGCAGGTCAACCGCGCGGTGTGGGAAAACGCCGACGACTTCCCCGGCATCGCGCAGGGGCCGGTGCGGCCCAATCCCGATTGGAGCGGATGGGAGACGGTCGAAGGCGGTGTCGTGCGCTCGCCCAGCCCCAACCGCTTTTTGCAGTGCCGGGTGAAGTTTTTGCAGCCCGGCATCAAGCTCGAGGGTTTGGTATTCGAATATTCGTCGCCGCCGGCGGCAGGGCAGTTGCGCGCCGAGATCAACCCGGGCGTCGCTGGCGCCGGGGTCGAGACCCCGTTCGCGCTATCTTTGCAGACGCGGCGATTGGAGGGGCGGTCAGACACCGGTTTTCGCTTCGTCGAGATACTGACCCCGGCGCGGGTTGCGGGCATCGACAGCGTCAAGGTCGACGACGCGCACGTGCTGCACACCGCGCGCGTGGACCCCGGTCGCGGTTTCGAGGTCAATTTCTGGCGCCGGGTGGTCAAGGACGGCAGCTTTGTGCAGGTCTTTTTTCGCGGCGAGATCTTCGTCGATGGCACGCGCTTCGAGGTGCGCACCGTCGAGCGCCGGCGCATGGCGGAGGCGGGCACCGACACGGTGATCCAATACGCACGCGAGGGCGATGTCGATCGCGCCACTCCGGGCGCGGGGCTGACGGTGCGGCTGGCGACGCCCAACGCGCCCCTGGTCGCCGATGTCGCGCCGGCGCGGCGGGTGTAAGAGTGTGTGGTATACATTCTATGCAGGCGGCGGCGCCGTCTTCGTGTGTTAAATAGAAACTAGCTT
>PBOD01000086.1 GCA_002724215.1 Gemmatimonadota bacterium | reverse complement strand
TGGGTCTTGCGGTGCGCTCCCATCAGGAGTTGGTGCCTTTCATCTACCGCATCGAGCGGGCTGGAACCCTCTTCGGCCTTGATGCCGAGCCCACGCGCTGGCTGAGCCCGCCGCCCTATTCAGATATTCAGTGGGTTGCCGTTTACGGCGTCTCGACGCTGGTTTGGCTACTGGCGTTCTATGTGTCGGGTCTCTACGACCGGCGCCGCTATTCGGCGCTGTGGTCGGTCGTCGGGGTCGCGCTGGGCTTCGCCTTTATCGTGACCCTGGTGTTCTTCTTCAAGGCCTATAACTTCTCGCGGTTGGCTGCTGGCGCGGCCTTCCTCTTCAACGCGCTGCTAGTCGCCGGCTGGCGTCTGGTTGTGCGCTGGGTGCTGCACAAGCGTGGTCGCACGGGCCGTCTGCGCACATTGCTGGTGGGGACCGACCAGGCGGCCGTAGATTTCGCCGGACACCTGTCGCGGGCCGACGCCTCGCGCTATGANCTGATCGGCGTGGTCGGACAGGCGCCGGAACAGCGGGGCCGGCCGCTGGCCGGCCGCCCGGTAGTCGGGTTGGTCGAGGAGTTGGAGGAACTGGTGCGCGACTACGAAATCGACCANCTGGTCTTCACCCCCAGTACGTTGTCGCTGTCGCTGGAGCAGTTGGGGCGCGATCTGGGCGTCGGCAATTTGCGCATCAGCATGGTCCCGGTCTCTTTCGCCGAGATGGTNGCGCAGCGCGCGGCCGACGACGACGGCCCGCTGCCGCTCATCGANCTGGGGGAAGGCCGTTGAAGANTTGATAGGTATGCGACCTGCTGGCCTTGTCTGCGNCCGCGGTGCCGGGTATTGATTTTTTGCCCTTCTTTCGTTATTGTGAACGCGAGCTTTTTGCTGGGAGAACNCTATGTCTGATAAGCGCATCGCCGGCGGTCGCGAGATCGTACTGCCGATGAGCAAGGCGGTGGAAATCAGTTTCCGCAGCCTCAAAATTCGCTTTGGTCGCTCGCTGATCACNACCAGTGGCGTGGTCCTCGCCATCGCCTTCCTGATGTCGGTATGGTCGAGCAATGAGATCGTCGGCAGTCTGCGCGATGTCAATAAGAGCGAGATTAACTTGCTGTTGCAGAAGAACGGCATCGAGACCGGCATCGCCGAGTCGGGCGAGGCGTCGGCCGAAGCCCAGGCCCGCATGCAGGAAGAGCGGTCCAAGCAGACCTGGCTGATCAGCCTGTCGCTGCTGGTCTGCGTCGTCGGCATCGCCAACGCCATGCTNATGTCGGTGACCGAGCGCTTCCGCGAGATCGGCACCATGAAGTGCCTCGGCGCGCTCGACACCTTTATCGTCAAGCTGTTCCTGCTCGAATCGACCTTCCAGGGATTCGCCGGTACCTCGGCGGGNATCGTCATTGGCTTTTTGCTGACTTTGGGGCTGGCGCTGATGGACTACGGCGGCTATGTGGTCGACTATTTTCCGGTCAGCGGCATTGCCGAATCGGCCGGCTATGCGCTGGTGGTGGGTACCCTGCTCTCGCTGATCGGCGCAATGTTGCCGGCCTACCGCGCNGCCAAGATGGAGCCGGTCGAAGCCATGCGCTCCGACACCTGAACCTATTTATGGAGACACTGCGATGACCGAAACGGCCCAGGAAGCGGCTACCGCCCAGGAAGAGGAAAAACGCACCGTAGTGCGCACCCAGAAGGTCAAAAAGGTCTACCAGATGGGCGAGATTGAGGTGCACGCGTTGCGCGGGGTGGATATGGAGATCTACACCGGCGAGTATCTCTCGATCATGGGCCCCTCGGGTTCGGGCAAGAGCACCTTCTTCAATATGGTCGGCGGCCTCGACAAACCCTCAGAGGGCAAGGTCTATATCGACGAGGTCGATGTGGCCCAGCTCGACGCCTACGAACTGGCCTGGCTGCGCTGTCGCAAGATCGGCTATATCTTCCAGTCCTTTAACCTGATCCCGGTGATGACCGCGCTCGAAAACGTCNCCCTGCCGATGGTTTTCGCNGGCCTGACCAGCGACGAGGCGCGCGACAAGGGAATGGAGCTGCTGGGCAAGGTGGGCCTGGGCGAGCGCCATTCGCACAAGCCCTACGAATTGTCGGGCGGCCAGCAGCAGCGCGTAGCGGTAGCCCGGGCGCTGGCCAACGACCCGGCGGTGGTCCTCGCCGATGAGCCGACCGCCAACCTCGATTTGCGCACCGGCACCGAGATCATCGAGCTATTGCGCGAGATGAACAAAGACTCGGGCGTGACGGTGATTTCGGCGACGCACGATCACAAGATGCTCAGCGTCTCCGACCGGGTGGTGTGGGTCATGGATGGCCGCGTCGATCGCGTCGCTAATCGCGAAGACCTCGATATCGAAGTGACCCAGGTCGAAGGGGAGTAGTGCTGCCCGTCTATCCGACTGCGTTCTGGGTCTGTGCGGTGGGGGCGGTGCTGNTGATCGGGATCGCNAAGGCGGGCTTCGGNGGCGGCGTCGGGATTCTGGCAATGCCCTTGTTGGCGCTGACGGTTCCAGTAGCCGATGCGGCGGCGTTGCTGTTGCCCTTGCTGATGGCCTGCGATGTCTTCGCGGTTCAGCACTACAGAGAGACCTTCGACAAAGTGAGCGTAGTGCGGCTCTTGCCCGGTTCGATATTGGGGATCGGGGCGGGGGCCTTTTTTTTCGGCTATTTCAGCCAGCACGAGCGCGCGCTGGAAGTGGGGTTGGGCAGCCTGGCGCTGGCCTTCGTCTGTTTTCAGGCGGGGCGGGCTCTGATTGTCGGGGCTTTGCAGAAGCGCCACCCGGGCCGGTTGGAAGGCATGTTGATGGGCGCGGCATCGGGCTTTACTTCGACCATCGCCCACGCCGGGGCACCGCCGGTAGTCATCTATCTCCTGCCGCAGCAGCTTCCGCGCCAGGTTTTCGTCGGCACCACGGTGATTTTCTTCGCTGCGCTCAACGTGCTCAAGGTGCCGCCCTATTGGGGTTTGGGACTGTTCACCGCCGATATTCTCAAGACCACGCTAGTACTGGCGCCGCTGGCCTACGCAGGCGTCAAAACAGGTATCTTCCTCAACGCGCGCTTCACAGATCGCTGGTTCAACCGGGTGATCTACGCGCTGCTGGCGGTGACGGCGGTGCAGTTGATCCTGGGGGGCAGTCTGCTCGAGATGATTGTACAAGGATCGCATGTCGACTGACGCGAAGTCGGCGTATTCGCGCCGCGATTTTCTCAAAATATCGGTCGCTGCCGCTGCCGGTCTGTCGCTGGGCGCTGGGCCGGCGGGCATGCCCTACAGGGCGCTGGGCAACACCGGCGAGCGGGTCTCATTACTAGGTCTCGGCGGCGCCCACATGGGCTACGACGGCGATCTGAGCGAGCGGGATGCCATCGCGCTAATGCGCGAAGCGGTCGATGCGGGCATCAACTTCTTCGACAATGCGTGGAGTTATTCCGGTGGTCTGAGCGAAGAGCGTATGGGGCGGGCGCTCACCGACGGCTATCGCCAGCGCGTATTCCTGATGACCAAGGAAGCCAGCCGCGATCCCGCCACTGCGATCGAACGTCTCGAAGAAAGCCTGCGCCGGCTGCGCACCGATGTGATCGACCTCTGGCAATTGCACCACATACACCATCCTGACGAGCCGGAGCAGATCTACGAGCGGGGCCTGCTCGCAGCTGCGCTCAAGGCCAGAGAACAGGGCAAGATCCGCTATCTCGGCTTCACCGGTCACACCGATCCCGCGCTGCACCTGGAGATGATCGAGCGCGGCTTCTTATGGGATACCGTACAGATGCCGGTGAATGTCCTCGACCCGCATTACCTGAGCTTCGTCGAGCAGGTTTTGCCCGTCGCGGTCGAGAAAGAGATCGGCGTCATCGCGATGAAGACGCTGGCCGGCACGCCCGGAGTCATTCCTGCAACCGGTGCGGCGACGGTCTCCGAGTGCTTGCGCTTCGCGATGAGCCTGCCGGTATCGACCGTGTGCTCTGGAATGGATTCGCTGGATAAGCTGCGGCAGAATGTGTCGATAGCCCGCGAATTTGCGCCGCTGGACGACGAGGAGCGGTTGGCGCTCCTGGTGCGGACCGCGGAGCAGGGACGGCAGGGTAAGCGCGAATCCTACAAGGCGCGGCATTAGGTCTCCACTCCGGCTACCAGACGAGATCCAGGGGTTTTTCTCCCCGTAAGAGGAAACTCCTGGGGCCGATTATCTCGGCTCGCCCATCCAGTTTGGCGCAGCGGGTTTGGGCCTGTTCTTCGGTGTAGCAATCGAATTGCAACTCGTAGGGCGGAGGTGGCGCGAAGGGCGCGAAGTCGTCTAGCCTGGCGAGGGCTGCCGCCGCCCTCGCCAGGATCAGGTCGCAGGCGTCGGCCGGGTGCAGCGAGATGGCACGATGGGTGCCGAGGCCCCTTTTGGTGGGTGCCGTCTCCACGTCGCCCAGCCAGTCCCGGGCTTCGCGACAGCCGTCCTCGTCGGCCGAGACCATGACCACCGGAATTCCGAAGGCGCCGAGCCACAGGGCCTCAATGGCTATTTCGCCGATGCGCTGTCCGTTGAGCCAGATGTTTTCTATCGTCAATGCACTGAAGGTATGGGCCATGACGCCCTTCTCCACGCCCGCCATAGCGTGGTGCCCCAGCAGGATGGCCGCGTCGAAGCTGGAATCTACGACCTGGTGTATTGGCGCGCCGCCCAGCGCGATGTGGATGCCGCGCGGCAAATCGTCGTAGTGCAGCACTAGGCCGATCGGCGAGGCCCCGCGGATAAAGCCGATGTCGTGGACCAGTATCTCGTCGGCCCCAGCCTGTCGCGCTCCCTCCACCGCGGCCGTCGTCTCTGCGGTTGCCTGGCGGCGGATCTGATCGGCCTGCCAGGTGCCGTAAACCGTACGCTCGTCTTTTTCGCGCGTTATGCAGGCCTGGCCCTCGCTGTCGGTCGCTATGTAGACTTTCATGTCGAAGCCTCCTCGACGATGATTTCCAACTCTTCCATATAGGGCGCCGATCCGTCGCGACGGGCGCCCAATTCGAGCAGCGTCATGCCCAGTTCGTTGGCGCCGGCGAAGGGGGGGCAACAGCCCAGGTCGGCTTCGTAGCGGACGGCGGGAAGCTCGTCGTCTTCTTCGAAGCTCGCGCTGATCCGATCCAGGGCCACGCCATTGATGTCGAAGGCGAAGCGGTCGTCCGGGGTGGCGGCGAGGATACGCAGCCGCAAGTGGCCGCGCAGATTTTCGCCGTTGCGGCCGTCGGCCATCGGGAAGCGGTAGACTTGGCGGAACCCGCGGCTCTTCGCGTCGAATTCCACGATCTGGCACGGGGCGCCGGTGGGGCTGACGTTGTGCCCGTTGACGGGATAGTTGCGCGCGAGCAGGCGCTCTTTTTTATAGACCGGCAGGAAGTGGTAGTGGCGCGGGGCCGCCCACACTTTTTCAGGCGCGTCCACCGCAGCGATCCAGTCGATCATATCCCGCTGGAATTTGCTGCGGTCGGGGCCGGTGGCGTCTGCCTTGTGGTGTGCCCCCAGATTGCAGCAGATATTCCACAAGCCGATGCCGTCGGCGCCAAAGCCGTAGATATTGGCTGCTGCGCCGCGTGCCTCTTCCGGGGTCAGCACCATGCCGCCATAGCTTTTGTTGCCTTTGTAGGCGGCGGTTTTTCGGCCTGTGGCGAAGGGCTTTGCGCCCCAGCCACCGCCCATCATATTGCCCATGCGCACGTGGTGGGTGCAGTTTGCGTCGCGGCAGAAGGCGGCGAATTCCGCAACCGGGATATGGGGGTTGGTACAATTCCAGTCGGCCTGGATCAGGAAGTCGATCCAGCCCCGTTCAACCCAGGCGCGGGGGTCGAGGCCGCATAGGTGGTTGAGGTAGAGCGACTCCTGCACTTGGACGCCCAGGGTCAGTCGCCCGCGGCCCCTGGCGGCAGCCGCCCCGTCGAGAATCGCCCGCGCCTCGGCGACGAAATCGCTCATGATATCCGTCTTGAATGGCGCTTCTTCGCGGGCGAAAAATTTGGCCCAGCGGGTGAAGTCCAGCTCGACGCCGTCGATGTCGTAGTTTTCGGCCAGTTCGCGGAGGATGGCCAGGCGGTGGTCGCGCACCTCGCGGTGGCTGTAGTCGAGGGCGCGCTCGGGGATGCCGTCCTGGCGCGCGATCACGTATTCGGGATGGTCGATCAGGAAGCGCGCCATCTGCGGGTCGTTCGGGTCGGGATACATGCCGTGGGTATCGTTCATGCGCATGCCGGCGATAAATTCGACGCCGTGGTTGCGCGCCCGCGCAGCGACAACTTCGAGCACGTCGGTGCCCTCCGTGTGGAGTTCGGCGATGACGGCAGCTGCGGCGTTGGGCGGTTCGGGAAAGCGCGCGCCGTAGACTTCGCCAGTCCGCGTGCGGTGCATGGCTATGTCGGGATAGCATATGCACCAGACATAGGTGTCGATGCGGCAGAGGGTCAGGGCCTGATCGATCCAGGCTTCGAGATCGGGCCGGGCGTGGCCGGGTCGGGCTTCGTGTACGCCCTGGCTGTCGTCGTTGTAGATGATGCGGCGCATGGGCAGTATCCGGGATTTCAGGTGATAGTGCGGACGCGTAAAATAAAACTAATGCAGCCGCGCGGGGGAATACCGACTTGACATAGCCTGATGCCCCTTTTACTTTTAGCGCTGCAAGCGGATTTTGAGCTATGGACAATTCAACCTACAATCGCTTTTGGTGGCGCGCCTGGTACGACCAGAGCAATGGAAGGGGTGCGTCCACCCGCTAGACTGCGAAAGAACGACTTTTAAGACGCGGACGCCCCAGGGTGTCCGCGTTTTTTATTTGGAGATGCAACAATGTCCGACTACCGCGAAACCTTCCGCACTGCCGCCGGCGTCGAGATCCAGCGGCGCACCGCAGAGCTGCCGCTAGAGCGCCCGCTTGATTTGCTGCTAGAAAAACTCAATACGAATAGGGGTGCCGTCTTCGCCAGCGGCTATGAGTACCCGGGCCGCTACAGCCGCTGGGATATCGGCTTCGTCGATCCGCCGCTGGAATTGGTGGCCAGGCAGCGTGCGTTCACCTTCCGGGCGCTCAATGCGCGCGGCGGCGTGCTGCTGGAAATTCTGCAGGCAGGGCTGGAGGGACACCCGCATCTGATCGACCTGGCGCTCGCCGGGGAGGAGTTGCGCGGCAGCGTTGCGCCGATGCCGGCCTATTTTCGCGAAGAGGAGCGTTCCAAACAGCCGACCATTTTCAGCGTGATGCGGGCGCTGGTGGCGCAGATGCGGGCCGAGGGCGAGCGGCATCTGGGCTTTTACGGGGCGATGGGCTACGACCTAGTGTTCCAGTTCGAGCCGATTGAACTGCGGCACGAGCGCGCGGCAGATCAGCCCGACCTGCACTTGTTCCTTCCCGACGAATTAGTGGTGGTCGACCACCGCAAGGAGCAGGCGTTGCGCTATAGCTACGAGTTTGCGCTGGGCGCCTTATCGACCGAGGGCGTGCCNNGCGGCACCGATCCGGTCCCCTACGTACGCGGNGAGGCTACCGAAGTCGAGTGNGACCACGCNCCCGGCGAGTACGCCGACAAGGTGCGCGAGGTCATNGCCGGCACNGAGCGCGGCGATTTCTTCGAGGTGGTGCCGAGCCAGGTGCTCAGCGCCGGCTATCCCGGCAGNCCGTGCGAATTGTTTGAGAATATCCGCCGCACCAATCCCAGNCCCTACGAATTCCTGATCAATCTCGGCGGCGAACACCTGGTCGGGGCCTCGCCGGANATGTTCGTGCGTTCCGAAGGGTCNTTTATCGAGACCAGTCCGATCTCGGGTACTATCCGCCGTGGCCGCACGCCGATGGAGGACGCCGAGCAGATCCGCGATTTGCTCAATTCACAAAAGGACGAGGCCGAGCTGACGATGTGCACCGACGTCGATCGCAACGACAAGGCGCGGATTTGCGTCGAGGGCTCGGTACAGGTGATTGGACGGCGGATGATCGAGCAATACTCCAAGCTCTTCCACACCGTCGATCACGTCGTCGGCGAACTCAAGCCCGATTGCGACGGCTTCGACGCGCTGCTGTCGCACATGTGGGCGGTGACGCTGACCGGCGCGCCCAAGCCGGCGGCGATGCAAAAGATCGAAGACCTGGAAAACTCGGCCCGGCGTTGGTACGGTGGCTGCATCGGCATGTTGCTGTTCAGCGGCGAGGTCAACACCGGCATCACCATCCGCACCGTGCATCTGGAGGGCGGCGACGCCAAAGTGCGGGTCGGCGCGACCCTGTTGTGCGACTCCGACCCCGACGACGAGGAGCNCGAGACCCGCACCAAGGCCGAGGCCTTTATCAACGCGGTGATCGGCGTGCAGGCGACCGAGCAGGAGGCCGCACCTGTGGTNGCGGCGACCGGCAAGGGCAAGAAGGTGCTCTTCGTCGACAATCGCGACTCCTTNGTCCACACGCTCGGCGACTACGTGCGGCAGACCGGCGCNGACGTGACGACCGTGCGGGCGGCGATGTCGAGGGACGGCCGCGGTTCGCGCGGTTTGCCCAATGCCGACCAGATCTTCGCCGATGTCGATCCCGGCCTGGTCTTTGTNTCGCCCGGCCCAGGCACGCCCACGGAGTTCGGGGTGCCGGCGTTGGTCGAGGAGTGCGTGCGGCGCGGNCTGCCGACCTTCGGNGTGTGNNTAGGGCTACAGGGCATNGTGCAGGCTTTCGGCGGCGAACTGGGNGTGCTGCCGTATCCGATGCACGGCAAGAGNTCGCTGGTGCGCTGCACACCCGAGGGCATTCTCGACGGCTTCCCGGCGGAGTTTATCGCCGGGCGCTATCACTCGCTCTACGCCGTGCCCGAAAAGCTGCCCGAGTGCTTCCGGGTGATGGCGCGGACCGAAGATGGAGTGATCATGGCCATCGAGCATCGCGAGCTACCGCTGGCGGCGGTGCAGTTTCATCCCGAATCGATTTTGACGCTCAAGGACGACCTCGGTCTGCGGCTAATCGCCCAGGTCATCGGGCAGCTGGCGCGCTGATTTTGCCGATGCTCCTGGTACTTGATAACTACGACTCCTTTACCTACAATCTGGTGCAATATCTAGAGGATTTGGGCGCCGAAACCAGGACGGTGCGCAACGACGAGTTGACGGTCGATGACGCGGTGGCACTTGATCCCGAGCGCGTGGTGATTTCGCCGGGCCCTGGCACGCCAGATCGGGCCGGGATTTCACTGGCGCTCATCGAGCGGTTGGCCGGCGCGGTACCGGTGCTGGGCGTGTGCCTGGGGCACCAGGCCNTCGCTGTAGCGCACGGCGGTCGCGTGGTGCCAGCAGCGGATGTCGTCCATGGCCATACNTCGGAGGTGCGCCACGATGGGCTGGGGCTTTTTTGCGGATTGCCGAATCCGCTCGTGGCGACCCGCTACCACTCGCTGGCGGTCGAGCGCGCGAGCTTGCCCGGGTGTCTGGAGGTGTCGGCCGAGTGCGCCGACGGGACCATTATGGGGCTCAGGCATCGCGAATGGCCGCTGGCGGGGGTGCAATTTCACCCCGAATCGATCCTGACCGTCGCAGGGAAAACATTGCTGGCCAACTTTCTCCAGATGTGAGGAGTAAAAAATGATACAGGAAGTTATTCAGAAGCTGATCGCCGGGCAGGATCTGGGCCGCGAGGAAGCGCGGGCGGTGATGGNCCAGATTATGAGCGGTGGCGCCACCGACGCGCAGATCGGCGCCTTTTTGGTTGCGTTGCGCATCAAGGGCGAGACCGTAGACGAGATCGCCGGTTGCGCCCAGGCGATGCGCGAGAAGGCCACGCCGATCAAAACCTCGCGCATGGACCTCATCGACACCTGCGGCACCGGCGGCGACGGCTCGGGTACGTTCAATATTTCGACGACGGTGGCNTTCGTTGCCTGCGGCGCGGGCCTGGCGGTGGCTAAGCACGGCAACCGCTCGATCTCCAGCGNCTGTGGCTCGGCCGACGTACTGGCCGAGTTGGGCGTCAATATCGAGGCNGCGCCGGAGAAGGTCGGCGCGTGCATCGANGAAGTCGGCATNGGCTTCCTCTTTGCGGTGGCGCTGCACGGGGCGATGAAACACGCCATCGGCCCGCGCAAGGAATTGGCGACTCGTACGGTTTTCAACGCCCTAGGCCCGCTGACTAACCCGGCCGGGGCAAAGCGGCAATTGATCGGCGTCTACGACGGGAATTTGACCGACGTAGTTGCCGGCGTGCTGGGCGAACTCGGCTCGGAGCGCGCCTTCGTGGTACACGGCGCGGACGGGCTCGACGAGATCACGCTGACGGGGCCGACTCACATCAGCGAACTCAACAGTGGACAGGTGAGTACGAGCGAGATCAACCCGGGTGACTTCGGGCTGGAGGTCGTCTCGGTCGAGGCGCTGGCCGGCGGTGACGCGGCGCAGAACGCGCAGATTCTGCGCGACATCCTCGATGGCAAACAAGGGCCGCAGCGCGACGTGGTGCTGCTCAACGCGGCAGCGGCGATTGCCGCCGGCGGGTTGGCCGACGATATGGCTGGCGGCATCGAGATCGCCCGCGAGTCGATCGACTCGGGCCGGGCGCGCCAGGCGCTTGAGCGCCTGGTCGAAGTGAGCAACGCCTGAGATGGCCGATATTCTCGCGGAGATCGCCGAGTACAAACGCGGCTTCGTCGCCGAGCGCAAACGCAGTCGCAGCCTGGCCGACGTGCGTGCGCACGCCCGCGATTCGCCCGAGCCGGAGGATTTTCGCGCTGCGCTGATGCGGGAGGGCGTGGCGCTGATCGCCGAGGTGAAAAAGGCCTCGCCGTCCAAGGGCGTGATCCGCGCCGATTTCGANCCTGAGCGCATCGCCGACGCNTATNCTGGCAATGGCGCGAGCTGCCTTTCGGTACTGACCGACGANGCTTATTTTCAGGGGTGCGACGCCTATTTGCAGGCCGCCAAAGCCGTAGCTGGGCTGCCGGTGTTGCGCAAGGATTTCACCATCGACGAGTACCAGTTGCACGAAGCCCGCGTCATTGGCGCCGACGCGATCCTGTTGATCGTGGCGCTGATGGATTCGAGCCAGCTCGACGACTATCTCGGCCTGGCCGGCGAGTTGGGTTTGAGCGCGCTGGTCGAGGTGCACGACGGCGCCGAGCTGGCTCGCGCCAAAGCTGCGGGCTCTGAATTGATCGGCGTCAACAATCGCAATTTGCGCACCTTCAAAACGACGCTGGAGACGACTTTCGAGCTGTTGGAGGACATGCCCGGGGGCGCGACCGTGGTCAGCGAGAGCGGCATCAATCACCGCGAGGATGTCGAGCGGTTGCAGGAAGCGGGCATCGATGCGATCCTGGTCGGCGAGGCGCTGATGCGCGAAGAGGATATCGGAGCGAAAGTAAGGGAGCTGTTAGGCACGTGAAAAAACGCGTTTTTTCGGGCATCCAGCCCTCGGGCCATCTGCACATCGGCAACTATCTCGGCTCGATCCGCAACTGGGTCCGGGACCTCGACAGCCGCGACAATATTTTCTGTGTGGTCGATCAGCACGCCATCACCGTCGACTATGATCCATCTGAGCTGCGTGCCAATGTGCGCGAGCTAGTCGGACTCTACCTGGCCTGCGGTCTCGACCCCGACAAGTGTAATCTCTTCGTGCAGTCGCACATTCCCGAGCATACCGAACTGGCCTGGTTATTGACCTGCGTCACGCCTATGGGCTGGCTTGAGCGGATGACCCAGTTCAAGGATAAGGTCGGCAGCAAGCGCGAGCGCGTCGGCACCGGGCTCTTCACCTACCCGACGCTGATGGCCGCCGACATCCTGCTCTACCAGAGCCACGAGGTGCCCGTTGGCGACGACCAGAAGCAGCACGTTGAGCTGACCCGCGATATCGCCGAGCGTTTCAACCACAAGTTTGGCGAGGTCTTCGTCGTCCCCGAGCCGGTGATCCCAGAGGTCGGGGCGCGGATTATGGGCTTTGATGACCCCACCGTCAAGATGTCCAAGTCGGCTGAGGGGCAGCACCACAGCGTCGCGCTGCTCGACGACCTCAAGAAGGCACGCAAGACCATCATGCGCGCGGTTACCGATTCGGGGCGGGATATCGTCTTCGACCCGGAGCGCGCCGGGCTCTACAATTTGCTGAGCGTCTACCAGGCGCTGACCGGTCAGAGCCGCGACGAGATCGCGACGCACTTTGAGGGCAAGGGCTACGGCGACCTCAAAAAGGAAGTGGCCGAAGCAGTGATCGCCGAGATTGAGCCGATCCAGGCACGCTACCGCGAACTGACGGCCGATCCCTCCCATATCGACGGGGTGTTGGCCCAGAGCGTTGCCAATCTGCGCCCAATCGTCGATCAGACGATGGACGCGGTCCGCCGCGCGATGGGGCACCGCTAAGCCATGGACCTCGGCGACTGGCGCGAGCGCATCGACGCCCTGGATCGGCAACTGGTCGATCTGCTCAACGAGCGCATGGGTTGCGCGCAAGAGATCGGCAAGATCAAGAAGGCCGCGGGACGCCCGGTGCGCGACCCCGAGCGCGAGCGAGTGCTGCTCGACAAGCTCAGGCAATACAACCAGGGGCCGATCAAGGGCGATTCGCTGGAGGCGATCTACCGGCAGATCATCCAGGCGGCTGTCGACCTCGAGGAAGAGGAGGGCTAGTCTTCTTCCGGCGCGCGGTCATCGTCGGCGTGGGCCTGCTCGGCGGTTCGCTGGGCCTGGCGCTCAAGCGCACGGGTTTCGCCGGGCGCAGAGTCGGCGTCAGCCGCCCGGAGACTGTGGCGCAGGCGTTGGAACTGGGCGTCATCGACGAGGGCTGGAGCTACGACCAACTCGACAAGGCGCTGGTCGGGGCCGATCTGGTCTTTATTTGCACCCCGATCCAGCGAATCCTGGAGTTGATCGCCGAAATTGGCCGGCTCGCCGAACCCGGGGCACTTATCACCGATGTCGGCAGTACCAAGCGGCGCATTGTCGCGGCGGCGCGGGCGCACTGCGGGGACGGGATCCACTTCGTTGGTGGCCATCCGATGGCCGGCTCCGAGAAGTCGGGGGTGACGGCGGCCGACCCTTTCCTCTTCCAGAACGCGATTTACATCCTGGTGCCCGATGATGCCGTACCGGCCGATCGCTACCGGGCGCTTATAGATTTGTTGCGGCTGATCGGCGCCCGGGTGCTGGAGTTGGAGGCCGATCATCACGATCGCGCGGTAGCGGCGATTAGCCACCTGCCGCAGATGCTGGCGACCTCGCTAGTCGAAATGGTAGGGCGACTCAATGAGGAGCGCGACCACTATCTACCGCTGGCCGCTGGTGGCTTCCGCGATTTGACGCGGATTGCCTCAAGTCCGTTCGCGATGTGGGAGGATATTGTCGCGACCAACGCCGATGAGATCGGCGGCATGATCGACCGCTATATCGCGGCGCTCAAAGATGTCAAGGCGCGTCTCGGCGAGGCGAGTCTGGGAGGGGATTTCGAGTACGCCAACCGGATTCGGGGGTCGATTCCGCGCGACGCGAAGGGTTTTATCCACGCGTTGCACGAGGTGCTGGTGCAGGCGGAGGATCGGCCGGGGGTGATTGCGGAGATCGGGAGAGTGCTGGGGGAGGCGGGGGTGAATATTAACGATATTGAGGTGATGAAGGTGCGGGAGGGGGAGGGGGGCACGTTGCGATTGGGGTTTGATAGTGCGGAGGGGGCGGAGAGGGCGATTGGGATTTTGGCGGGGGTGGGGTTTACGGCGCGCAGACCCTAGCGGCTGACGGATCGCGTTGGGGTATTACCCTTCGCTCATTCTCGCCCGGCCATCCCTGGCCGGGCTCCGAGGGGTGCCTATCCATATTTCACAATCCTGTGAAATATGGGGCACGACCGCTACGGAGTAATACCCCAACGCGATCCTCGGTAGTGTTGGGTGTCGACGCTATAGACCTGTTGGAAGGTGGATAAAACTATTACTTAGGAATATGGAAGAGATTGTAAGTCCGGCCAGTAAGTTGGTGGGGGAGGTGCTCGTTCCGGGGGAGCGGGCGCCGGCCGAGAGGGCGCTGGTGTTGGCGGCGTTGGGTGGGGAGAAGAGTGCGATAAGCAATGTGCCCGTTGCGGCGGAGCGGGTGGTGGATTTGTTGCGTGGGCTTGGGGTCGGGATTGATAAGCGGAAGAGTACTTATGGTGTAAAGGGCGTTGGGTTGCGGGGGTTTGAAGGGGTGGATGAGCCGGTGGATTTGGATGGGTTGGGGGATACGGCGTTGTTGTTGCTTACTGTGTTGGCGGGACAGTCGTTTACCTCGCGGGTGAAGCTGGGGGCGGAGGTGGAGCGGTGCCAGCCGCTGATCGACCTGCTGTTGAAGCTGGGGTTTGAAATTCAGCGGGAGACCGAGAGCGCTTTCGCGGTGGGCGGTGGCGAGCCAGTGGGGCACGTATTTGAGGAAGTGGATATCGCGGCGGAGTTGAAGCTGGGGGTAATGGTCGGAGCACTCTATGTCGCAGGGGTGACGCGATTGACCGAGACGGCTTCTAATCGCAACCGCATGGAGCGCTTTCTGCGCAGTCGGGGGGTCGAGGTCGAGCGGCGCAAGGAGGGGACGGGTTATATGGTGTCGGTGGCGGGGGGGCAGGCGGTCGGGGCGCTGGATATCGAGGTGCCGGGGCAGTTGGATTTGAGCTATCCGCTGTTGGGTGCGGCGCTTTGCCGCAAGGGGTCGAAATTGACGGTCAAGCGGGTGGCGATCCACGCGGGGCAGCGGGCCTTTCTGGATCTGTTGCGGCAGATTGGGGGCGAGATCGATATTGAGGACCTCGGCGAAGGGGAGCACGATTTGCACGTGCGGCCGAGCGAATTGAAGTCGACGCGGGTGGCGGGGCAGCGGGCCGAGAAGGTCATCGACCAAATCGCCTTGCTGGCGGTGTTGGCGACCCAGGCGGGGGGCGAGATCGTTATTCGCGATATCGAGGCCTTGCGCAAGGGGGATTTTGACTACGTGGGGCATCTGTTCGAATCTCTGCGTGCGCTCGAGGCGCGGGTCGGCGAGTTTCCCGAGGGGCTCGTTGTCAAGGGTGGCGTGCCGATGATGGCCGGGCGGCTCGATGCCAAGGGAGATTCTGGCCTGGTGATGGCGTTTGCGGTGGCCGGCCTGCTGGCCGAAGGGGGGGAAATGACGATTGGGGGTACCGAGTGCATGGCGTCTGTGTGGCCCGATTTTTTTAAGACACTGCATCTTCTGAAGGAGACAAAGCGATGAGAGGGCTTTTCCGGCTCTTCGTACTCTTGGCGGTGCTGTTCTGCGGCGGGGTGGTTGTCATCCGCCTGCTCTACGACGTGTCGTGGCGCGAGTCTTTGGAGATCGCCGACCAGTTCGTCGAGGACTTGCTGGCTTGATCTCGGGCACGACCCGGGTGCTGGGCGTCATCGGCGATCCGGTGGCCCATACCTCGTCGCCGGCGATGCACAACGCAGCGCTCAAGGCCCTGGGGCTGGACTATGTGTATGTGGCGTTCCACGTCGCTCCCGACGCGTTGCCGCAGGCATTGGCTGGCATGCGCGCGCTGGAGTTGGCCGGGCTCAACGTCACCGTGCCGCACAAGCAGGCGGTGATGGCGCATCTCGACGAAATCTCGCCCGAAGCGCAGGCGATCGGTGCGGTAAATACGGTCTGCAATCGCGACGGCAAGCTGTTGGGCTTCAATACCGATGCCTTCGGGATTATCGAAAGCCTCAAGGCCGACGGCGGTATGGACTCGTTGCCGGGCAGGGTCGTGCTGTTGGGCGCCGGGGGCGCGGCGCGGGCGATACTCTACGCGTTGCTGGCCCGGGAAGAGGTCGCCGAGGTCTTGTTGCTCAACCGCACGGTGGAAAGGGCGGAAGCGCTCAAAGGCGACCTCGACGTTGCTGGCAAAGTGCGGATCGGATCGCTGGCCGATAGCGGGGCGATCGCCGACGCCGGATTGGTTATCAATGCCACATCGATTGGGATGCACCCGCACGAGGATATCTCGCCGCTTGCCGATTGCTCCTGCCTGCACGGCGAAATGCTGGTGGCCGATATCGTCTACAATCCGCTGGAGACGATGCTGATGCGGCAGGCCAGGTCGGTGGGCGCGCGGGCGATCAACGGATTGGGGATGCTCGCCTGGCAGGGCGCGCGTTCGTTTGAGATCTGGACGGGGGTGATGCCGCCGGTCGAGGCGATGATAGAAGCGGCGCTGGCGCGCTTCGACAAGCCCTGAGCACCGCGCTGAGAAAAAAGAAAACCCCCGTCGGGAATGCGTTCCCGGCGGGGGTTTTCCAGTTGGGACGACAGTCCTACTTGGCCATGTCCTTGAGCTTCTTCAGCGCGAGGGCCTTGACCTGGACGCTGGCCGGCTTGGCGGCGACGTCCATGGTCTCGCCCGGGCGGAAGGGGTTGGGCACGCCCTTCTGCGCTTTGCGTGCCGGCTTCTTGACCGTCTTGATCTTGAGCAAGCCAGGCAGGGTGAACTGACCGACGGCGCCCTTCTTGACGTGGCGCTCAACGGCGACGGCGAGCTCGTCGAAGACAGCGGCGACATCCTTCTTGGCCAGGCCGGTGTTCTCGGCGATCTCGGCGTAGAGTTGCGTCTTGGTCATGGCCGCTCTAACGGCCGTGGTTTTACCCATTGTGATACCTCCCCAGGTATGCGTGGTTTAAATGAGGAGGCAAATTTAGCGGCAGATGCGCACCCGCGCAAGGCTGAAATGGCCAAAAACCCTTTATTTGTAGGATAAAAGCTGCATTAACTCTCAGTCGTCGCTTGCGGTTTCCCGCCGGTGGGCGATGAGCGAGCGCACCATGGCGGCAATATCGCTCGCGCCGCCGATCACGACCACCACCTCCACGACTAGGAAAAGCACGACGGCGACGGCGAATACGACCGTCCAGAATTGGGCTAGGCCCGACATGTCAATCCTCCTCTGGGAAGACCAGCGCCTTGGGTGGCGACGACTTTTGGGTCAGCAGCGAAATGGCGACGATCGCCGTCAGCGAGAGCACAAACGTGGCGATCGCCACTTCCTTGTCGCTGGCCAGCCATTGCAAGTACGCGGGCAGGCTGGCGGCGTCCTTGACGAAAATGGCGAAAAGCGGCAGGATACCGGCGACCACCAGCGAGGCGAGGGTGCCAGCGGTGTTGGCCTTTTTCCAGTAGAGTCCCATTGCGGTGGTCAGCAGCACGCTGGCCGAGTACATGGTACCGGTGATGGCCATGAAGCGGAAAATGGTTTCGGGCGGGTCGTAGATATAACCCCACAGCAGCACGAAAACGCCGCAGACGACGATGGCGATGCGGGTGAGTTTTATTTTGCCGGCGTCGTCCAAGCGCGGGCGAACCGGGGCGACGATATCGTTGACCAGAATCGAGCTCCAGCACAGCAGATAACTGTCGAAGGTCGACATCATCGCTGCCAGTGCCGCCGCAGCGATCAATCCGCGCACGCCCGCGGGGAGAATGTGTGCGAGATAGGCGGGCATGGCCGCGGCGGTATCGGGCTCTCCGTCCTCGGTGGGGAAGGGGATCGACGGGTCGAGCTGGAAATAGGCGAAGGCGGCGATGCCCCACATCATCGGCAAGAGTGCGCGACCGAGGAACGAAAGGCCGATAAAGCCGTACATCTTGCGCGTGGTCTCGCTATCGGTGGTCGATAATGCGCGCGAGAGCGCCGGCGGCCACATTCCCGAAAACAGCGCAGCAATCGACAGCCAGATCACGAAGCTCCAGCCCATATCCGGGTTGGCGAGCGGGTTGAAGCCACCTTCGCCGTACTGCGCCTGCACGTTGGTGACGATGGGCCCGTAGCCGACGCGGTCAATGGCGAAATAGGTGGTCAACACCACGCTGGTGAAGAGGATGATGAACTGGATATAGTCGGTGAGTACCACCGAAACCATGCCGCCGACGACTGTGTAGAGCAGCACTAGCAACAACAGCCCGACCATTATGTAGGGCAATTGGTCGGGAGCAAAGCCCACGAGATAGAGCAGGAATTTAGCGCCCATGACCAGAAAAAGGCCCATATTCATCATGCCGGCGACGAAGGTGATCAGCGCGGCGATGATCTGGGTGTTGCGGTCGTAGCGCAGGCCGAAGAACTCGGCGATGGTGCGGCAGCGCAGTTGGCGCAATCCTTTAATGATAAAGCCCGTTTTGCCGACGAAGATAAAGCCCGCCAGCGAAATCAGACCGATGGAGAAGGCGGCGAAGCCACTGGCATAGCCCTGCTGCGAAAAGTACATCAGCGTGACCAGGCCCAGTTCGGTGGCGCCCATCGTGGCCATCGCCAGATAGAGCTTGAGGTTGCGCCCGGCCAGCAGGAAGGAGTCGTAATCGCTGATAAAGCGGCGGGGGAAAACGGCCACGCCGCTGGTTAGCAGCAGGAAGAGGACGATTGAGGTCCAGTCGAGGGCAGTAAAGTGCATGGAGGCCTTTGCTTCGGGTTTGTCAGGCGCTGTCTTTTAGGGCGCGCAATCGGGTAGCGCTGGCCTGGAACTCGGCGCTGAGATCGGAGAAAAGGCCGGGTGCGGCGTCCAGGTCGCCTTCTTTGCCCGCTGATTCGAGCCGCCGGCACAGGCGCTGCGCCTCTTCCAGGCCCATCGTGCCGGCGGCGCTCCTGAGGCTGTGCGCTGCGCGGTAGAGGCGAGCGGGATCGGCCGCGGCGATAGACACCTCGATTGCGCCCAGGCTGTTGGGGAGGTCGTCGAGGAATACGTCGATCAATTGGCTGAGCTGGTCCAGGTCTCCCTCGACGGCGGCGAGCAGGCCATCGGCATCGACGGCCCTAGCGGGAACTGGCGGATCGCTCTGGGCGAGCGCGGCATCTATCGCTGCGAAGAGTTCGGTCGGGCGGATGGGTTTGGCGAGATAGCCGTCCATGCCGGCTTCGAGACAGCGCTCGCGGTCGCCCTTCATCGCATGGGCAGTCAGGCCGATAATCGGCAGATGCTGGCCGCTGGACCGCTCCCTGGCGCGGATGTTGCGCGTAGCTTCGATCCCGTCCATTTTCGGCATCTCCAGGTCCATCAGCGCCAGGTCGAAGTCGGTCGCGGCGAGAAGGTCCAGGGCCTGGCGCCCGTCCCCGGCGGTTGCGACTGCATGGCCGCGATTCTCCAGCAGGCCGATGGCGACCTTTTGGTTGAAGGCGTTGTCCTCGACCAGCAGGATTTGCAGGGACTTCGCCGCGCTCGGCACTTTCGCGCCGGGATCGGGCATTGTGGTTACCCCCAGTGCTCCGATCAACGCCTCGTAGAGATTGGATTGGGTAACGGGTTTGCGCAGGTGGCGGCAGATGCCCAGCGCGTGGCAGCGGGCGATGTGCTCGCTCTCGTCAGCAGATGAGATCATCATGATGATAGTGCCGTCGAGCGCGGGCGTTGCGCGGATGCGTCGGGCGAGTTCGAGGCCGTCGGTATCGGGCATCATATAGTCCAGCAGCAGGATCTGGAACGGCGCGTCGCTCGCCTGCATCGACTCGAGCGCGCGCAGCCCACTTGCGGCATCTGCGGCTGTGGTCGGCACCATGCCCCAGGCGCGGGTTATTTCGTCGAGGATTTGCCGATTCGTCTCGTTGTCGTCGACGATCAGGACCCGGGTGCCGCTGAGATCGATCGTCTCGGGTGCCGCCGCCGCAGTATCGTCGATATCGAGCCGAGCGGTGAAGGTGAAGGTGCTGCCCACGCCCTCTGCGCTGGAGACCGACAGGCTCCCGCCCATCATCCCGACGAGTTGCGAAGCGATGTTCAACCCCAGACCGGTGCCGCCGAAACGGCGGGTAGTGGATGCGTCGGCCTGGGTGAAGGCCTCGAAGATCTTCTGCTGTTTGGCGGCGGGAATGCCGATGCCGGTATCGCGAACCGAGACCCGGAGTTCGAACGGATCGCGGGTGCCGCTGTCCTCTACGCGCACCGCGATCTCGCCGGCCTCGGTGAATTTGACTGCGTTATTGAGCAGATTGGCCAGCACTTGCCGCAGGCGCACCGGATCGCCGCTGACGCGATCCGGCAGATCGGAGGGGCAACTGAAAGTCAGTTCGATGTGTTTTTGCTGGGCTCTGGCCGCGGTCAGCTGCACCACGTCTTCCAGGGTTTGGCGCAACGGGAAGGCGACCGACTCGAGTTCGAGGCGACCGGCTTCGATTTTGGACAGGTCGAGAATGTCGTTGAGGATATCGAGCAGCGACTCGGCCGAGCCTCTGACGATGTCGAGGTACTCGCGCTGGATTGCGTCGAGGTCGGTGGCCAGCGCCAGCTCGGTCATGCCGATGACCGCATTCATCGGGGTGCGGATCTCGTGGCTCATGTTGGTGAGGAATGTGCTCTTGGCGCGGTTGGCCTCTTCCGCCGCCCGGCGCATTTCCTCGGCGGCTTCCTTTTCCCGGGCGAGGGCGTCGATGGCGCGGCGGCGCTGGTCGAGATCGCTGGCGCGCTGGTAGCCCAGCGAAAGCAAGGTACAGATCTCGCGCATAAACGCGATCAGCGCGTCGTTGCGACCAACCCGGGAGTGTTCGAGCCCGATGACCATCGTCCCCTGTACAAAGGGCACGTCGATAATGACCGAGGGTACGTAGATGTCGGCCTCAAGTGCGTTGCGGAAAAACTCGAGCACTTCGGCGCTCGGCGGACGCTCCCACACATCGTCTCGTCGCCAGTACTCGACTAGTGCTCTGTTGTCGGCAGTGTCCAGCGGCCCATCGAGCTTTTCGATGTCGCCCTTTATAAAATTGAAGGTTCTGATCTGTCCGGCTTGCTCGTCGATGACATTGACGCCGGCGCCGGCGAAGTCTAGCCCGAGGTCGGACAGGGCGCCGGCGATGGCACGGGTGATATTTTCGAAATCCTCGACCTGTTCCATCTCGAGGATCGCCCGGTGCACGCGTTCGGTGACCAGCGCCCGCTGTTGGCGGTGAGTGCGCTCGACAACGTTGCGGTAGGCGCGGAGGTTGAAGAGATTGGCGAAGCGCCGCAGCACGGCGATGGTGTCGGGGTCGAAGGTGTCCCAGGTCGTGGTGCTGATACCCATCGAACCACCTGTGACCAGGGGGATTTCGACCAGGCAGGTCAGGTCAGGTCGGAGGTCGGCGGCGGCCAACCTATCGCCGCAGATCAGTACGGGCTCGCCGCTTTGCCACGACTCGCCCACCCACGGGTACTTGGCGATTGGAATGTAGTCGATATCGGAGAGTCGGGCCTCAAGCAGCGCGTGCTTAGCATCGACGAAATACGCGGCTTCGTCGGTCGGGACTGAGAGCGAAGCGGACTCGATGGGAATGCCCAGCGCGCGGAACGTGCGGATCAGGTCGCCGTTCAGGATGCGGTTGAGATCGTCGGCCGTATGCATGGCGACCAGGAGGCCGCGGATGTGATCGAGTGCGGTCTCGAGGTCTTGGCGAAGTAGGCCCAGGGCTTGGGCTGGGTTGGGGGATCCCATGTGTGGCGTGGGCTTCTTGGTGAGGGGTTGATGTAGCCTGGCGGTCGTTAGAGTATACTCACCTTGCTCGCTAATAAAAGGGATTTTGCCAATTTTTCAAAATCCCCTTTCTTATTTAGGAGTTACGTTCGCAAAACCCTCAGATACAGGCGCTGCCATGATCGCAAAGGAAGAGCTGGAAAAACACATTGCCGCTGCGTTGGCTAGGGCGGGGGCGCCGCCGGGTGCTCCCGCGCTGGTCGGGCCGGCGACCCGTCCCGAATTCGGCGATTACCAGGCCAATGGTGTCATGGCCGCGGCCAAGCAGTTGCAAACCAACCCCCGCGAACTCGCCGCCCGAGTTGTCGAGGAGCTGGATCTTTCGGAAATGGCCGATTCGGTGGAGATCGCAGGACCGGGCTTTATCAATATCGCGCTCAAGGGCGACTGGCTGGCGGCGCGTTTGGACGATATGCTCGCCGATCAACGCCTGGGCGTGCCCGAGGTTGCCGCACCGCAAAAGGTCGTCATCGACTATTCGCACCCCAATCTGGCCAAGGAGATGCACGTCGGCCATCTGCGCTCCACCATTATCGGCGACGCCATCGCGCGGGTATTGGAGTTTTTGGGGCACGAGGTCGTTCGCCACAACCACGTCGGCGACTGGGGCACGCAGTTCGGGATGCTGATCGCCTATCTCGACCAGCAGCAGGACGGCGACGCGATGGCCGAACTGGCCGATCTCGAGGTCTTCTACCAGTCGGCGCGCAAGCGCTTCGACGCGGATGAGACCTTCGCCGACCTCGCGCGCGAGTGCGTGGTCAAGCTGCAGGGCGGGGACGCGCAAGTGCGGGCGGTGTGGCAGCGCTTTATCGACGAGTCGCTGCGCCACTGCGAGGAGGTCTACGAGCGCCTCGGGGTCACGCTGACTCGCGCCGACGTGCGCGCCGAGAGCGCCTACAACGACGACTTGCCCGTGGTGATCGAGAATTTGCGGGCCCAGGGTCTGCTCGAGGAATCGCAGGGCGCGCAGTGTGTCTTCCTCGACGATTTCAAAAACAAGAACGGCGAAATTACGCCGGTGATCGTGCAAAAGTCGGACGGGGGCTACCTCTACGCGACGACCGATCTGTCCGCCGTGCGCTACCGGGCCGGCCAGGTGGGGGCCAAACGAGTGCTCTATATCGTCGATGCGCGGCAAAAACTGCATTTGCGGCAGGTCTTTGCGGTAGCGCAGGCGGCGGGCTACGCGCCGGACTCGGTGGCGCTCGAGCACTATCCCTTCGGCACCATGCTCGGCGAGGACCACAAGCCCTTCAAGACGCGGACCGGTGGTACGGTCAAGTTGATGGAGCTATTGCAGGAGGCCGAGGATCGTGCCTTTGCGCTGGTCGGCGAGAAGAATCCCGACCTCTCCGCGGATGAGCGCCGCCAAATCGCGCGGGTCGTCGGGATCGGCAGCGTCAAATACGCCGATCTCTCGCTCAATCGCGAGACCGACTACGTTTTCAGCTGGGACAATATGCTCTCGCTCGACGGCAATACCGCGCCCTATCTGCAGTACTCTTATGCCCGCGTCAAAAGTCTGTTCCGCCGCGCCGAAATCGACGAAGAGTCGCTCGCCGCAGCGATCATCGTCGCCGAGAAGGCCGAAAAGGTCCTCGCCGCCAAGTTGTTGCAATTTGGCGAAGCGGTCGAGGTCGTCGCGCGCGAGGGGTATCCCAACCTGCTGTGCAACTATCTCTACGAATTGGCCGACGCCTTTATGAAATTCTACGAGAATTGCCCGGTGCTGCGCGCCGACGAGCCGGTGCGGTCGAGCCGGCTACAACTGGCGCGGCTGACGGCTAGGACGATTGGCAAGGGCCTCGGTCTGCTGGGGATCGAGACCGTCGAAAGAATGTGAGGCCTTGATGACTACGCCGAAGAAATTGCGTTGCGACACTTGCGGCGCGCTGGTCGATAACTTGCGCCGCGACGTGGTGGACGACGACTATAATGCGCTCAACAAACCGGCGCTGTGGAATTGCGAAACGTGCTACGAGGACAAACGGGCCAAGCGCCAGCAGGCCAGAGGGGACGCATGACAGCCATGGCGCCGCCGGTGTTCCTGACCGGCTTTATGGGTGTGGGTAAGAGCAAGGTCGGGCTGATTCTGGCACAGCGGCTGGGCCGCTTCTTCTTCGATACCGACCAGATGGTCGAGTTGCGCGCTGGCAAGTCGATCTCGGAGATCTTCGCCGACGAGGGCGAGGCGCACTTTCGCCGACTCGAACACCAGTGCGTGCGCGAGACCAGTGACCGCTCCGACGTGGTGGTGGCGCTGGGCGGTGGGGCGATTACCCGCCCGGAGAATGTCGAGAGGGTGCGGCGCAAGGGGGTGCTGGTTTGTCTCGAGGCCGACATCGACACGATTTTCGCCCGCGTCGATCGACGCGACGACCGGCCCCTGCTTGCGGGCCTGGCCCCGGAGGAGAAACGCGCCAAGATTGAGCGCATGCTGGAGGAGCGGGCACCCTTCTACGACCAGGCCGATATCAAGTTGCGCACCCGCGAAGCACAGACACCCCAAGACACTGCACAGCAACTCATCCAACTGTTGGAGCACTGGCATGCACCGAATTGACCTCGCTGTCGAAGGAGCGGCCTATCCCATTTTTGTCGGCCACGACATTCTCGGCGAGTTGGGATCTCGCTGTAGCGAGCAGGGCCTGGGGCGGCAGGTGGCGCTGGTCAGCGACGAGGCGGTAGCCGCGCGCTACCTCGAGCCGGCGACCGCCAGCCTGCGCGCGGCTGGCTTCCAGGTGCTGGAGGTGGTTTACGCCGGTGGCGAGGGCATGAAGAATCTCGCGGGCGCCGAGGGGATTTTGGCTAAAATGATCGAGGCGGAATTCGATCGCAGCGCCTGGATCACCGCGCTGGGCGGCGGTGTCGTCGGCGATATGGCGGGCTTCGTCGCGGCGACCTACCTGCGCGGCATACCCTACGTGCAGGTGCCGACGACCATCGTCGCGCAGGTGGATTCGAGCATCGGCGGCAAGACGGGGGTCAACCACGCGCTGGGCAAGAATCTGATCGGCGCTTTCCACCAGCCGCGGTTGGTACTCGTCGATACTGACGCATTGCGCTCGCTACCCGGCCGCGAGGCGGTGGCGGGGATGGCCGAGGTAGTCAAGCATGCGCTGATCCGCGATGAGGAGCTGTTCTCCTTTTTGGAAGACCGCCTCGAGGAGGTGGTGGCGATGCAGCTGGATGCGGAGACGCTCGATTGGCTGATCGCCCGCAATGTGGAGATCAAGGCCGCGGTGGTGTCCGCCGATGAGCGGGAGGGCGGTTTGCGCGCGATACTCAACTACGGCCACACCATCGGCCACGCCATCGAGGCGGCGACCGACTACGGTCGCTACAAGCACGGCGAGGCGGTGATTTTGGGTTTGATCGGTGCGGGAGAGATCGCGCGGCGCGAGGGGACGTGGACCGAGGAGGAGCGACGACGGCAGGATGCGCTGTTGGAGCGCCTTGGGGTGCCGGGGGGGTTGGCGGAAGTGGGGGCGGAGCAGATTCTGGCGCGGACCAAGACGGATAAGAAGCGGGTAAATGGGCGGTCGCGGTTTATTTTGGGGAAGCGGGTGGGGGAGGTGGAGATTGTGGAGGGGATTGAGGATGAGGTGGTGTTGTCGGGGATTGAGTACGTGCAGCAGCGGTACTAGCGTTTGGACGGGTCGACCAAGGGCTTTACCTCCGCTCATTCTCGTGGCGCTGTCCTGCGCCACTCCGAGGGTGCGATGCCCTTTTTCACATCCTGTGAAAAAGGACGACGATTCCGCTACGGTAAAGCCCTTGGCCGACTCTCCGGTAGTATGGCGTTTTACGCTGAAATGTGGGACCACTAAATGGGTGAGAAAGAAAAACAGAAGGTTCATCTGGTTAGTCTGGGGTGTCCCAAGAATACGGTCGACTCCGAGCGGATGCTGGGGTTATTACAGGGGAATGAGTACCAGTTGACCGAGGCGGCGGACGAAGCCGACGTGGTAGTGGTGAATACCTGCGGGTTTATCGGGCCGGCCAAGGAGGAGTCGATCGACGCAATTATGGATGCGCATCGGCTCAAGGCGGAGGGGAAGTGTAAGGGGGTGGTGGTTACGGGGTGTCTTTCCACTAGATATTACGAAGAACTGCAGCAGGAGCTGGTCGAGGCCGACAAGCTGCTGACCATCGCCGACGAGACCGATATCGTGCGGCACGTCGACGAGGTGCTCGGGATCAAGCGGCCTGATTATCTAACGAGCCTGCCGCGGACTTCGCTGACGCCCGGGCACTGGTCTTATCTGCGCATATCGGACGGCTGCGACCATAAGTGCGCGTTTTGCGCCATTCCGGCTATTCGCGGGCGGCACGCCAGCGAACCAGTGGAGCAATTGGTGGCCGAGGCCGAGCGCTTGGCGGCGGGGGGGGTGCGCGAATTGGTGCTGGTGTCGCAGGATTCGGTGCGCTACGGGGCCGATCTCTACGGGCGGCCGCAGCTGGTGCGGCTGTTGGGGGCCTTGGCGGCGGTGGAGGGCATTGAGTGGTTGCGGTTGATGTATACCTATCCGGCGTTCTGGACCGACGAGATGATCGACTTCTACGCCAGCTGCGACAAGATGTGCAACTATATCGACATGCCATTGCAGCACATCGCCGATCCGGTATTGCAGCGGATGAAGCGGGCAACGACGCGACAGAAGACGATCGACCTGTTGGCTAAATTGCGCGACCGCCTGCCCGGCGTCGGGCTGCGCTCGACCTTTATATTGGGCTTCCCCGGAGAGACCGAGGCGGATTTCGACCAATTGCTGGACTTCGTCGAGGCTACGCGCTTCGACCACGTGTCGGGTTTCCTCTACTCGCCCGAGGAGGGCACCTCCGCATACGCGCTCGGCGACGACGTGCCTACGGCGATGAAAGAATTGCGCTACAGCCGCCTGACCCAATTGCAGGAGCGCATCGCCACCGAGATCAACGACGCGCTGGTCGGCACTCGACAAGAGGTGCTGGTGGATTCGTGGGACGGCGCCGTCTACTGCGCGCGGATGGAGCGCGATGCGCCCGAAATCGACGGCCAGGTCCTCATCGACGAGGGCGCGGCTGAGGTTGGCTCCTTCGTNGANGTCGAGATCACCGACGCGACTCCCTACGANCTCAACGCCCGCGTGGTGGGNCGGCCGCGCTGAATATGCCCAAGCGCAAACCNCGCGATATCGCTATCGACCGCNCGGCGNGCGAACTGGTGGTGNTGTGGCGCGACGGCGNCGAGAGTCGCTNTGGGCTCGAGGCTNTGCGCCGCGCCTGCCCCTGCNCCGAGTGTCGCGAGCTCCGNGGCGCTGGCGAGCAAGCNAACGGCCTGACGCTGCTGGCGCCCGAGGTANTGTCGGCGACGGCGGAGGTGCGGGGGTTTAGCTATGTCGGGCGCTACGGGATTAAGATCGAGTGGGGGGACGGGCACGANCACGGAATTTATACCTTCGAGTTTTTTCGCGANNTAGCCGGGTAGTGGGGCGGCGGTGGGTCGGGCNNCGGGCCAAATTCTGTCAAGGCCCTGCNCGATGGTAAAGCGCCCCTCAATACGGCCCGCGCNGGTGCCCGGCTAGGGCACAGTCGCCCGGGCGGCGCTCCCAAGCTCGCCCCAGGCCGGCCCTATTTGGCCCAGCGCTCGACCTCTGAGGCCGCAGCGTGAGACGCATCCCACCTTTATTACTCTACCATTATCAGATGTGATTTTTATGCGGTCTGGGGTTGGACGTCGCGCGGGGCGCGGGCGACCCACTGTTCCAGGGCCAGCAGGGCNAGGGCCAGCAGCAGGAACTCGCGCCAGAGTTCGCGTCCGTAGCGGTTGCCGAGTACGGCGAGGCGCAAGTCGTCGCCGGGTTGCAGGAAGTGGACATCCCCNAAGACGCGGCGGACCTGCTCGCGGTCGACGGGGGCGAGGTCGGATTCGCGGGTATCGATGTTGACGGCGAAGAGGTCCACGATCTCGTCCCCGGCGCGCAGNCGCCAGATGCCGGCTTCGTCGACCTGGGGGATCTTCCACCGGTACTGGCCGTCGANGCGCTCGGGTTCGAGGCGCAGGCGTTCGCCCGATGGCGCTTCGGCTGCGACCGCCGCTTCGATNGCGAGCCGGTCGAGNCGGCGGTACACCGTCTCGCCGACGAGATAGGAGACGCGGCGGTCGGGCGGTTGGCNCAATTCGCGAACCATCCGGTGCAGCAGGGGGGCAAAGAGCCCGGAGAGATGCAGGTCGTTCCAGCGCGGGTCGAGGGGAAAGGCCGCAACCGCGACNCGCCCGCGCTNCTGCCACGACGAGGCCAGGGCCAGCNGCCCGTCGGCGAAGCGTGCCAGGGCGCTCAGCTCGGGCGCTGGAGCGATGGCGAAGCTGGCGTAGAAGCGGGGTCCGTCGCGGTCGGGGAGCAGATCGGCGAGCAGTCGGTGGGACAGGGCGGTGGGGTCGAGGGTCTGGTAGCTGTCGCGGTTGCCGGGCGCGCCGACGCGCTCTTTGAGGCGGGCCGGGGTCAAGCCGGGCAAGAAGTCGCGGTTGTAATAGCTGAGGTCGCTCTCTGGCCCGGGGAAGAGGATCAGGCCGCCGCCCGNGGCGACGAAATCGACCAGCAGTGCCTTTTGCGCCGCAGCCAGGCGCCTGGGGTTGCACAGCACCGCCACATCGACGCCGTCGAGGGCCGTCGCGTCGAGGTCGGANAATAGCCCCGAGCGGACNGCGAAGGCCGGATCGGACAGCGTCGCCGCGCCGAGGGCCCGGCGCGGGTAGTAGGTATCGTCGGGCCGGTCGCCCAATAAGAGCGCGGTGATGGCGGTCGGCAGGTCGATGGTGAAATAGCGGCGGTTATCGAGGGCNAGCGCGTCGTCTTCGAGTTCGACGTGCCCGCTCAGCCGCCCGGCGTTCCGCGGCGAGAAGTTGAATTNGGTCGCGATCGAGNCGTGCGCGTCGAGGTCGATGCTCTGGCGGCGCACGCGTTCACCGCCGACAAAGAGATCCAGCGTCGCGTCTTCCAGCGCCGAGGTGCCGTAGTGGGCGAGGTCGACTTGGACGGCGATCTTGTTGCCGGCCGCCAGCATCCAGCTGGGGACCGCTACGTCTGCGACGAAGGCGTTGGGCCGGGGCGCGACCGGGGGGGNGATTATGTAGACGCGGGAGAACGATGTGTCTAGGTTCGCCGCGTGCAGTTGGTCCCAGTTGTGGTGGGCGAGGTCGGTGAAGAGGAAGAGCTCGCGGTCGCGGTCGGGGTCGGCGGCCGGGTCCAGNGCCCGGGCGGCGGCGTGCAGGGCGGCGCGCAGGTCGCCGGCTTCCTGGCGGGGCGCGAGTTCGGCGGCNCGTTCTGCCAGGAAATCACGGTCGCCCTCCAAGGGTGGTGCGGGNCGCCGGGCGAAGGGTTGGAGGCTGATGCGATCGCGCGCGGTGAAGATCGCCAGCAGATCGCNGACTTGGTTTTGCAACTGGGNGAATAGGGTGCCGGAGGGNAGGCGGTAGCGGGTGCTGTAGGAGAGGTCGATNAGCAGGTNGGCGGTGACGGGTCGGGTGTTNCTCCAGCCGCCGCCGTCCTGATAGGTCGGGCGGGCGAAGGCACAGATGACGAGCGCAATGACCAGCGTGCGCAATAGTAGCACCANCCATTGCCGCAGCTGGACCCGCCGCATGCGGTTGTGGTGGAGCTGGCGCAGGAAGGCGAGGTCGCTGAAGGGGTGGGGCCGGGCGCGGCCCCGGTGTAAAAGGTGGATGGCCAGAGGCAGGGCCGCCGCTACCAGTCCGGCGAGGACCGCGGGGTTGAGGAACTGCAAGGGAGGGCCGGGCTTCAGCCGGCGGAGGGAGTGTTGCGCTCTTCGGTCTCGATAATCTCNATGATTTCCGCGGCGGTCTCGGCGGCGATGAGCTTCTTTTTGAAGTCGTCATTTTTGAGTAGGCGCGAGATGCGCGCCAGGGCCTTGATGTGGGGGCCGGAGACATTGGCGGGGGAGACCAGCAGGAAAAACACATAGGCTGGCTCGCCGTCAAGGGCTTCGAAATCAACGCCGCGCCGCTGGGTGCCCAGAGCGGCGACCAGTTTTTCCACTGCATCGGACTTGCCGTGGGGGATGGCGATGCCGTCGCCGATGCCGGTGNTCATGATCTTTTCGCGCTCGAGTACCGCTTGCAGTACCTTGTCGCGGTCGCTGATGGCGTCGCCGACCGCGAGCGTATCGACCAGTTCAGCGATGATGTCTTCTTTGGTTTCCCCTTTGAGATCNACTAGGGTTGAATCGGCTGAAAGTATGTCCAGGAGGGTCATTCGATTTTCTCCACAGGTGGTATTCCCGAAAAGTAAACCAACCCTACGGTATTCGTCAACCTCGCGGTGGGCCTGGTGTTTGCTGTTGACGGCGCGGAGGGGTTCCGTACATTGGACGTGCCGCTGTCGCGAGCCCAGTGCGGAAATTCTAAAGGAATTTGCCCGCCCTCCGATAGACTTTGTAGGATCCATACGCCGGAGGGGAAAATGCCGCAGCCCGCACTGTACACCGACAGGCTCATGTCCGACCGCAGCACCACGCTCTTCCGCGCCGTGTACTCGCGCGAATTGGCGCTGGAGGAATACGCGCAGCTCGTCGAAGAGATGCTCGATCCGGACATGGCGTTTTTTCTCAGGAATTCGTACCGGTCCCTGGCCTTCACCGAGGGCGGCGATTAGCCGCTGTCCGCGCCTGAAGCGACCGGGATCTCCCCCGATTCGCGGAGGGCCACCACGGGTACGCCGCGCACCGCATTCTGCATCGCCTACCACTTTCCGCCGATCCAGTCGGCCGGCGTCGAGCGCACGCGCCACTTTCTGCGCCACCTGCCCGATTTTGGCTACGGCACCAGGGTGTTGACCACCTCCGCCTTTGGCGGAGCCAGCGAAGAGGGCATCCTGCGCGCGTGGGAGCCGCTGGCGACTTACCGCTGGTTGTTCAACCGGGAGGCCCGCGCTGGCGCCCCTTCGACTGCGCGCACCCGGCCGGGGTTGTTGCGCCGCATCGGGCGTCGGTGCCTGGTGCCCGACGTGCAAATAACCTGGTTGCCCTCCGCATTGTGGCAGGCGCTGCGCACCCTGGGCGATGGTAAGTGCGATCTCATTTATCCCAGTTTTCCGCCCGCCAGCGCCCATCTGCTGGGCCTGTTGCTCAAAGAATACACGGATTTGCCCTGGGTCGCGGATTTTCGCGACTCCTGGATTTGCGACCCCCTCGACCCTGAGCTCGTCGCCAATCCGCGCCGCAGCGCCTTTGAAGCCCGGCTCGAAGAAGCCGTAATCCGCGCCGCCGACGCGGTGGTGGTCGCTACTACCGCTGTTGCCGCACACCTGCGCCGCACCTATCCCGAAGCCGCGCCCCGAATCGAGGTGGTGACCAATGGTTTCGAGCCGGCTGATTTTACCCGCACGGCCCCGCCGCCGCCCGGCGGTGCGCTGCGCATTGCTCACACGGGTTCATTTTCGCTCAGCCATCCGCAGCGCACCCCGCGCCCGCTCTTCGCGGCGCTGGAAGCGCTTTTGGCGGCCGATGCCGACTGGGCGCAGCGCCTGCATCTGGAACTGGTCGGCGCGCTCAGTCCCGAGGAAGAGCGCGCGGCGCAGGCTCTAGTCGCCGCCGGTGTGGTGCACTTGGCGGGGTCGCAGGAGCGTTCGGCCGCGCTGGCCTGCCAGCAGCGCGCCCACGTCCTGCTGCTAGTCGACCACCCGCGGCCCTGGCCGGCGACCAATGTGCCCGGCAAACTCTACGAGTACATGGCAGCGGAGCGGCCGGTGTTGGCGCTGGCCGGCACGGGAATGGTCGAGCGGCTGGTGCGCGAACTGGATTTGGGCATATTCGTCCCCGCCGACGATCCCGCCGCCATCGGCGCGGCGCTGGAGTTGCTGCACGACCGCTTTCAGCGGGGCGCGCTGGCGGCGCGCGTTGAGCCGCGCGTCTTGCGCCGCTATCACCGGCGCGAACTCACCCGCGAATTGGCGCGAATTTTCGACGGTCTGGTCGCGGCGTGAAGCATCCGATTGTGCTGCTCTTCGCCGCGGCGTTCGGTCTGCGCCTGGCTTATGCTCTATTCGATTTTCCCGTGCCCCCGCAGGATACTGCCGACTACGACGAGATCGCCCGCAACGTACTGGCCGGCGATGGCTTCGTCTCGCGCGAAAATTGGTTCGGCTACGAGATGCGCTCGTGGCGACCGCCCCTCTACCCGCTCTTTCTCGCCCTGGTCTACGCTGTCTGGGGCTACAGTCATCTCGCGGTCAAGGTCGTCCAGGCGCTGGTCGGGGCCGGCACGGTGGTGCTGGTCTGGGCGCTGGTGCGGCGCTTGCAACCCGATGCCGCGCCGCTGGCGGGGGTACTGGCCCTGGTCTACGGGCCGCTGGTGGCCATTTGCGCCGAGGTAATGAGCGAAACGCTCTTTTGTTTCTGGATAGTTTTGGCCGCCTGGGCGCTGGTGGCGGCCGAGGGGCGCCGGCACTATTTATTGTTGGCCGGCGCGGCCATCGGGCTGGCAGCGCTGACGCGACCGGTGGGTCTGCTGTGGTTGCCGGCCTTTGCCGCGGTGGCGGTGTGGCGCGGGCGCGGCGCGGGGTTGCGGCAGTGCGCGTGGGTGGCGGTGGCGCTGGTGGCGGTGATTGCGCCGTGGAGCGCGCGCAATGCGCAGGTGCACGGGGCCTGGGTGCCCATTTCGACGCATGGGGGTTTTATTCTCGCGCGCAGCAATGCCTTCGAACCCGACTGGCGCAAGGACGATGGTTGGGGCATTACAGAGGCTTTCTTTCGCCGGCTGCCGACCGAGGTTGAGCGCGATCGCTACTGGTATGCCCAGGGCACGGCCTTTATAATGGAACATCCGGGCTATTACCTGCGTCTGGTCGGTGAGCGCTTTGTGCGCCTGTGGTATTTCTTCAGACCGGATTACAATCTTTGGTTTATGATGGTTATGCCCTTTTCTCTACTGGGTTTACGCCAATACGGCCAGCGCGGCAATTACGCCTACTTGAGCAGTTTTATCGCCTGTTCGATTTTCGTCTTCTCCACCGTGCTCTACGGCTCGACGCGCTTCCGCCTGCCCCTTGAGCCGCTTTTCATCGCCTTTGCCGCGGCCTATCTCAGTGCGGTGGTCCGACGCTGGGATCGCCAGCGTCTGCTGGTCGTGCTGGGACTGGTAATCGGCGGCAATATGCTGGTCTGGTGGCAGCAGGAGGCCGCGCGCGGGCTGGCGCTTTCCACGCTTAACCTGCTCCACCTGCGATGAGCGCGCCGAGCCTGTCCATCCTCATCGTCAATTGGAATACCGAAGATCTTCTAAGAAATTGTTTAAATTCAATTTATGAAGATCCGGACTCGGCGCAATGGGAAGTCGTCGTCGTCGACAACCACTCGGATGATGGCAGTCTGGCGATGTTGGAGCGGGAATTTGCTCAGGTTGTGGTCGTCGCCAGCGGCGAAAATACGGGTTTTGTCCAGGGCAACTACCTGGCGCTGGAGAGAGCTCGGGGATCGCATCTGCTGCTGCTCAATACAGACACTGAGGTCGAGTGCGGCGCCCTGGGGCCGCTGGTCGATTTTATGTCTGCCCATCCGGCGGCCGGTGCCGTTGGTCCCAAACTGCTGAATCGGGACGGATCGCTGCAGCTTTCGTGCGGTATTACGCCCAGTTTGGCGACCGAAATGACCAACAAAATGCTATTGCATAACTTATTCCCATTCTTTAAATTAGGCCGCTGGGATCACGCCGAGATTCGCGAGGTCGGCTGGGTCACGGGAGCCTGTTTGCTGATGCGGCGCGAAGTCGTTGCAGAACTGGGTTTCCTCGATCCGGCGCTGTATATGTTCTACGAGGATCTGGAGTGGTGCCTGCGCATCGGCAGGAGCGGTTGGAAGACGTATTACTACCCCTCCAGCCGCGTGTTGCACCTGGGAGGGCAAAGTACGCGGCAAAACCTGGCCGAGATGCTCGTCATCAGCCAGCGGAGCCTGTTTTATCTCTTCGAAAAGCACTATGGCCGGACCCAACTGCACGTATTGCGCCTATTTACCCTGATCGAAATGGCGCTGCGCACACTGGCCTGGAGCCTGTTTTTTGCCTTTAGCTCTTCCCGGCGCCCCGAGGGGCGCCAACGCCTGCGCGCTTATCGGGAGATCGCGATAAAGACCTTGTCGCGGAAATCCTATTGGGCGCCTGCGCGGGCCGGGTCGTGATTTACGCTACGGAGAAACTCATTGTCTGATCCCATTCAAATTTTCAAACCCTGGTTCGAAGCGGCCGAACACGAAGCCCTGCGCGCACCCCTGGAAACGGGCTGGGTCGGTTATGGCGAAAAGGCGCGGACTTTCGAAAAGCGCTTCGCCCAATACATCGGCGTCAAACACGCCATCGCCCTCCACTCCTGCACGGCGGCGCTGCACCTGGCCATGGTCGCCAGCGGCGTCGAGGGCCGCCAGGTGTTGACCACTCCGATGACTTTCGTCGCCAGCAATCACGCGATCCTGATGGCGGGTGGCCACCCGGTGTTCTGCGATATCGAAGAGGACACTCTCAATATCGACCCCGCCGACGTCGAGCGGCGCATCACCCCGGAGACTCGCGTGCTGCTGGCCGTCCACTACGGCGGCCATGCCTGCGATATGGACGCCTTGCTCGATATCGCCGCGCGCCACGATCTATTGCTGATCGAAGATGCCGCCCAGGCCTGCGGCGGTTCGCACCGGGGCCACAAACTCGGTAGCCTGGGGCATATTGGCTGCTTTAGCTTCGAGTCGAAGAAAAACCTTTCCACCGGCGATGGCGGCATGCTGGTCACCGACGACGACGCGGTGGCCGAGCGGGTGCGGCGCCTGCGCTGGATGGGGATTTCGAGCGACACCTGGTCGCGCTTCAACAATGGGCACCATGGACCGGCTTGGGACTACCAGGTGGAGGAACTCGGCTACAAGTACTGTATGAACGACATCGCCGCCGCGGTGGGCCTGGTGCAATTGGATAAGCTCGATCGCAGCAACGCTATGCGCCGGCGGTTGGTCGGCCGCTACCACCGGGCCTTTGCCGAAGTCGAGGGGGTGGAACCGCTGGCGTTGAAAGACTACGGCGAAAGCGCCTGCTATTGCATGGTCATCCGCATCGATGAGCGCGACGCGCTGGGCGATCACCTGCTGGCGCGCAATATCCAATCGGCGGTCCACTTTCGCCCCAACCACCTCTACCCGGTTTACGCGCCCTACCGTCCGGCCCGCCTGCCCATCACCGAGTCGGTGTGGGAGCGCATCCTCACCCTGCCGCTCTACCCGCAGATGAGCGAGGCCGAGCAGGACCGGGTCATCGACGGCGTCCGGTCCTTCGTCGAGGAGCGGCGGGTCCGCTTCGCCGCGTCGCAGTCCGCCGCTGGCGGTTGAGCACCGCTGCTGCCCGTCCGCGCGTGCGGATCCTCTTCGTGACCCAGTACGGCGTGCTGGCGGCGAGCAGCCGCACGCGCGTTTTCCAGTATCTACCCTACCTGCGGGCGCTCGGCGCTGAGTGCCGGGTGTTGACCGTTCTGCCCGACATCGCCGGTTCGCAACTGATGGTTACTTCGCAGTCCTGGCGCAAACTGCTCTACTACGCCTGGGCGGCGTGGCGCACGTCGTTGTGCGGCTTGCGCGCCTTCTGGTACGCGCGCAAAAGCGATCTGGTGCTGATCCAGAAAGTCATCCTGCCCGCGCCGCTGCGCTGGCTGTTTGGTCGCTGTAGAGCGCCGCTGGTCTACGACTTCGACGACGCGATTTTCACCACCGAAGTCCGGCGGCAAAACTGGCTGGCGGCCTGGAAGGAGCGCCGCAATTCGCGCGGCGTCCCGGCGATGCTGCAGATCTGCCAGCTGGCGGTGGTCGAAAACGATTACACCGCCGCCTTTGCCGCGTGCCACTGCCCGCGAACGCTGCAAATCACCGGCCCTATCGACACCGACCACTACCGTCCCGGACCCGACCGCGACCGTCGCGAAGTCGTGCTCGGCTGGATCGGCAGCGCCAGCACCCTGCCCTATCTCGACCTGATCCGCGCGCCGCTGGTGGAACTGGCCCGGCGCTGTCCCGAGGTGCGGTTGCACATTGTTGGGGCGGCGGGCGCGGCAATAGACGGTATCGAAACCGCGGCGGTGGCCTGGAGCCTGGAAGACGAGGTCGCCCAATTGCAGGATTTCGATATCGGGCTGATGCCTATGCCCGATGACCCCTGGACCCGCGGCAAGGGCGGTTACAAACTGCTGCAGTACATGGCCACCGGCTTGCCGGTGGTGACCAGCCCGGTGGGGATCAACCAGCAGATCGTCGACGACGGTGGCCAGGGCTACTGGGCGCGGAGCGAAGAAGAATGGCTGGAGCGCATGGCGGCCTTGGTTGGAGATCGGGCCATGCGCCGGCGCATGGGCGCGGCGGGTCGCAAGCGGGTCGAGGCTGTCTATGCGCTTGGTATTCAGCAAGTCGAGCTGGGCCGGCAATTGCAGGCGCTGGCCGGGGGCCGCGCGTGAACGAGGTACTCAACGCCTTTACCGTCGATCTTGAGGACTGGTACCAGGGCCTGGAGATCGGCCCCGAGCAATGGAGTGGTTTCGCCAGCCGCTTGCGGGTTGGCAGCGAAAGGCTGCTGCGGCTTTTGGACGCGGCCTCGGCGCGGGCGACTTTTTTCGTCCTCGGTTACGCCGCCGAGCAAGATCCCGATCTAATCCGCGAAATCCGGGCCCGCGGCCACGAGATCGGCACCCACGGCTACGCCCACCGCCTGGTCTACCGCCTTGATCCCGAGGAGTTCAAACGGGATATTGAGCGCTCGCTCGATATCCTCACCGGACTGGTCGATACCCCGATCCACACCCACCGGGCGCCTTTTTTCTCGATTACGCGCCAGTCCGAATGGGCCTTCGATATCCTGGCCGAATGCGGCCTCCGCAGCGATTCGAGCGTCTTTCCGGTACGCAACTATCGCTACGGCATTGCCGACGCGCCGCGCTGGCGCTATCAGGTGCGTCCGCAACTGGCCGAGTTTCCGCTGGCGACCTATCGTTTGGGGAGGCGCAACATTCCCGTTGGGGGGGGTGCCTATTTTCGTATATTTCCTTATACTTTAACGCGCTATGCCCTGCGGGCGATCAATGCCGAGGGCGGTGGAGCCGTATTTTATATTCATCCCTGGGAGCTCGATCCAGACCATCCGCGCCTGGATCTGCCGCGGCGCATCGGCCTGACGCACTACTGGAACCTGGCCGCCACCGAAAGACGGCTCGAGCGCCTGTTGGGCGATTTTCGCTTTGTGCCCCTGGGGTGTCTTATGCAGCAAGAGGACCGGACCCATTGATGGAAGCTGTGATGAGCGATAGAGTCCGTAGCTATTTCGACGGGGCGGCCGATCGTTTCGACTCGATATACCGCCCTGACAAATCGCTCGGGCAAAAGCTGATCGACGGTCTCTTCCACGGGGTGATGCACCGCCGCTTCGATCTTACCCTCGAACTGTGCGGCGCGGATTTAAGCGGGCAAAAAGTCCTCGATATCGGTTGCGGCTCCGGCCGCTATTCCATCGAAATGGCCCGGCGCGGCGCCGAAGTCGTGGGGCTGGATTTCGCGCCGGCAATGGTCGAAATGTCCCGCCAACTGGCCAGCGAGGCCGGCGTGGCCGAGCGTTGCCGCTTCGAACAGGGCGATTTTCTCGCCTGGAGTGAGCCCCATCACTTCGATATTTGTCTGGGCATTGGATTTTTTGATTATATTGAAGATCCCGGCGCGTTCCTGGAACGGATTCGCCAGCTGGAGCCCACTCGGGTTGTGTTTAGCTTTCCCAAGCGCTGGACTTTGCGCACTCCGAGCCGGTGGCTGCGCCTGAGCCTGAACAACTGCCCGGTTTATTTCTACGACAAAGGTCAGGTCGCCGGGTTGCTACGCGGTGCGGGATGGACGGATTTCGAGATACACAACCTGAGTCGGGATTATTTGCTACACGCATTCAGCGAGCCGGTTTAAAGAGGTTATCGGGTTGATTATATGAGAGTGCTGATTACTGGGGGGGCGGGTTTTATCGGCTCACATCTGGCCGAGCGCCATCTGCAGATGGGCGACGAGGTAGATGTCATCGATAACTTCGCCACGGGTAGTATCGAGAATATCAAGCATCTGGAAGAAAATCCCAAGTTCACCTATACCGTCGACGATGTCCGCAACGTCAAGGCCATGGGGCCGCTGATCGACGAGTGCGATATCATCTACCACCTGGCCGCCGCCGTCGGCGTCGATTATATCATCGACAATTTTCTGCAGTCGCTGATGACCAATATCCGCGGCACCGAGGTGATCCTGGAATTGGCCAACGAAAAGAAGAAGAAGGTCATCCTCGCCTCGACTTCGGAGATTTACGGCAAAAAGAACGGCCACGTCCCCTTCCGCGAGGATTCCGACCGCATTCTCGGTCCGACCACCGTAATCCGCTGGCACTACTCGACCTCCAAGGCCGTCGATGAACTCTTCGCGCTGGCCTACTGGCGCGAAAAGCGCCTGCCCTGCGTTATCTTCCGCCCTTTCAACGTGATCGGCCCGCGCCAGACCGAGGCGGCCGGGGTCGTGCCTCGCTTCGTCAAGAACGCTCTGCTCGGCCATCCGATCAGCATCTACGGCGACGGAGAGCAGAGCCGCTGCTGGACCTATATCGACGATGCGCTGGACGGGCTGGTCGAACTGGCGATGAGCGACCGGGCGGTGGGCGAGATATTCAATTTAGGCTCGCAGTTTGGTTCGACCATCAAAGAACTGGCCTACAAGATCAAGGGGATGACCGACAGCGATTCCACGATCGATCTGGTGCCCTACGATCAGGTGTGGAATAAGGGTGATTACGAGGATCTGATCTACCGGGTACCCGACCTGGCCAAGATCCGCGACGTGGTCGGCTACGACCCCAAGGTCGATCTCGATGAGGCGCTGGCGCGGATCATCAGCCACTATGCGCGTTGATTCAGGGATACAGCAAGTGGATTCGGAGCGGCGCCGCTTGGCGCCGCTTTTTTTGTTCTACCGGCGGCCTGGGCCGTTGCTCTTTTCGAAGCGTTCGATAAAGTCGAAGAAGTCGTCGAAATCGACCTGGCCGTCGCCGTTGAGGTCGGCGGCGTCATCCCATTGCCGCGCGTCTTGCGCGGTGTCGAAGGCATCGACGAAGCGGAAGAAGTCGTCGAGGTCGATGGCGGCGTCGCCGTTGAAGTCGCCGCGTTCGCGCAGCCCCAGGCGCAATTCGCGCGAAGCGGAGAAGCCATCGGGGTCGCTGACGGTCAGGCGCACCCGTGCGGTGTTGAAGAAACCGGGGGCGGCAAAGCGCACCGTCCGCGCGCGCGGGTCGTAGTCGATGGTGACCGGGTCGCCCGAAAGGCGGGTGAAAGACCAGGTCATTTCGCCCGCGCTGTGGTCGGGGTCGGTGACCAGCGGATCGAGGTCGAGCAGCGCCGCCAGTCCCGAATTTGGGTCGAAGGCGATGCCCTTGAGCGGTTTGAGTTGGGGCGCGCGTGCCGTTTGCCGCACGTGGAGCCGGAAGCGCTGGACGGTCGTTGTCTGGCCGTCGTAGGCGTTGAGTGCGATATCGTGGAAACCCAGGTCTTCGATTTCCGGCGCCCAGGCGACCTGGCCGGCCAGGGGGTTGATGCGCATGCCGGATGGCCCCTGAGCCACGGTGTAGACCAGGGTGTCGCCGTCGGCGTCGGTGGCGCGGAGCGTGTAGAGGTAGAGCGAGTCGATCCAGGCGACTTTGGCGGGCGTCGAGAGGATGAGCGGCGCGGCGTTGCCTTCGACGAGGCGGATCTGGAAGCGCTGGGTCTGCGACTGGCCGCCGCCGGCAACTTGCAGGGCTATGGCGACGATGGCGTTGCTGCCCGCGCTGGGGATCCAGCTGAGCATGCCGGTTTGGCTATCGACGCGCATGCGCTGTGGTCCTTCGAGCAGATCGAAAGACAGCGCGTCGCCGTCGGCGTTGGCGACTGCGGGTTGGTAGGAATAGAGCTGGCCGCGGCGCGCCCGGGTGATCGGCTGGGTCTCAAAGCGCAAGTCGGCGGGTTGGCCGACCTGGATCTGGAAGCGCTGGTAGCTGGTGTCTTCGCCGTCAGCGACGGCGAAGACCACCGGGTGGCGACCCGGGGATGGATTGCGCCACACGGCGCGCTGCAGCGCCTGGTCGAAGGCCAGGCCGCGAGGTCCTTCCAGCAGGCGGTAGGTCAGCGCGTCGGCGTCGGCGTCGGTGGCGGTGAGCTGGTAGACGAAGTGCACGTCGGCAGCGATCACCGTGTCGGGCGTTGAGGTGATGTGCGGCGGGTCGTTGCGCGATTGTACCGCGATGGACAGCGGTACGCTGGTTTCGAGCCCGGTCGGATCGCGCACGGTGATCGTGGCGGCGATCTCACCCCAGAAATCAGGGGTAACCGGTGTGGCGACCAGCGTGCCGTCTACGATCTCGAGGTGGACCTGGGCCGAATCGGTGCTGACCGCGAAGCTCAGGTCGTCGCGGTCGGAGTCGCCGTCGCTGACCAAATCGCCGAGTGCGAGCTGCACTGCGGGGCCGTCTTCGACCAGCTTCAGCGGATCCAGAGCTGCGGTAAATTGCGGGGGCACGGCCTGGTGCACCGGAATTTCGAAGGTGGCGGGTGCCAGCCCGGAGGCGCCGGCGAAGACCAGAATCTTGCCCGGCCCGCCCGTCGTCTGCAGCACGGCCCCGGCGCGTCCATTGGCGGCGAGCGCGAAAGCCGGATTGAGGATCTCGCCCGGCCCGCCAGAGATCGAGAAGCTTATGGTGGTGGTGGAGTCGTCGCTGACCCTGTTGCCGTGGACATCCAGAATTTCCGCCGCCAGTTGCGAAGTGCTGGCGGTGTGGGCGGGCAGTGCGGTGGGTGTGGCCAGGAGCTGGATTTTGGCTGCTGGGCCGGCAACTAGCTGTAGCGTTGCGCGGCCCGATGATTTCGGCCCCAGGAGATGATCCGCTTTGAGATGCGTCATCGACCGAGAAGCGGATGTCGAGATCGGAATCGTAGACGATATTGCCGAGGCTGTCGCGGATAACGGCTGAAATTACGGCGGTGGANTTGCGATCGGCGACGATGGACGACGGCAGCGCGACCAGATCNACGCGATGCGGCGCGGTGGCGGTGGCATGCAGTTGGATCTCCGCCGTTTGCATATTCGCTGCCTCGGCCCGCACCGCGATNGGACCGGCGATTCCCAGCGCCCGCAGCTCAATGCCGGCCTGTCCGTTGCGTGCTATGACTTCGTTGGCATCGAGCAGGGCGTGCCCCGACACCAGCGAGAAACGCACTGGCGTCGAGTGGTCTTCGACGAGGAGTTGGCCGCGGGGGTCGCGTAGGGTGGNGGTCAATTGCAAGGAGGTCGAACCGTCCGCGGNCATGGATAGGCGGTTGGCGCTCAAGGTCAGATAGGGCGGCTGGGTGTTGATGACGGGTATGTCNAGTNGGCCGATGGCGTCGCCTACCCGGGCCTGGACGCGAAGCGTCCCGGGCTCGGCGGCGGTGACGACGGACCGCGCGACGCCGCTATCGGCATCGACCGNGGCGAGCCCGGCGGGGAAAGTTCCNAAGCTGCCGAGTGAGAATTGCACCCGGTCGCCGCTGCGGTCGATGGCGTTGCCGCGCGCGTCCCTGAGCAGGGCGGTGAGTTCGGCGCGGTCGGTCTCGTCGAGGTGGATCGACGGAGGGTCGGCGCTCAGTTCCAGGGCGGCGACTGATCCGGCGCGCAGGACGACCTTGAGGGTGTCGCCGNGCAATCCAGGGGCGCTGGCCAGCACCCGGGCCGTGCCGGTGCTATTCCCGGCTCTGAGCTGGGTCATCGCCCGGCCGTCAATGATCTGGACCGCCNTGGGGCCCTCGATAAACGCCGGTCCNCTGAGCATTGAAAAGGTCACGGTCGGAACGTGGTCGCTGGCGATGGGGCGATTGTGTGCATCGACGATGGTTGCTTCGAGCGAGGTGCGCGAGAGGTCGTCGGCGACGAGGTTAGCATTCTGTGCGCTGAGCAAAATGCCGTAAGGCGGACCGGTGTCGCCGACCCGGTGCCAGGCGCCTGAGAGCAAACTACCGGTGACGGGAGTCTCTAAACCGCTGGCACGCGAACTGCGGCCCAGCAGGTNCTCGGGGTGCAGCTGGGCCTGNAGGGTCCAGCCCGCCACCAGAGCCGATNGTGCGCTCCAGGTCACCAGATAGGTCTCCGTCGTCTGCAAGGTATCGGTCAGGCCACCGAAGCGGGCGAGCGAGTCCTGCACCACCGCGGCGCTAGCCAGATGCTGGTCGGACAGGTCGAGTTGGCCGATTGCGCCCCGGTCGCGCCACAGGTGCAGCGAATCGATATCGACCGCCCGCATTCCGCCNCCGAAACCCAAGCGCAGCGCGATGTCGGAAAAGAAGATCGGCTCGCCGGTGGGGGTGGCCCGGAAGGCGAAGAGCGGCAGGTTCGCGGGAGTAGCGTCGCGCTGGAAGGAGAGCTGGTCGGTGACCTGCAGGCCGGGGGCGGCCAGTNCGAGCGAGCCGGTNAATTCGATNATCGGGCTTCGCGCCGACTCCAGCCCGGGACTGGAGGCCACCAGCTGGATTCGACCCGCTTGCGCGTAGGTGACCGAGTTGTAGGATACCGCGCCGGAGGTGGGGGTCAACACATGGCCCGGCGCGGCCACGAACTGNCCCGGCGCGGNCACGAACTGACCCGGCGCGGGGAAGTTGGTGTCCAACTGCATGGCCTGGATTGCGATCGGGCCGGTGAATTCGACGTCTACCTGGCCGTCCGAGTGCCGGGCCTCGACGCGCAGCGGTCCGTTGGTCAATTCGCCATTGTAGAGTGCCANTACNCGCGGCGTATCGGCGAAGGCCAGACGGGTGGCGCGGATATCGATGTCGAGGGTGTCGNTGAAGACGGCGGGCAGGCCGGCGNCTTCNGCTCTGAGCACCACCCGTTCGCCGTCGTTTTGTGCAGANAGCGTCAGGCTGTTGGCGGAAAAGTCGGCCAGGCCGGATGTCCAGTCGCGGGAGGTCTGGCCGGTGAGTGCGGCGTTGCCNGTATNNACCGAGAGGGCGACTTGGCCGATNGCGTGATGGTCGCGGGCGCCGTCGGCGTCCTGGGCCTCGAGCACTGGTTGGGTCTCGAAGCTGGTTCCGTGCAGCAGCGTCGGGCTGCCGCCATGGGCCGGCTGGGTGGCAAAGACGAGTTTCGACGCGACGACATCGCAGGTCAGGCTGGTCTGCACATCCTGCAATCCGGTGCTGGAGGCCTGCAACTCGAACGCGCTTCCGTCTTCGCACGTGGCGGCCNGNCCGTCAAACGCAGCCTGGCCGCTGGACCAGTTCTGGCTGTTATTCCCCGAAAGCTCGGCGGTTGCGGAGGCGACACTGAGGCCGACAGCGGTGCCGCTGAGGTGCAGGTCGCGTTGGCCGCTGTCGTCGCGGGCTTCGAGGATCGGTTGTTGTAGCGAGAAGATCTGGCCGCTGACCACATCTCCGTTGGTGGCGCCGGGATCGGCCGGTGGGGTGGCGAAGGCGATCCGCGTCGCTACCACGTCGGCGGTGAGCGTTGCGCTGGTGATTTCGGCCAAACCGCTGGTGGCGGCCTGGAGCGCGAAGGTATCGCCATCGGTCGCGGCCGTCGCCTTGAGCCCACTCTGCGCGAAGTCGGCGCGGCCAGCGCTGAAGGCGACGGCCGTGGTGCCGGACAGCGTGGCGCCGCCCGCAGCCAGCGCTAGGGTGGCCGTACCAGTGAAATTGAGATCGCGTTGTCCGGAAGCGTTTTGCGCCTCGACGATCGGCTGCGTCGCGAACGCGATGCCGAAGACGACGTCGCCATTGGGGGCGGCCGGATCGGCGGGTAGGGCGGCGAAGACGATCCGGGTAGCGGCGATGTCGGCGTTGTGCGAGGCACCCGTTTGTGGTGCTAGGTCACCGCCGGAGCCCGAGGTTTCGTCATCGGCTTGGAGTTGGAAGATCTCCTGATCGGCGGTGGCGGTGTAGGCCAGATCGGTGAAGGCGGCCTGGCCGTTTTGCGCCTGGACGGTGGCGGTGCCCGAGAGGGCGCCGGTGGCGGTGGTGAGGGTGACTTGGTCCTGAAAGTGCAGATCGACGACGCCGGCGGCGTTTTGTCCCTGGACTATGGGCTGGGTCTGGAAGGCGACGCCGGAGAGCACGTCGCCATGGGGCACGCCCGCGTGCGAGGCGTCCTGCGCAAAGACCAACTGCGATGCCACCACGTCGCAGGTTAGCGAAGAAGTGGTGCCAGAAGCTAGCCCGCTGGCGCTGGCCTGGAGGGTGAAGGCTGTGCCGTCGCTGGTGGAGGCGATGGCGAGGTCGGTGAAGATGGCGCGGCCATTGCTCCACGACTGCGCCGTCGTTCCCGACAGGCTCACGCTGCCCGATTGCACCGCGATGGTGGCACTGCCGCTGGCCTCGACATCGATATTGCCATTGGCGTCGCGGGCTTCGAGGACGGGTTGGGTGGCGAAGGGCTGGCCGGAGGCGATATCGCCATGGGTGGCCGACCCGTCGGCGGGCGGGGTGGCGAAGGCGATCTGGGTGGCGACGACATCGATGGTGTGGCGATTGGTGTCGTCGGCGGTGATCGCGTTGCCGATATTGCCGCTGCTGGTCTGGATCGCCCCGCTGGCCGAGCTGACGCGGAAGGCGTCTTTGGACCCGGTGGGTTCGTCGGTGTGGATCGGATTGAGGGTGGCGACGATCAGAAAGTAGGGAAAGCCGCTCGACCAGGTCAGCGGCGCGGTGAGCGCAATGGTGGTCGGCGCGTCGATATTGACGACCGTCTGTGTACCGGCCAGGCTGTCGGTCTGGGCATCGAAGACGGCGTCGTCGCTCTTGTAGATGCTCAGCTGGCTTATGGCACCGGCGGCGATGCCGGTGGGGCTGCCCAGATCGGACAGGGTCAGGGCGATGGCCTGGAGCGAGGAATGGCCGTCGTTGACCAACCGCACCTCGTAGACCAGCACTTGGTCTCCGGGCGGAGAAGTAGATTGTCCGTTGAGCCCCTGGTGGTGTCCGAAGACGACGATTGTCGCCAGGGCCGGACTGGCCAGGCCCAGTACAATCCAGGCGCAGAGCAGCTGCCGCATAGAGCGCGCGAAAATGAGATCGGACGGGGAGAAAAGACGGGCGATGGGGGGCGTTGCAGAAGTTTGGGGTAACTTCTTAGGCGGCTATATTAACTATTTTTTAAAAAAAGACAAGTCAAGACTGTGAAATTCTTCAAGTTATGGCTTTTATGAGCCGGGGCACCACATAGTAGAGCAACTGACCCGAGGCGCGGGGGATCTCTGCCCAACTAAAGGCGCTCAACGCAATCGCCGCCAGCCCGGCGGTCGGCAGGCGGATCTGCGCTCCGCTCACTTGCTGGATCCAGCCCTCGAGACCGGGGTTGTGGGCGATCAACAGGCCGGTTTGGGCGCTATCGGGAAAGGTCGTCGCCTGCTGGGCCAGGGCCGCGGGTGGCGCCAGGTAGAGCGCGTCGTCGAAGTGCAGGGCTTTGGCCGGCAGTGCCAGGGTTGCCGCCAGCCCCGCGGCGGTTTGGCGGGCTCTGAGCGCGGACGAGGCCAGCACCGCGTCGGGGCACGGGCCGTACTCGGCCAGCAAATGCCCGACGCGCGGCAAGTCCTTGCGGCCGCGTTCGTTGAGCGGGCGGTCGAAATCGTCGTGCACATCGGCGGGATAGTCCGACTTGGCGTGGCGCATGATCAGCAGGGTCTTCATCGGGTCTCCGAGGGATGTATTGCGCGGGCGTAGCTCAGGAGGTATTTTTAGCGGATTGGCGAGCAAAGTAACGTAACGCCTGTTCTCCCCAGGGACAAATTTTCCCCCCAGGAGTGGTGAGTCCGTGGCCGTGCAACCTTTGGAAATCAATCTGGATATACGCCCCAACCGGCGGTTCGAGATCATCGATGTCTCGGCGCTGCTCTGCGACCAGGTCGGCGATGCGCTGCACCCCTTTCGCAAGGCGGTCTATTGTTCGTTTCACACCACCGCCGGCTATCTCGAGCAGGGCGTGTGCCGCCACCTTGGCCACAGCCGCAAACAGCTCGACCCCTTCATCCGCGCGGTGCAAAAGATCTTTCCCCATGACGCCGGCTACTTCCACGATCGCATGCAGCTGCGCGACGAGCTCAGCGACAGCCAGAAGGAGAAGGAGCCGGTCAACGCCGATTCGCATCTGACTTTTATCGGCGCTGGTCTCAAAAACTGCGTCACCTATCTCCACCGGCCCGACGAGCCGGTCTACTTTATCGAGCTCGACGGCATCTACAAGGACTATGTCCGCGAGCGCCGCACCACGGTCATGGCCTATGACCGCGCCGAGATTGTGCATCGCGGTCGGATCGCCATCCCCGTCGAGGGCGACCACGCCATCGACTCCTTCAATCTCAAGGACGCGCGCTACGGCCTCTTCGAGCAGCTCGAAGAATGGTCGCGGCAGTACGGCGTCGACAAGGGCTGCATCGACATCCGTCTCGCGCCCGAGGAGGAGCACGTCGGGATGACGGTCAACGAATACGAGACGCTGCTGATGCGCAACGACCTGCCCGAGGTGCTCAGCGACCCGCTGCGCTACGTGCTGAAGCGGAGCAAGAAGCTGCTCCAGCACCCCGCCGCGATACCGGGCAAGACCCGCGACTACGCCGCCTACGACCTGATCCACTTCTACAACGACCTGATGGACCAGGTCCCGGTCGGCCGCTCGGTTATCGACCGCATCTTCTCGGTGCTGTCGACGCCGGCCAAGCGCATCTTGCGCCTCAAGCGCCGTATCAGCCTGCTGGTCTCCGATAGCGCAGAAACGGGTCCCGGCCACATCGTCCACGGCACCTACCAGAGCCCGATTTTGGTCCAGCACCACCCGGCCGAGGACGGGGTCCGCTATATGGACATCACGCTGCGGCGCTTCACCTGAGGTGCCATGCAGGTCGATCCGTCCATTTTTAAAGCCTACGATATACGCGGTATTTATCCCGACCGATTAAACGAGGCAGTCGCCTACGCGGTGGGCCGGGCCTTCGTTTCCTTCCTCGCGTGCGCGGAGGTCGTGGTCGGTCGCGATATGCGCCTGTCGAGCCCGGCGATTAAGGAAAACCTCCTCAACGGCCTGACCGACCAGGGCGCCGACGTAGTCGATATCGGCATGGTTGGCACCGACCAGTACTACTACGCCTGCGCGACCCTGGGCTTGCCCGGATTGATGGTCACCGCGTCGCATAACCCCCCCGAGTACTGCGGCTTCAAGATGGTCCGCGACATGCCCTATCTGCTCAGCGGCGACTCGGGAATTGGGGATTTGCGTCGGCTGGTCGAAACCGACGGCTGGGGTGAGCCGACTCGTCAGGGTCAGGTGCGTGAGCACGATTTCGCGCAGGGCTTCGTCGATAAGGTCCTGGAGCTGGTCGATCCGGCGCTGCTCAAGCCGCTCAAGGTCGTTGCCGATACCGGCAACGGCATGGTCGGGCCGATTTTGCAACAGGTCTACGACCGGTTGCCGGTAGAATTGATCGGCATGTATCTCGACCCGGACGGCAGTCTGCCCAACCACGGCCTCGACCCCATGCAGCCGGAAAACCGCGCCGACCTCGAGCGCCGCGTGGTGGCGGAGGGCGCCGATATAGGCTTCGCCTTTGACGGCGACGGCGACCGCTTCTTCGTGGTTGATGACCGCGGCCGCTTCGTTCCCGGCGATTTCGTCACCGCGTTGATGGGCTGCTATATGCTCGAGCGCGACCCCGGTGGCAAGATCGTTTACGACGTGCGCTGCTCTTGGGCGGTGCGCGATCTGATCTCGGCCGCCGGCGGCACGCCCCTAATCGAACGGGTGGGTCATTCCTTTCTAAAACCGCGGATCTTCGAGGAGGGTGCCGTCTACGCTGGCGAGTTGAGCGGGCACTATTACTTTCGCGATTTCTTCGGCGCCGATTCGGGCGTGGTGCCATCGCTGGTGATGCTGGAGATGCTGTCCAGGCGTGGGGTCAAGCTGTCGCAGTTGTTGGCGCCGCTGGAGACAAAGTACTTCCTGTCGTCGGAGATCAATTCGCGGGTCGAGGATCCGGCGGCCAAAATCGAGGCGCTGGCCGCGCGTTATGGCGACGGTCAAATCGAGCGGATCGACGGGATTTCGATTTCGTTCGACAATTGGCACTTCAACGTACGGCCTTCGAATACGGAGCCTTTGCTGCGTTTGAATCTGGAGGCTTTTTCGCAGGAGATGATGGAGGCGAAGCGGGACGAGGTGCTGGGATTTATTCGGTCGTGAGTGCGGCGGACGGCTCGAAGAGCGGAGAACCCCTGCCGGAAAGATTCGGCGGGGGTTCTGCTGTTTGCGGTGGCGACGTGGCCGCTGGTTTGTGCATGGGTAAAAGGGAAGACCGATGGCAGGATGAGGAGTAGTGCCATGCCCGATTTCGGCGGGTGTGGAATCTGCGGTATTGGTTGGAGTAGATGAACTTTCTACGCGGCTTTTCGCTCAATGCGGTGTGCACCGGGTTGGTCTTCGGGCTCGGTTTCGTCAACCAGTGGTTTTTAGCCAATTACGTACTCGACAAGGCCGAGTACGGGCGGCTCACCATGTGGACCAATGCGGCGTTAATCGGGGCTATTTTATTGGGGGAGTGGCTGCGGCGGGGGAGTACCATCGTCATCGGCCAGGAGGAGGCGGGACGACAGGCGCGCGACAACGCGCTGGTGTATTGCGGCGGGATTTTTGTCGCAGCATTGGGCGCGGCGTATATAGGGGCGGGCATTGGTGCGCGCTTTTTGGGTCCAGAGGTTGTGGACTACTGGCCGCTATTGGCGGCGTTACCGGTGTTTTTTGTTTTGCAGCGGGCGGGGCTGGCGGTGTTGCTCGGGTTGGATCGGATCAAATTGTACGCGGCGATTCCGGTGTTGTTTATCGTCGCCTATCTCGGCGGCAATGTCGCGCTGTGGCTGAGTGGGGCGCCGCAGTTGGCCGATGTGCTGGGGGTTTTCGCGGCGGCGGCGGGGATTACCGGGTTGGTCGCGTTTGTCGTTTCGATGGGGCTCGGGCGTTTTCGCGGCGTCGATAGCGGGGTGTTGCGCCGGACTTTTACTGTTGGGATCCGCGGGGCGGTGTCGGTCGGGCTGGTCTTTCTGTTGCTGCGCAGCGATATCTTCCTGCTCGAGTATTTTCTCGGCGAGGCAGCGGTGGGCAGCTATCGGGTGGCGCTCAATTTTGCCGAGATGATGCAGCGGCTGCCCGACGTGGCCGGTGCGGTGCTGTTGGCCAAGGTAGTGCGCGGTGAGGACAGGNGTCTTTTAAGCCTGCGGGTGGCGCAGGGCATTCTNCTGTTCTCGCTGGCGGCGGCGCTGGGATTGTGGCTTGTGGGCGNGGGGTTGATCGGTCTGTTTTTCGCCGATTATCCCGAGGCGTATGNGGTNCTNNCGTGGATGCTGCCGGGATTGGTTTTCCTGGGCTTCGGCTCGGTTTGNAATACCAAACTGGCCGGGCAGGGCTATCCGGCNNTTACTTTGTGGGCNGCGGCGGTCGCCTTTGTGCTCAATATGGGCCTGGGCAGCTGGCTGATTCCNGGCTGGGGCCTGCTGGGCGCGGCGTGGGCCAAGTCGCTGGCCTATGCGGCATGGGCACTTTTGGTGGGTGGCTACTACCTGCGGCAGGAGGGTCTGGATTGGGGGACTCTCTTGCGCCTTTGGGATTTGGCCGCTACTTTGAAGAAAAGCCATAAGTCATAGAAAAATGAGCATTTTCGCACAAAAAGACCTCCAGTCCTACGCCCTCGACCGCCGCTACTTTGTCGCTTTTCTGACCTTCCAGGGCCTGATGGTTGTCGGCAGCATCCTGTATACGCCGCTGTTGCCGGCCTTGTTGACGGCGGCGCTGCTGGCGGCGCTCTTCGTCGCCGGGGCGCTGCTGCGACCGTGGTTGATCGTGCCATTGATCGTGCTGACCACCGGGCTCGATAGCACCGGCCGCCTGATCGGCGAAGCGGGCAAGGTCAAGGGCATCTTCCATCTGACGGGTTTCCACCTGACCTTCGGGCTGATGATCATCGCCCTGGCTGCCAATATCTGTCTGTCGCGGCGCGTGAAGTTTCCCGACTTCGAGATCAAGGCGCCGCTGTTTATGTTTCTCGGTTGCATCGCCATCTCGCTGACCTATTCGCCCAATCAGCCCGAAGCGACGGTCAGTTTTGTGCGGATCTGCGCGCTGGTACTCTTCACCTATATGGTGCAGGTCATCATNGACTCGCGGCATGCGGTATCGGCGGTGCTGTGGTCGATGGTGGTATTTACCGTCGCTGGCGCGGTGATGGGTACCTACCAGGTCATCACCGGCCAGTTCCACCTGCCGGTCAAAGTTATCACCGCCCTGGGCGGCAATGTGCCGCGGGCGACCGGCACCTTCCACAATCCGAATATCTTCGCCTCGTTCATGATGAGTGGCGTATTGCCCTTGCTGGCGGTATTGCTCAACTACAAATTGCCCAAGGGCCAGCGCATGCTCTTTGCGCTGTCGACCATCATCGGCGTCGGCGGCCTGCTGGCCTCGTTCAGTCGCTCGAGCTGGGTGGCGACGCTGGTCGGGGTGATGGTAATCCTGTGGCTGAGCGGCAAACTGCGCTATTTCTTTATCCTGATTTTCGCTTCGATTCTGCTGGTGCTCGGGCTCAAGGAATTCGTGCCTTTCGCCGAATACATTTTCGAGCGTTTTGTCTCGATCTTTACCCTGTTCAGCGAGTTCGGCTCGATTGGCCGCACCTCTAGCACGGCGCGGATCTTCCTGATCATCGCTTCACTCGACATGTTCTTCGACCATCCCTTCCTGGGTATTGGCTGGCGTGCCTTCCCCTATGTATTTGCGCAATACGCACCGCCTGGNTATCCGCACTGGAGCTATGTCAACGAGCCGCATACTGCCATCGCCATGGTGCTNGGCGAACTGGGTATCGTCGGCTTTTTTGCCTTCGCGTGGTTTATCGGTAAGACCTTCTTTTTGAGCGTGGGGCGCTTCTTCCAGATGCAGGAGCCCTATTTGCGNGCCGTCACTATCGGCCTGATTGCGACCTTCGTCGCCTTCCAGGTCAACCAGTCCTTCAACGGCGACTTGCCCAACAATATGTTCTGGTTTTGCATCGGNATGATGTTCGCCGTGCAGCGGCTGGAGGCCCGTTCGCGCACCGCGTGAAGGTCCTGGTCACTTCGCGCCTCTATCCGAGCTCGGCGACGCCGAGCCGGGGGACCTTCGTCCACGAGCAGGCGCGCTTCNTGCANAAACACTGNGCCCTCGATGTAGTTTCACCCACCCCATTTTCTCTNCCCTGGCNTGGCGGCGGGCGCTGGAGCGCCTATGGCCGNGTTNCACCGCGCGAGGTGCTGGACGGGCTTGAGGTCTGCTATCCGCGCTTCCTGTCTTTTCCCCGCAGGTTGTTCTTTACCGGGTTGTGGCGGCGCTATCTCGGCGCGCTGCGGCGCGCTGCGCGCGGTGCAACGCCGGATTTGATTCACGCGCATCTGGCCTATCCCGACGGGCTGGCGGCGATCGAATACGGGCGCGAGATCGGCCGGCCGGTGGTGATTTCGGTGCACGGTCACGATGTGCGCGAGATTCCCGATGCCAATCCGCTGTGGCGGGCGCTGGTCGCGCGGGCTTTGCAGGGCGCCGAACGGGTGATCGCCAGCAGCGGCGACGTGCGCACGCGGGTGCGCGCCCTCGGCGTGCCGGACGAGCGGGTGCGGGCCATACCGCAGGGCGTCGATTGCCAGTTGTTCAAACCGCTCGGCGGCAGGGTTCCCGGCGCGGGCGGCTGGCGTTTGCTCTACGTGGGCCGCTTCGACGAGCGCAAGGGCGTGGGGGTGTTGCTGGAGGCGATGCGCGCGATTCGCGAGCGACGCGACGATGTATCATTGCGGCTGGTCGGCGGCAGCCCGGTGAGCGGGACGGCGGCGGAATTTCGCGACCGGTCGCGCGATCTCGGGGATTGCGTCGAGTTTGTCGACGAGCAGCCGCACGAGGCGATCCCCGCGATTATGGCGGAAAGCGATGTTTTTGTGCTGCCCAGCTTTTACGACAGCTTTGGGATTGTGCTGGTGGAGGCGCTGGCGTGTGGGGTGCCGGTGGTGGCGACCAGCTGTGGTGGACCGGAAGACATTGTCGAGGAAGGGCTGGGGCGGCTGGTGGGGGTCGGCGATGCGGGAGATTTGGCGCGGGGCATTTTGGCTGTACTGGACGAATACGCCGCATTCGACAGGACGGAAATGCGGCGCAAGGTGGCAGCGGCGTACGATTATCGGCGGGTGGCAGAGCGGATTTACGGGGTGTATGAAGAAGCCACGCGCCGGGCCACGGCCGAGGGATCGAGCCGCAATCCGCGGTAGCGCCTATCGCAAGGCCTGCGCGTAGAATTGCAGCAGCTTCGCGGCCTGCGTCTCCCAGTTAAAGGTTTTTCGCGCTGCTGCGCGCCCGTTGTCCCCCATCTTTCTCGCCTCGTCTGGATGTTCCCACAAATAGCGCACGGCCGCTGCAGCGGCCGCGCCATCGGCGGGATCGACGCAGAGACCGCAGTTAGTCGTCTCGACGATCTGGCGCAGGTTCGGAAAGTTGGAGCAAAGGATGGGGATGCCGTAGGCCATGTATTCGAAGAGCTTGGTCAGTTCCTTGCGCAGGGTGTGTTGGCCCGGGGGGAAGAGGGCGAGGCCGGCGGTCCATTGTTCGCGCAGATAGTGCTCGACGATGCGCTCGTGCGGGACGTAGGCGCCGACGCCTTCGAGGTGCAGGCGGTCGCGCTGCAGTTGCGCAGCCAGGCCGGTATCGCAGCGGCCGACCAGCAAGACTTCGGCGTCGGGCAGGTGGCCCAGCAGATCTGCGTGGTGGTGGGCGCCGCGATAGTCTTTGACATTGCCGGTGTAAATCAGGCGCGGATGGTCGGCGCGCGGGCGGTTGGCGAGTCGGGCGTCGTCGAGGTCGGGAAAGCGAGCGTAGTTGAGGATCGCCGTGCCGCGGGGGAAGCGCTCGGCGTAGTAGCGCTCTGCGAGGACGAGGCGGAAACAGCGGCCGGCGGCGGATTCGAACAGGGCGAAAACGCCGGCGACCAGCGCGCGCAGCCAGGCGGGCAAATACTCGCGCTCGCGGATGGCGGTACGGTTGTCTTCGTGGATGTCGTAGACCACGCGCTTGCCCAAGAGGCGCAATAAAAGGGCGGCGGGAATGAGCTCGGGGTCGTGGAAGTGGTAGAGATCGGCGCGGGCGCCCCACGCCTTGAAAAACGCGCGTGCCACGCCCGTGGTCATCCGCGCGAGACGACTGCTGGAGGGGGACAAGCCGCGAATTTCGACGCCCTCGCGCGATTCGTCGCGGTTGTGGCCGGCCAGCAGTACGACTTCATAGCCGGCTTCCACCAGCGTCCGGCACTCGCGGTGGAAGATGCGGTTGTCGAAGGGATTGTGGACGGTAGTGAGATGAACGATTCTGGGCATGGCGGGCTCGCTACCCGAAAATAGCCGGGACGACGGTTGAGTAAAAGACCCGAGCGGGCTTTCGGCGCATTGGCGCAGAGTTGCAAAAATCACTACAAATGACGAAAATTTAATAGGATAAGATACCTTAAAAGTTCGTTTTACGCTCGTAGATCTTCATGTTCGTCATCGTCTTTTGGGCTGCGTTGCTGCTCGTTGCCTATACCTATTTGATCTATCCGGTATTGCTCTGGCTATTGACGGCCGGTCGCCGCCGGCCCGACTACGCCCTGCTCGACGAGTGGCCCTGCGCCTCGTTGATTATCGCCGCCTACAACGAAGAGGCGGTGTTGCGGGCTAAGCTGGAGAACGCGCTGGCGCTGGACTATCCGGTCGATAAGCTGGATATCGTCGTTGTCTCGGACGAGTCGACCGACGGCACCGACGCCATCGCCGCGGAATTTGCAGCGCGCGGGGTGCGCGTGCACCGGGTGCCGGAGAGGGGCGGCAAGACCGCGGCGCAAAATATCGGCGTGGGGCTGGCCCGGGGCGAGGTGCTGGTCTTTACCGACGCCAATTCGATGTACGCCCCCGATGCGCTCAAGCGGCTTTTGGCGCCCCTGGCCGATGATGGGATCGGCTGCGTCTGTGGCGAACTGCAATACGCCGATAGTGACGCAGGAGGCGTCGGCAAGGGCGAGGGCACCTACTGGAGCTACGAGCAATTCCTCAAGCAGCGCGAGAGCCTGCTTAGTTCAGCGCTAGGGGCCAACGGGGCGATCTACGCGCTCCGGCGCGAGCTCTTCGAAGAGTTGGATAGCGACATTATCAGCGATTTCATCATGCCCATCCGCGTGTGGCGGCGCGGTTACCGCGTCGTCTACGAGCCGAAGGCGATCGCGCTCGAATCGAGCGGCGGCAGTTTCCACGACGAGTTCCGCCGCCGCCGCCGCATCATCTCGCGCTCGCTCTACGGGCTGTGGACCCAGCGCGGGGTGCTCAACCCCTTCGCCCATTTCTTCTTTGCCTTCCAGATGTTTTCGCACAAGGTATTGCGCTGGCTGGTGCCGGTGCTGCTGCTGGTTGCGCTGGGGGCCAATATCGCTTTGGCAGGCGATCTGTTCTACCGTATTTTGTTGGCGCTGGAGGTCGCCTTTATGGCGTCGGCGGTGCTGGGTTACGCGCTGCCCGAGCGGCTTGGACGGCTAATGCCCTTCTACGTGCCGGCCTATTTTTGCGCGATCAACTACGGCGCCCTGCTGGGCGTTTTGAATTTTATAACCGGCCGCCGCCACGTCGTCTGGCAGCCCGTGAGTCGAGGGTAGATGTCCCGCCTGCAACGCATCGTCCTGCTGCTCCTCAGCGATATCGTCGCCACCAACCTGGCGTCGGTGCTGTTCCTGTGGATGAAATTCACCGGGGCCACGCTGGAGACGGTCGAGCAAAGCTGGAGTCGCCTGTATCCCAATGCCGCCGAGGGGCCGACTTTCTGGTACGCGCTCGGCTATTACGCCGACGTGCTGCCGCTGATCTGCGGTTGCTGGCTGCTGCTGTTTCTGTTCTTCGGTTTTTACCGGCCCCTGCCTTCCAGCTCGCGCTTTGACGAAATTTTCGAAGTGGTCAAGGTGGTGACTCTGGGCGTGTTGCTGGCCTTTGTCGCTACTTTTGACAGCGATGTGCGGTTGACCCGGCTGCTGTTGTTCTTCTACTGGCTCGGCATGGTCTCCTTCGTCGCCGGCGGGCGGGTGGTGTTGCGCAGTTTCGAGCGCCAGTTGTTGCTGCGCGGGATCGGGCGGCGGCGCACCGCGATCGTCGGGCTCGATGCGCGCGGTACGCGGCTATTGCACGATTTGCGCTCCTCGCCGGCGCAGGGCTACGAGGTCGTGGGCTTTGTACGGGCGCAAAACGAAGAGGATCGCGGCGAAGTCGACGGCCTGCCGGTGCTGGGCGCGGTGGCCGAGTTGGGCCGCATCATCGCGGCGGAGCGCATCGAGGACGTACTAATTGCGCTGCAGTCGAATTCGCACGAGGAGATTATGGCGATCGTCGCGGCAGCCGAGGGGCAGCCGGTGGCGTTCAGTATCACGCCCGATCTCTACGATATCGTCACCGGCCACGTGCGCACCACCCAGATCCATGGCGTACCGCTGATGGAGCTCAAGCCCGAGCTGATGCCGACCTGGCAGCAGACGGTCAAGCGCCTGGTCGACGTGGTGGTGGCGGTGCTGGTGCTGGTAGGATTGGCTCCGTTGTGGTTGCTGACCGCAGCGGTGATAAAACTCACCTCGAGGGGGCCTGTCTTCTTCCGCCAGGAGCGAGTTGGCGAAGGCGGCAAGCCCTTTATGATGTTGAAATTTCGTTCGATGCAGGTCGGGGCTGAGGCCCAGACCGGCCCGGTCTGGGTCAAGGGCGAGGATCCACGGGTGACCGGCATCGGCAAGATTCTGCGCGCTTTGCACCTGGACGAGATCCCGCAATGCATCAACTTCCTGCGCGGCGATATGAGCCTGGTCGGCCCCCGCCCCGAGCGGCCGTTCTTCGTCGATCAGTTCAAGAAGCAGATCCCCTTCTACAGCCGGCGCTTCAATGTCAAGCCGGGCCTGCTGGGCTGGGCGCAGTCCAAGCACGAGTTCGACCTCGACTCCAAGGATGTGGTCGGCATTGCGCGCGAACGGCTCGAATACGATCTCTACTACATAGAGAATATCTCGCTCAAGTTAGATTTCAAGATTATGGTGCAGACGGTGTGGTTTGTGCTGGCGGGCAAGAGTACGCGCTGAACCCTATCGCGGTGCGGATAGGCGGAAGCCGATCGCAGCGCGGCAGATTTGCAGCCGAAACTTTTTTGCCCATTCAAAAAAATTTGGTTCCTTGGCCGACCTAACAGTATTTTAATTGTTGCATGGGATTAGATAGATTCGATGAGAGATATAAATTGACCAGGAGTGGTGTTTATGCGCGTCTTAGGTAGAGTTACGTTGCTCATAATGTGGCATTGCCGATGTGCTTCGCTCATGCTGAAGAGGAACAACTGGAGCAACTGCGTCGCAAAACGCCGAGCGGTCGCTATGTCGATCCAGC
>PBOD01000085.1 GCA_002724215.1 Gemmatimonadota bacterium | reverse complement strand
CCGCGTCGAAACCATCCGCTCGCCCTGCCGCAACTACTGCTGGATCCTCGCCCATACCGACACCGGCCTCACCGGGGTCGGCGAGACCTACCACCGCGCCGATCCCGCCGAGGCCGTCATCCACGAATTCGCCCGCAGGTGCCTGCTCGGCTGCGACCCCTTCGACATTGAGCACATCTGGTACGCCATGTACCACCACGCCTCCTACCACGGCCTGATGGGCGCCGAGTTGCGCGCGATGAGCGGCATCGATATGGCCTTGTGGGATATCGTCGCCAAGGCCGTCGAACTACCGCTCTACAAGGTCCTGGGCGGCCGCACCCGCGACAAAGTACCCATCTATTTCAGCGGCATCTACGACGAATGCGAGACCAGCAGAGAAGCCTTGCAAAGCTGGTCGCAGCAATGTGTCGATAATGGCTGGAAGGCCTGCAAGACCGCCCGCTTCTTCGGCGACTTCTACCCCCGCAGCGGGTGCACCGACTTCGGCAAGGTCGCCGGCTATATCAGCGCCGCGGACATCGACGAGGGCCGCCGCCGCTTCGAGTGGGTTCGCGACGCCGTCGGCGACCGGCTCGAAGTCGGCTTGGACCTCCACGCCTCCTTCGATGTCCCCTCTGCCATCCGCATCGGCGAAGCCGTCCGCGACCTCGACCCCTATTTCATCGAAGAACCGATACAGCCACACAATGTCGCCGCGCTAAAGGAAGTCCGCGAAGGCGCCGGCGTCCCCATCGCCGCCGGCGAGCGCATCTTCTCCCGCTGGGGCTTCAAGGAAATACTCGAGCTCAACGCCGCCGATGTCCTCAACCCCGACCTGGCCTGGACCGGCGGCATCTCCGAAGTCAAAAAGATCGCCGCCTACGCCGAAGTCCACTACGTCCCGGTCGCCCCCCACAACTACGGCCCTCTCACCTGCATGGCCCTGACCCATCTCATGGCCACCCTCCCCAACACCCGCCACCTCGAATTCACCGCCTACCACTATCCGACCTGGAACACCTACATCGATGAGCCCATCGCAGCCAAAGAGGGGATGCTCGAAGTGCCCGAACGCCCTGGCCTCGGTCGCGAGTTGAGTCCGGCGATGCTCGAATTGGAACGGACGCTAATCGCGCCGGAATAACCCTTTGCGGCCGATTCGCACACCGCACGCAAATCAATTGACACCGAAATACCACACTATTATAATAATTTGTTCTGAATATTTGTCGTATTGGCATATTTTCTTATTCTTTTTTAAGAATCGCTTATCACGACCCAGACCCCAGGCCCGACGCGCCCGGGGTTTGTTCGTTATACTACATGGGATCTGCGGCCAGCCACGGCGACCGCGCCCCATCATCCCCACAAGGAGCCTGCAATGAAATTCGAGACCCTCTGCCTTCACGCCGGCCAGGAGCCCGATCCCCACACTCTGGCCCGCGGCGTACCGATCCACCGCACCAGCTCGTACGTGTTCAAAGACACCGAACACGCGGCGAATCTCTTTGCCTTGAAGGAATTGGGCAATATCTACACGCGCATTATGAACCCCACCCAGGACGTCCTCGAACAGCGGGTCGCCGCCCTCGACGGCGGCGCGGCGGCGCTGGCCCTGTCGTCGGGTACCAGCGGGGTCTTCTACTCCATTATCAACCTCTGCCAGACGGGCGATGAGATCGTTTCGGCCAACAACCTCTACGGCGGTACCTACACTCAGTTCAACGATATTTTGCCGCAATTCGGCATCACCACCCATTGGGTCGATCCCAAAGATCCCGAAAATTTCGCCAAGGCCATCACCCCAAAGACCAAGCTCGTCTTCTGCGAAACGGTGGGCAATCCCGCACTCGACATCGCCGACACCGCGGCCATTGCCGATGTCGCCCACGCCCACGGCCTGCCGCTGATGATCGACAGCACCTTCACCACCCCATACCTGCAGCGCCCCATCGAGCACGGCGCCGATATCGTCATCCACTCGCTGACCAAATGGCTCGGCGGGCACGGAGTGGGGATCGGCGGCGTGGTCGTCGATTCGGGAACCTTCGACTGGCAGTCGGACAAATTCCCGCTGATGACCGAGCCGGAGCCGAGCTACCACGGCGCGCGCTGGGCCTACGACCTGGGTCCGCTGAGCCCGCTGGCCTTCATCCTTAGGATGCGCGTTGTGCCGCTGCGCAATCTGGGCGCGTGCATCTCGCCGGACAATGCCTGGATGTTCCTGCAGGGCATCGAAACGCTGCCCTTGCGTATGGACCGCCACTGCGACAACGCCAAGGCCGTGGCTCAACACCTGTCCGACCACAGCTCCGTCGAGTGGGTGCGCTTTCCCGGCCTCGCGGGCGACCCGGCCAACGCCCTCAACGACAAATACCTCGACGGCAAGGGCGGGGCCATGGTGGTCTTCGGCATCAAGGGCGGCAGCGAAGCCGGCAGCAAGTTTATCGACAGCCTGGAGATGGTCTCGCACCTGGCCAACGTCGGCGACGCCAAGAGCCTGGCGATCCACCCGGCCACGACCACGCACTCGCAGCTCGGCGAGGAGCAACAGCGCGCCGGCGGTATCACGCCCGAGCTGGTGCGCCTCTCGATCGGCCTGGAAAACGCCGAAGATATCATCGCCGACATCGACCAGGCCCTCGCCGCGGCGACGGCCTGATCCTTGCAGCGAAAAGCAGCCGGTGGAGTCGGGTCGGTCGAGACCCGACTCCACACCTTCGCCGAAGATGAGCCGTTCCGGCTTCACAACGGCCGGACCCTCGGCCCGATCACCCTGGCCTACGAGACCTACGGCCAGCTAAATGACGCTCGCGACAACGCGATCCTGGTCTTCCACGCGCTTTCGGGCAGCCAGCACGCGGCCGGACACAACCCGACCGTGCCGGGTATCGGCGGGCGCTGGACCCCCGAATGCCAGGTCGGTTGGTGGGACATGTTCGTCGGCCCGAGCAAGGCCATAGACACCAACCACTTCTTCGTCGTCTGCGCCAACTATCTCGGCAGTTGCTACGGTTCGACCGGACCGGCCTCTGAAAACCCCGCCACTGGCAAGCCCTACGGTTCGAGTTTCCCGCATATCACCATCGCCGATGTAGTCGATACTCAGATGCAGCTACTGGATTTTCTCGGCATCGACAAGCTGCACGCCGCAATCGGCGCTTCACTGGGCGGCATGATGTGCCTCAGCTTGGCGGTGCGCTACCCCGCGCGCGTGGGCATTGTCGTGCCCATCGCCGCCAGCGTCGCGGTCAGCCCCCTGCAGCGCATCCTCAATTTCGAACAGATCTGCGCCATCGAACAAGACCCGAATTTCAACGGCGGCGACTACTACGACGCCGCGCCGCCGGCGCGCGGGCTGGCCCTGGCCCGCATGATCAGCCACAAGACCTATGTCTCGCTGCGCACCATGGAGGACCGCGCCAGAAAAGAGGTCGCCCACACCGACGACCAGTTTTCATGGTATCCGCTGTCGAACTCGCTCGAATCCTACATGCTGCACCAGGGCCGCAAATTCGTCGAGCGCTTCGACGCCAATAGCTTCATGCGCATCGCCGACTTCTGGCTCCGCTTCGACCTGTTGTCCGAGGCCGGCGCGACGAGCATGGACGAGCTTTTCACCCGCTGCCGCAACCAGCAATATCTGATCTTCAGCATCGACTCGGACGTCTGTTTCTATCCGGAAGACCAGGAGGAAATGGCGCGGATACTCAAGGGGGCCGGGGTGTCCAGCACTCGCATTACAGTGCACTCGGAGAAAGGCCACGACTCCTTCCTGCTGGAGCCCGAACTCTTCACGCCGCACCTCGCCTATATCCTCGGCCCGTAAACCCGACACAAAAAAGGCCGCCCGATGCACCCATCGGACGGCCCTTCGTATATCAGTCAGCTCTGGCGACGCGCTAATCGTCGCGCGGCACGGCCATCATCCGCTCCAGCGACCGCCGCGCCCCCTCGATCACTTCGTCGTCCAACTCGATGGCGAATCGCTGCTCCAAAAGCGAGAAATACACGTCCTGTAAACCGGTCATCTTCATGTATGGGCAGTGCAGCCGGCAGCCGATGCACCCGTCCGCAGCCATAAACTCCTGGTGCGGAAAGCGCGCCTTGAGCTGGTGCAGCATCCCGTTCTCGGTGGCGATGATAAAACTCTTGGCATCTGGATATTTTTCCACCGCCTTGAGCATGCCCGTCGTCGAGCAGACCTCGTGCGCGATTTCCACCACGTCCTGGCGGCACTCTGGATGCGCGATAATCACCGCTTCGGGAAACTCGTCGCGGGTGCGCTCGACGCTGGCGGCGCGCAATACGTCGTGGGTGGGGCAAGCGCCGTCGTAGATGACGACTTCCTTCTCCGGCACCTGCTCGGCGACCCAGCGCCCGAGGTTGCGATCGGGCGTGAACAGCACCTTGTCGTTGTCGAGGCTGCGCACTACCGACACCGCATTGGCCGAGGTGCAGCAGATATCCGACTCGGCTTTGACCTCGGCAGTGGAGTTGACATAGGTAACCACCGTGTGGTCCGGATAATCCTGCTTCCAATCGTCGAGGCTCTCGGGCGTGATCGAATCGGCCAGCGAGCAGCCCGCGCCCAGATGCGGCAACAACACCATCTTGCCGGGGCTGAGAATTTTGGCCGACTCGGCCATAAAGTGCACCCCGCAAAAGACGATCAGATCGGCATCGGTTTTCGAGGCCTCGACCGATAGACCGAGCGAATCTCCGGTGAAGTCGGCGAGATCCTGGATCTCGGGGATCTGGTAGTTGTGCGCCAAAATCACCGCGTTTTTTTCCTGTTTGAGGCGGTCGATCTGGGCGATTAATTCTGCAGCAGGCAGGTCGGTATAGTACTGCGCGGTCGTCGGCTGGGTCATGACTTGACTTGCGCTCCGTCGTCGGGGGTGACAGTCTCAGTGCCGTTGGGGAAGATGCGCCAGAACTCCTTGCGGATGAGGCCGGTGATCATGGCACTCTTGCTGGTGCCGTGATAGCGGGCGATGGCGTCGAGCATTTCGTGGTCCCGATCCGGGGCCGAAAAGGTGCGAACCTTCGCGCGCTGGCTATCGTCTTTGGCTTGGGCCATTTTGTATATTTCTTATATAATATTTAATCAATAGATGCACAAAATCTAATCAAGTACTCAATACGAGTCAACACATTTGTTATGGGATTTCGACTGAATGACGCTACATCGCAACAATCGGCTCAGTTCCCAACCCTGTGCAGGCGCAAAAGATTGGTCGTGCCCTGCTGGGTCGGAGGCATACCGGCGAGAATCACCAGATTGTCGCCCGGCTGCACCAGTCCCTCCTCGCGCAACATCGCATCCACCCTGGCAACCATCTCGTCGGTGTCGGCGACGAATTCGGCATAGCGGGGGTAGACGCCCCAGTTGAGGCAGAGCCGACTAAGCACGTGGGTGCGCGCGGTAAAGGCGAAGATCGGGTGGGCGGGGCGATGCTTGGAGATCAGCCGAGCGGTGAAGCCCGACTGAGTGAAGGCGACGATGGCCGCGGCGTGCGTGTCGGCGGCGACCCGACCGGCGGCCTCGGCAATGGCGTCGGGGAAGGACAGCGGCAATTCGTCGCTGCGCCGGCGCCGCTCGGGCGACAGTTGCAAACCGCGCTCGGCCTCGCGCACAATCCGCTCCATCATCTGCACCGCCTCGACCGGATACTGCCCAACCGCCGTCTCGCCCGAGAGCATCACCGCATCGGTGCCGTCGAGCACGGCGTTGGCCACGTCCGAGGCCTCGGCGCGGGTAGGCCGCGGGTTTTCGATCATCGACTCCAGCATCTGCGTGGCGGTGATCACCGGCTTGCCGGCCTGGACGGCCGCGCGGATAATGCTCTTCTGCACCGAGGGCACGCGCTCGGGCGACAACTCGACGCCGAGATCGCCGCGCGCCACCATCACCGCGTCGGATACGGCGATGATATCGTCGAGCACCTCGATGGCCTGCGGCTTCTCGAGCTTGGCCACCGCTGCAATGGGCACCGGGGCCTGCTTGAGAATCGCCTGCAGTGCAGCCATATCCTCGGCCCGCCGCACAAACGACAACGCCACATAATCGACCTCCTGCGCAATGCCGAAGGCCAGATCCGCACGATCCTTTGCGGTCATCGACGGCACGCTCAGATCGACGCCGGGCAGGTTGATCCCCGCCCGCTCGCGCAAGACACCGCCATTGACCACCTCGCAGACCACCTCCGCGCCCCGCACTTTTTGTACCACCAGGCGCAAGAGTCCGTCCGACAGCAGGATCTCGTCTCCGGCCGCCACGTCGCGCGGCAGCGGCTCGTAGGTGGTCGAAACCTGCTGCGCCGTGCCAGCGACTTCTGCGGTAGTGATGGTGAAGGTCTGCCCCGCTGCCAATTGCAGCGGACCATCGACATGCCTGCCAGTGCGGATCTTCGGCCCCTGCAAGTCCTGCAAAATCGCCACCGTCCGCCCCTGGTCTCTGGCTAGTTGGCGGATATCGGCGACAATTCGCGCGTACTCACCGTGCTCTCCGTGCGAGAAGTTGAGGCGGGCCACGTCCATGCCGGCGGCGATCAGTTCGCCGAGGCGGTCGCGGCTGGCCGGGCCGATAGTACAGACGATTTTGGCGCGACGCGGATCCATTACAACTTGCCGATGCGCTCCATCGCCTCGTCGATTTTGTCGCGATGGTTGAATGCCGACAACCGGAAATACCCCTCCCCTGCCGCGCCGAAGCCCGCACCGGGCGTGCCGACCACGTGGGCGGTTTGCAGCAGATGGTCGAAGAAGCCCCAGCTGTCGTGGCCCGCCGGCGTCGCCAGCCACAGGTAGGGCGCGTGCTCACCACCGTGGACCGCAATACCGGCCGCGGCGAGCTTCTCGCGCATAATCGCGGCGTTTTCCATGTAGAAACCAATGGTCTCCGCAATGGCCTGCTTGCCTGCGGGCGAATAGACCGCCGCCGCGCCGCGCTGCACCGGATACGCTACGCCGTTGAATTTGGTCGCGTGGCGCCTGGCCCACAGCCGGTGCAGGTCGACCTCCTCGCCCGCGCCCGAGCGCCCCACCAGCTCTCTGGGCACTACCGTGTAGCCGCAGCGGATGCCGGTAAAACCCGCATTTTTGGAATAGCTGCGGAATTCGATGGCCACCTCGCGGCCACCCTCGACCTCGTAGATCGAATGCGGGATCGCGTCATCGTTTATATAGCCCTCATATGCCGCGTCGAAGAGAATGACGGCCTGCTCTTTTTTGGCGTAGGCGATCCACGCGGCCATGTCGTCGCGGGTCATCACCGTGCCGGTGGGATTGTTGGGCGAGCAGAGGTAGATGATGTCGACATGCTGGTCGGGAATGGCCGGCACAAAGTTGTTCTCGGCGGTGCAAGGCATGTAGACCAGCCCGTCGTAGGAGCCGTCACTATCGGCGGGGCCGGTGCGACCGGCCATGACATTGGAGTCGCAGTAGACCGGATAGACCGGGTCGGTCAGCGCCACCACGCAATCGTCGGCGAAGATCTCCTGAATATTGCCGGAGTCGCACTTGGCGCCATCGGAGACGAAGATCTCGTCTACATCCACTTTGACGCCGCGCGAGGCAAAGTCGTGCTCGGCGATGGCTTCGCGCAAGAAGTCCTGGCCCTGGTCGGGCGGATAGCCCTGGAAGCTCTCGTCGTGGGCCATCTCCTCCATCGCCTCCTTCATCGCCTCGACGATTGGTCGCGGGATGCCCTTGACCACGTCGCCGATGCCGAGGCGGATCACGTCGGCGTCGGGGTTGGCTGCGGCGAAGGCGTTGACCCTGCGCCCGATTTCGGGGAACAGATAGCCGGCGGCGAGCTTGAGATAGTGGTCGTTGATATGCGCCATGGTTTTTGCTTTCTTCCTTTGCTTATAAGTAAGGTAGGTCGTTGCGGGACAGAATCTACAATAGCCGATGTACTATTTCAAGGGAAGGAATATTGCGGATGGATATCAGTTTTATGACCAATGCCGGGGGCGAAAACAACTGGAGCCTCGAAGAATGCGCCCGCTGGGCTAAAACCAACGACTTCGACTGCGTGCGCCTGGGCGACAGCGGTGGCGCCACCGACTCGGACAAGATCCTCACCGAAGGCCCCGACGAGGTCCTCGACACCCTCAAAAAGCACGATCTGTATCTGGCCTGTCTCACGGCCCACCACAATCTGCTCGATGACGACGAGGAAGTCGCGCAGCAAGAGCAGGAACGGCTACTCAAAGCCATCGAATCAGCCAGCGCGCTGTCGTGCCCGGTAATCATCACCAGCAGCGGCGCGCCGGTCCGCAATGGACAATTTTACGGCATGTTCTCCTCCGAGCCGGGCAATCCCTCCGACCGCTCCGACGAGTTGGTCGAGCGCTTCCGGGTGATGTTTGAGCCCGTGGTCCGGGCCGCCGAGGACAAGGATATCAAGGTCACGCTCGACGTGGCAGTACGCATGGGGCAGATCGGCTGTAATCCCGAAATGTGGGAAAAAATCCTCGACGCCGTGCCCTCCGACCACCTGGGCCTGTCCTGCGATCCCTCGCACTGGCTCTGGATGCACATCCTGCCGGTCGAAGACGTCATCCGCGACTTCGCCGGCAAGTGGTACTACGCCGACGTCAAGGACTGCGAAATCAGCGAGCGCATGCTCTATCGCCAGGGCATCATCGGCAATTGGTGGTGGCAATACCGCGTCCCCGGCCGCGGCCAGCTCAACTGGTCGACCATCATCGGCGCGCTGTGGGAGTCGGGCTACGACTACGTGCTGTGCGTCGAGAATGAGGACCGCGGTTTTCCCGGCCTGGAGGGCTTCGCCTACGGCGGCAAGCACCTGCGCGGGCTGTTGCCGCCGCAAGACTCAGGCTACGTGCGCGAGGGTCGCCACTGGCAGACCAGCAGCTGGGAGCGCCGCAAACCCTGAGCTTGCCAGCGAGTAGATTGCTGACTATTCTTTAAGGTATAACACAGACCCGGAGCAGACCGTCCAGCCATGCTGCAGCGACAGCAACAGCCCGCCCCCATCCCGCAGCGGAAGCGCCTGTGTCTGTGAGCTGAGACCCGACGACTTTACTTCACCCGCTGCGAACCATATCGCAGCGGGTTTGTTTTTTTGACGAGGACATCATGAGCGACGCGACAGCAAACAAAGACGGCGAATACCGCGACTTTATCCGCGAGGAGATTGACAAAGACCTCGCCGCCAGCCGCTACGACAAGGTCATCACCCGCTTCCCGCCCGAACCCAACGCCTATTTGCACATCGGCAGCGCCAAGGCCATCACCATCAACTACGGCATCGCCGATGAATACGGCGGCCAGTACCACCTGCGCTACGACGACACCAACCCCGTGCGCGAGGAGCAGGAATACGTCGACTCGATGAAGGAGGACATCCGCTGGCTCGGCTACGACTGGGGCGAGCACGAATACTACGCCTCCGACTACTTCGATCAACTCTACGAGTGGGCCGTCGAGCTCATCGAAAAGGGACTGGCCTATGTCGATGACCAGACCGCCGACGAGATCCGCGCAAATCGCGGCACGCTCACCGAGCCGGGCACAAACAGTCCCTACCGCGACCGCTCGGTCGAGGAAAACCTCGACCTCTTCGCACGCATGAAAAACGGCGAATTCGCAGACGGCACCCGCGTCCTGCGCAGCAAAATCGACATGGCCTCACCCAATATCACCCTGCGCGATCCGGTGATGTACCGCATCCTCCACCACCACCATCAGCGCACCGGCGACAAGTGGTGTATCTACCCCATGTACGACTGGGCCCACGGCCAGAGCGATTCGATCGAGCGCATCAGCCACTCGCTGTGCTCGGACGAGTTCACCAACAACCGGGCGCTCTACGATTGGTACATCGAAAAGCTCGGTATTTTCCCCTCGCGCCAGATCGAGTTCGCGCGCGGCAATATCTACTACACCGTGCTGTCCAAGCGCTATATTCGCCCGCTGATCGAAGAGGGCATTGTCCACGGTTGGGACGACCCGCGCACCTACACGCTGCGCGGCCTGCGGCGCCTCGGCTGCCCGCCCGCGGCCATCCGCCGCTTCTGGGCCGAGGCCGGCATCGCCAAAAAGGGCAACAATATCGACATTGCCCTGCTCGAATTCTGCATTCGCGACCAGCTGAATAAGACCGCGCCGCGCCGCATGGCCGTGCTCGACCCGCTGAAGGTGATAATCGAGAATTATCCAGAGGGCGAAAGCGAGGAATTGGAGGCGATCAACAATCCCGAGGACGAGAGCGCCGGCACCCGCATGATCCCCTTTTCGCGCGAGCTCTACATCGAGCGCGACGATTTTATGGAGGACCCGCCGCGCAAGTTCTTCCGCCTGGCGCCGGGCCGCGAGGTGCGGCTGCGCTATGCCTACTTCATCACCTGCAACGAAGTGGTCAAGAACGACAGCGGCGAGATCGTCGAATTGCGCTGCACCTACGATCCTGCGACCAAAGGCGGCGACGCACCGGACGGCCGCAAGGTCAAGGCCACCTTGCACTGGGTCTCGGCACCGCATGCGACAAAGGCCGAGGTGCGGCTATACGACCGGCTGTTCAAGGTCGAAAATCCGCTCAAGGAACCCGAGGGCGGCAGCTGGCGCGACAATATCAACCACGACTCCTATAAAGTGCTCGACGAATGCTACCTGGAGCCGGCGCTGGCCGCGGCCGAGCCGGGCGCGAGCTGTCAGTTCGAGCGGCTGGGATATTTCTGCGCCGATTCGGTGGACCACACGGCGGAGAAGCCCGTCTTCAACCGCACGGTGACACTGCGGGATACCTGGGCGCGGATGCAGAAGCAGCAGGGGAAGAAATAAGGTCTGGCGAAAAACCAAGCGAGACCTTACGGGCCTTTTTTAGGGCTTGGGGTCTGCAACGAGCGCGCGTCGGCCTTTTCATCAACTGTCCTTGATTCTACCTCCGCGTCCACTCCTTCTCCAGCTTCGTCACCTTCTTCTTCGACAGCCCTCCCAAAACCCCCATCGCGTCGAGAATCCGCATCCGCATCATGTCCTGCCCCAACAGCGCCGCAGAATCGAAGAGCGGCGGCCCCACCCGCTGGCCCGTCAACGCCACCGTCAGCGGCACCGTCACATCGCGCACCGGCCAATCCCAGTATTCCGCCACCCCGCGCAATGCCGCCTCCACGCCCTCTTTGTTCCAATCCAGCACCCCATCCAGCGCCCACACCGCCGTCTGCAACATCGGCACCACCTGTTCGGCCTCGCGCTTCTTCGGCACCAGGTCTTCCGCGCTCGGCGCCACCTTGCGCGCGAAGAAAAACGCCACCTGGGGCACGAAGTCGCCCAGCGTCTCCATTCGCTGTTGCAACAGCGGCAACATCTGCCCCACGTAGTCGTCGGTCAGCAGCCAGGCCTTGAGATCATCGAGCAACTGCTCGGGCGTCTTGCGCTCGCGCACGTAGCGGCCATTGAGCCAATCGAGCTTCTCGATATCGAAAATCGACCCGCCTAAATTGATCTTGTCGGCGTCGAAATCCTCTGTCAATTGCCCAAAACTGAACATCTCCTCATCGCCGTCAATTGGCGGATAGGCCATCAGCGCCAGATAGTTCAACAACGCCTCCGGCGCATAGCCGGCACGGCGATAATACTCCACCGAAGTCGGGTTCTTGCGCTTGGACATCTTCGAGCCGTCCGGGTTGAGCAAGAGCGGCAAGTGCATGTACTGCGGCGGCTCCCAGCCAAAGGCCTCGTACAAAACCAGATGCTTAGGTGCCGAGGTGATCCACTCTTCGCCGCGAATCACGTGGCTGATCTTCATCAGATGATCGTCAACCACCACCGCCAGGTGATAGGTCGGAAAACCATCGGACTTCACCAGCACCTGATCGTCCATCTGCGCGAAGTCGAGCTCGACCTCGCCGCGCAAATGGTCCTTTACCACGCACGTGCCCGCGCCGGGCATCTTCAGCCGGATCACATGACTCAACCCCTCCGCCATCTTCGCCGCGACATCCTCCGCACTCAAATCCCGGCAATGCCCGTCATACCCCAGCCGCTCCTTGTGCTGCATCTGCTCCTTGCGCAACGCGTCCAAGCGTTCCGCTGTACAAAAACAAGGATACGCATGCCCCCCATTGACCAGCTGTTTCGCATGCTCCTGATAAATCTCCAACCTTTCACTCTGCCGATACGGCCCATAAGGCCCCCCCACATCCGGCCCCTCATCCCACTCCAGACCCAACCACCGCAGCGCCTGAAAAATGGGCTCCTCCCATTCTCGCCGCGACCGAGTCTGATCCGTATCCTCAATCCGCAACACAAACTGTCCCCCGTGCTTGCGCGCCAATACCAGATCGAACAAGGCCTGATAAGCGGTCCCTACATGTACCGGCCCCGTCGGCGAGGGCGCGACCCGCACCCGAACATCTGTCATATCCCTGTCACCTTCTCTATTAATGTTTGGGGTATGCTTAGCGTAAACTCACGCAGCGCTAACCAAGGTCGGGAGACGTTATTCCTCAAAGCGGTCGTGGCCCAGATTTCACAGGAGGTGAAATCTGGATCAGCCACCCCTCGGAGCGAGGCAGGAGCTGAGCGAGAATGAGCGGCGAGGAATAACGTCTCCCGACCGACCAGCAGTAGCCGATCCCCACGAAGGGTACAAAAATACCCCAAAACCCCCCTCACGCAATGCATCCCCATTGCATATTTTCCTGTTTTGCCTAAGTTTAGACGTGGCTATAGAGATAGAAGAACAGAAAACACACCCACCATTCCGCATCGCCCTTGCACAGAGCCCCCCTCCTCTTCCTCTCTGCATTCCGCGCTTCGCCGAATAGAAATAATGAGTAGAATTCCATGCAATTCACAGAACTAGAATTAGCCCCCCACGTCCTCCAGGCTCTCGCAGAAATGGGCTACGAGGAAATGACCCCCATCCAGGAACAGACCATACCCCATATCGTCGCCGAGAAAGACGTCATGGGCCTGGCCGAAACCGGCTCGGGCAAAACCGGCGCCTGCGCCATCCCGCTCGTCAACGCCATCGACGCCGACAACAAGGCCATCCAGGTTCTCATTCTGGTCCCCACCCGCGAGCTGGCACTGCAATACGTGCAAGAAGTCGACGAAATCGCCAAGCATTCCGACACCGTGCCCTTTGCCATTTACGGCGGCTTCGACATGGACATCCAGAAGGCCAAGATCAACCACGGAGTGCACGTCCTCGTCGCCACCCCGGGCCGTCTGATAGACTTCATCTGGAACCACCGCCTCGATCTCACCCAGGTCAAAACCGTGGTCCTGGACGAAGCCGACGAAATGCTCAAGATGGGCTTTATCGAAGATGTCGATTTCATAATGGAATGCATCATGCAGGAGCACCAGACCCTGCTCTTTTCGGCGACTATGCCCAAAGAAATCGAGCGACTGACCCAGCAGTATCTCAAAGAGCCCGAGCGCATCCAACTCAACCGCGACCAGAAGGCGCCGCAGTCGCTGGTCCACACTTTCCAGCACGTCGGCCGCAAGCGCTTCGAAGACCTCGTCGGCTACATCAACGACAAGGAGATCCAGCAGGGCATCATTTTCTGCAATTCGCGCGACAAGGCCTCCGACCTCTACCGCGACCTGCAGCGCAAGGTCGATTCGGTCGATATTATCCACGGCGGCCTCGACCAGGACCGTCGCACCTCGATCTTTCGCCGCTTCCGCCAGAAGAAGATCCGCTTTATGATCGCCACCGATGTCGCCGGGCGCGGCCTCGACTTCTCGCACGTCACCCACGTCATCAACTTCGACTTCCCCTTCAACAACGAGACCTACCCCCACCGCACCGGCCGCGCCGGCCGCATGGGCCGCGAGGGCATCGCACTGACCTTCGTCGGCGACCGCGATCTGGGCGACCTCAAGCGCCTGCTCAACACCAACGCCATCGACGCCCAATGGGAGGGCGAGGCGCCCGATCTCGAGAATATCCGCGCCCGGCGCGGTGGACGCGGACGCGGCGGCGGCAACGGACGCGGCGGAGGTGGTGGTGGCGGAGGCCGTGGACGCGGCGGACGCGGTGGGCGCAGGCGCCGCGCAAAGCCTGCCGCCAAAGCCGATTAACCCCCCTTCACAACGCGCGCACAGATGCCGGTCCTACCTTGATCCAGGGCCGGTTTTTTATTGCCCGGCCCGCTGCGTGTTGGCGCAATTTCGCGCCAGGATGTAGTCTATCACGACACTGCAAGCGAGGCACCGCCCGTGCCCGCGTCTCCCACAGCCGCGCTGACCGCGCCGATCCACAGGTCAAAGTCTGGCGAAAATGGGGGGGGGTCGAGGGCGACGCGGCATACGACTAACCCACAGGACGACGCCATGAACGAACAAGTGCCCTTCGCGACCATGAGCGACCGCGAGAAATACCTCTTCGACCTCCAGGGATTCTTGGTCATCGCAGGCTTTCTCACCCCGGGCGAAGTCGCCGCCCTCAACACAGCCATCGACGCCAACACCGACAAGCGCGGCGAACACGTCGGCGGCGCCGACAGCCCCGAACTCGAGGGCAGCCACCTGCGCGGGCACTATCATTCCATGCTGACCTGGGACCACCCCTGGTGCCAGCCCTTCCGCGACATTCTCGCCCACCCCAGACTCGTGCCCTATCTCAATACCTTCTTCGGGCGGGGCTGGAAACTCGACCACTCGCCCGATATCCTCACCGCCACCAGGGGCGCCGAAGGACTCAACCTGCACGGCGACGGCCAGGTCGACTTCAACGGCTCGCGCTTTTACGCCTATCACAATGGGCGCATGCGCTGCGGCCTGATCAATTGCCAATTTTACCTCAGCGATGTCAACCCAGGCGACGGCGGCCTCTGCGTGGTGCCGGGCAGCCACAAGTCAAATTATCCCTGCCCGCAGGATATCAAGCTCTATCGGGCCGACCAGCAGTTNGTCTACCAGATCCCGCTCAAAGCCGGCGATNTAGTGATCTTCAACGAGGCTACCATGCACGGCACCCTGCCCTGGCGCGNCGAGCAGGAGCGCCGCACCATGCTCTACCGCTACACGCCCAAATACCTCCACTACACCGGTGGCCACTACCAGACGTCAATGCCCGACTGGGTCGCCGAACTCACTCCGGCGCAGCAGGCCGTACTCGAGCCGCCCTACGTCTACCACCGGCCCCTGCTCGAAGACGANGGCGCGACGCTGGTCAATCCGCGCCGGGAGGGGGAGTAGACGCCGCTTGACCAGCGCAGACGAATTTCGCTACTATCCCANGCCGACGCAGTGCTGTCATGCTCGAGGTGGATGGCCGACGCACTGATCGGCTATGTCATCGGCCACNGCGACCCATAAGCGACGGCGAGGACCTCAAAATCAATATCATCGACCGCTTCATCCACCGGGCCACGGCGCCGGAAGGAGCAGACTCGTGAATCAGCACTGGCAGCGCGACAAAGGCCCCTGCATTGCCCTCGGCGCGGCGGGTGCCTTCGACGACATGCACCTCTTCGCCCCCTGCGTCGCCTATGCAGCCGGCGCCTATGTGATGTGGTACAGCGGCTCNCGCCATAGCGTCGACGACCACACGCGCACCGACCAGCGCGCCTTCACCCTCGGCCGGGCCACTTCCGCCGACGGCATCAACTTCACCAAGGACGATCGCTCNCCAGTCTGCCGCCTCGCCGGCACCCGCTCGATTCTGACCCCAACGCTGCTGCGGCACCCCNACGGAGCAGCGTGCCGCGAACAAGGCCGCCTGCGCCTGTGGTTTGCCTCCTGTGACTTCCCTTCGGGCAATCGCCTGCACACCCTGCACGAAACCACCAGCGCCGACGGCGTGGAATGGGACACACCTTCGGATCCGCAGCTCGAACACGCCTACGCCCCGACCGTCATCAAAGAAGGNGACCGCTACAAGCTCTGGTACACCCNCGTCGCAGCCGACCCCTGGAGCATTCGCTACGCCGAAAGCGCCGATGGATGCACCTGGGAGGTCGCGCCCGACCCCGCTCTTGTACTCGACCAATCCTGGGAGCGCCAGCGCCTGTTCTATCCCACCGTGCTCAAAGTCGACAACCGCTACTGGATGTGGTACGGCAGCTACAGCCAGCACGGCGACATGGAAATGAAAACCGCCATCGGCTGCGCCTACAGCGACGATGGATTGCAATGGCAGAAGGATCCGGACAACCCCGTCTTCGAGCCCGATCCCTCGCGCACCTGGGAATCCCACTATACCACCAGCCAGTCGGTCCTGCGCCTCGACGACGGCAGCCTGCGCATCTGGTACGCCTCGCGCCCGGCACCGCCCTTTGAGCACAAGTACTTCGCTATCGGCACCGCCCGCTGGCCGGAAAGCCACAGTNAGACAGGAGCCCCATGACCAGCATCAACCATATAGAGCAACTCCGCGCCCGCCTCGAATNGGGCGCAGTCGCCATCGGCACCGCCGTCACCTTCGCCGATGCGGCCATCAGCGAACTCTCGGCCGAAGCCGGCTACGACTTCGTGTGGATCGACACTGAACACGCACCCTTCGACCTCAACACCGTCCTCCAGCACGTGGTCGCCTGCCGCGGCACCGGCGCGGCGCCCTTCGTCCGCGTGCTCAAAAACGACGCGGATATCATCAAGCCNGTACTCGACCTGGCACCCGCCGGCATCGTCGTGCCGCGCGTCAACTCGGCCGCAGAGGCTCGCGCCGCGGTCGCGGCCTGCCGTTATCCGCCCGGCGGCATCCGCGGCTTNGGCCCTCGCCGCGGCGCCCGCTTCGGCGCGACATCCCAACCCGCTTATCTAGCCGAAGTCGCCTCCGAGCNAATACTCGCCATCCAGGTCGAACACATCGAAGCAGTGGAAAATATCGATGAAATTCTCGCCGTTGAAGGCGTCGATATCATCTGNATCGGCCCCAACGACCTCTCCGGCTCACTGGGCAAGCTCGGCCAGATCGACGACCCGGATGTCGTCGCCGCCATCGAAGGCGTCGCCGACAAGGTGAGCCGCACTCGCCACATTCTCGGCACTTCGACCTTCTATTCCCCCGAAACCTTTGCGCGCTGGATGGACCTCGGCGTGCGCTGGATNAACCTCAACGTGGACTTCGCCAATCTCTACCGCGCCAGCCACGAAGTCCTACAAGCAGCGCGCGACAACTCGGAAANCACTTGATGGCTGGCGCACGCGCGCAGGCCATACCTTCATGTGTCCCCCACACGCAATAACGACGGAGCCATCTAATGTCTACATACCGCGTCGCCGTCATCGGCACCGGCCGCATGGGCGGCCTCATCGAAGACGAACTCGCCCCCAACCAGTTCTCCAGCCCCTACGGCCACTACCCCGCCTACCAGCACATTGCTGAAACCGCGGTGGTCGCCGTCGCCAACCGCGGCGAGGCGCGCCTCAAGCGCTTCAGCGAGCGCTTTGGCTGCACCAACACCTATCTCGACTACCGCGAGATGATCGAGCGCGAAAAACCCGACATCGTCAGCATCACCACCCCCTCCTTCGCCCGCGCCGAACCCATCATCTTCGCCGCCNAGCACGGCGTCAAGGGCATCTACGCGGAAAAAGGTCTGTGCGCNTCGNTGGACGAAGCCGACCGCATCGCCGCCGCCTGCCAGGCCAACGACGTCGCCTTCAACTGGGGCGCGATGCGCCGCCACCACGACGGCTTCAAAAAACTGCGCGACGCGCTCTTAGATGGCGCCATCGGCGAGCTGCGCTACGCGCAGATGTACAGCTATACCGATCTGATCAAGCACCACCCCCACACCCTCGACCTCGTCGCCATGCTGCTGGGCGATGCCGCGCCGCGCTGGGCCGAGGGTCGGCTGGTGCAGAAGGGCGAGCCGCTGGCCGCCAATTACGACCAGCGCCCCCGCGCCTATCCAGCCTACGACGCCGACCGCCACGCTTTCCTCCCGCCCGCGGGCGAGGAAATCGCCGACCCCATGGTCGACTTCTTCCGCATCGGCTACGACAACGGCACCGAAGGGCACTTCCTCCCGGTGTCGGGCTTCTTCGACGTCGAAGTCTACGGCAGCGAAGGCCGCGCCTACGCCTGGGACAATGGCGAGACCATCCGCATCCGCCGCAAGGGCGACGCCGTCGAAGAACGCACCATCCGCCCGCAGGGCGACAGCCCCACCGTCAGCACCATCCGCGACATCATTCGCCAAATAGAGACCGGCGAGCGCACCGCCGGCAATATCGACATCACCATGCAGTCGGTGGAGGCGCAATTCGCAGTCGCACACTCGCATTTGCAAGGCGGCGCCCGCATCGAGGTGCCGGTCGCCGACCGCTCGCTCTACATCCCGGGCGGCTAAAGCCGATGCGCCTGACCGACCCAGAGCGCATTCGCGCGATGACCCGGCCGTGGCGCGGCAAGCGCTATGCCAACGGCCGCCCGCAGGTCGCCAACGCCGTACTCGCCCGCCTGCAGACGGTCGCGGTCAACGACGCTTGCGACGTGCTCGCCGACTATGGCTTCGAGCACAACTACGCCGGCGACTGGACCGTGCTCTGCCCCAACCAGGTGTTGGTCGGCCGCGCGGTCACCTGCCGCTGGGTGCCCATCCGGCCCGACCTCCACGACGCCATTATCGCCCGGGGTGCCAAAGACGGCCGCATCGGCTTTCCCAACTCCTGGGTCATCGACGAACTCATCGACAGCGACGTGCTGGTCGCCGACCTCTTCGGCGCCATCAACCTCGTCGGCGACAACCTCACCACCGCGATCAAAGCCAATGGCGGGCGCGGCATGGTCATCGACGGCGGCCTGCGCGATCTGCGCCGCATCAAAATGATCCCCGACTTCTGCACCTATGTAAAACGAATCCATCCCGAGGCCATCCCCGGCGTCACCATGCCCGAAATCAATGACGTCACTCGCATCGGCCCGGCGACCTGCCTGCCCGGCGACGTAGTACTGGGCGATGGATCGGGCGTGGTCTTCATCCCGCCGCATCTGGCCGCCAAAGTCGCCGACTGCGCCGGCGACTACCGCAAGGCGAAAAGCAACGCAATGAAAAAGGAGCATCTGCACCCATGACAGCAATCCTCTGCGGGCTCTTGCTCGCTGCACCCGTTGCCGCCGCCGATTGGCCACAGTGGCGCGGCCCCCAATCCGACGGCGTCTGGCGCGAAACCGGCCTGGTGACAACCCTACCCGACACCCTCGCCCCGCGCTGGACCGCGACCATCGCCAGCGGCTATACCGGCCCCACCGTCGCCGATGGTCGCGTCTATGTCATGGACCGCCTAACCAAACCCGAGCAAGTCGAGCGCGTCCACTGCTTCGACGCCCAGACCGGCGAACCCATCTGGTCGCACCAGTACCCGCGCGCATACCGCGACGTCGGCTATACCGCCGGCCCGCGCGCCAGCGTCGTCGTCCGCGCGGGGCTGGCCTACGCCCTCGGCACCATGGGCGATTTGCACGCCTACGACGCGGCCAGCGGCGAGATCGCCTGGGAGCGCGACCTCAACGCCGATTACAATATCCGCATGCCCATTTGGGGCATCGCCGCCGCGCCGATTATCTACCAGGACCTGGTCATCGTCCACATCGGCGGCGAGGACGCCTGCCCGGTCGCCTTCGATCGCAAAAGCGGCGAGGAGCGCTGGCGCAGCCTCGCCGACCAGGCCAGCTACGCCACGCCGGTCCTTATCGAGCAAGCCGGTCAGCCCGTGCTCGTCGTCCTCACCGGCGACAATGTCGTCGGATTGGACCCCGCTTCGGGCGCGGTGCACTGGCGCCATCCCTTCCCGCCCAAACAGATGGTCATCTCCATCGCCACGCCGGTCGTCGCCGACCATCGCCTCTTCGTCACCAGCTTCTTCGACGGCGCGCTGATGCTGCGACTGTTGCCCGACGAGTTGGCGGTGGAGGAAATCTGGCGGCGCGCTGGCCCCTCCGAGCAAAAGACCGACGCGCTCCACTCGATTATCAGCACGCCGCTGCTCGACGGCGATTATCTCTACGGGATCGACAGCTACGGCGAATTCCGCTGCCTCGAGGCGGCGAGCGGCGAGCGGGTCTGGGAGGATTTGACCATCGTCCCGCGCGCCCGTTGGGGCACGGCCCACCTGACGCCACAAGCGGACAAGGTATGGATCTTCAACGAGCGCGGCGACCTGCTGTTGACCAGCCTTTCACCCGAGGGCGCCACCGTCCACGACCGCACCCACCTCATCGCCCCCACCCGCGACCAGCTCAACCAGCGCGGCGGCGTCACCTGGGCCCACCCGGCCTACGCCGACCGCCACGTATTTGTGCGCAACGACGAGGCGTTGTCCTGCTTCAACCTGGCCGCCGACTGATTTTTTCGTGCCAGCTGTCGATACCCTGGTCCGAGCATCGCTTAGAGCAAGCGAAGTCTTAGCGCAGGAGAACTGATGTCCCACTTCAGCGAACATCTCATCATGGAGGGCTTCGGCTATTCCTTCGGGCTGGCCGTCGCCGATCTGACCGGCGACGACTCGCTCGACATCACTGCCGCCGACGCCGACGGCCGCGCGCTCTACTGGTTCCAAAACGACGGGCAGGGCCATTTCACTCGTCACCACATCCAGCGCGACCACCCCAAGGAACGCCTCGAGCGCCACGCCATCGGCGATATCAACGGCAACGGCCACCTCGACGTGGTCTGCGTCGAAAACCTCACCGGCGACCTCTACTGGTTCGAAAACAACGGCACCCCGCAGGACGGCCAGCTGTGGACCCTGCACGAAATCACCGTCGGCGGCCTGCCCTTCGCCTACGATGTAGATCTGGCCGACTTCACCGGCAACGGCCGACGCGACGTGGCCGCCTCGGGCTGGAAGGGCAATGAGATCGCGATCTTCGAGAATCCCGGCGGGAACGGTCTATGGACCAAGCACCCACTGGACGACAAAATGGCCGAAGCCCGTACCATCCGCGTCGCCGACTTTACCGATAATGGCCGTCCCGACATTCTCGCCACCGGCGCCGACGTCCCCCTCGTCGCCTGGTACGAACACCCCGGCCAACTCGGCGACCCCTGGCGCAAGCACATCATCGACGCCGACACCCCCCGTCCATCCCACGGCCATCCCGTCGACCTCACCGGCAATGGCCAGGTCGAAGTCGTTATGGCCTGCGGCCAAAACTCCGCTGGCGGCTGCGTCATTTGGTAC
>PBOD01000084.1 GCA_002724215.1 Gemmatimonadota bacterium | reverse complement strand
TCGGTCAGGACGCCATCCTGATCGAATACCCGCAAATCCAGACAAGCCGCGGCCGCCGTCGCCTTATGTACACCAACCAGGGCGCGTTCCCCCACTCGTTCCAGCGTCAGGCCGCAATCCTCGCCGGCGGCCACAAAGTGGCGCCCACCCGTCCCCAGGGTTACATCAAAACCCCATCTTGCACTTTCGCCTGGGGGCACCTCGACGTTGCTGATAGCCTGGGGGGTAAAAGCATCATAGCCCGCCCAGAACATGCCCCAATCGGGGTCGAAGCGCGCCCGCATCAGATAGAACTCATCGCCCTGATCCGGCCCGGTGGCGTACCACCAGGGGGTGCCATCTGCATCCCAGAGGATCCGATCCGCAACCATTTCCTCACTGCGCGGCGTGGCAAAAATCGGGCTGGCCTCTTTGATAAAGGTGCGCACGCGCGAGTTGCCGCAACCAAGCCAGGCGCGTTTGGGCGCCACCAACCAGGCCGTGTGCGGGGGCACGCCGGCCGCGTGGAAGGTGTGTACGTCCCAGGCCGAGGCCAGCAGGCTTTCGCCGCGGTTCTCCCAAACTACGTCCAGCGCGAACCAGGCTGCGTTTGGTCGAAAGCGATAGCGCTTCTCGTACAGGTAGCTGTAGCCGCCAAGGTCTTCTATTTCCTGGCGGAAGGCGATGATTTTTTCTGGTCCCTTATTTTCTTCATACCAGGTCCACGGTAGCGCTTCGAAGTCCTCGTCTCGATCGTCTTCCGCAAAGACGCCCACCCCCATTTTCAGGCGTCGTTGTCGTCCTGTGGCCGTATTGAGCGGAAAGGTGGCGAAGAGTTCGTCGGGCAGGCCGAAAGGGTTGATATCTTCCAGATCGAGCATCTGCGGCAGGAAGAATTCCCGCCTGGTGGGTTTGTAGGTCAGGGATTGCAAGCGTCCGCCCCAGGTAAAACGGCCCTTGTAAAAGGCATAGCCCAGCTTCTCGGGAAAGCGCAACACGGCGCGCAGGTAGGCGTTCTCGACTACTACCTCGCGTTCCCCGTCGCCGTCTATGTCCGAAAAAATCACTTCCACGTCAAAAAATCCGACCGAGAGTCTTATTTTGCGCCGTACCCACGTGACCTCAAATGCGGGTATCAGTCATAGGCGTATTAATAGTCGACTACTAGCCACTGGTTGTTTATTATAAACGGCGGAAAAATATACGATAAATACGGATCACCCGCAGGTCGACAGCGCAAAAACAGGGCAGTGAAATTCAACATCCCATTTTTTATTGATACGCCCTTACTAGGAGAAAGAACATGAGCCAAACGACCCCGGGCCTCACGCCCTTCTTAGACTGGTACGATATATGGGCAGGACTGGCTGGCGTAAATGAAAACGGCGAAACCTGGCTGCAGGATCCGCCCGTGGGCGTGCACTTGTCGGTTCAGTCGGCCCGGCGCTCACAGATCTTCTTGCGGGCGGAAAAGCCCTGGGAACAAGGCGGCTTGCACTATCCGCTTATTCTCCAAGAAGAAGGCCGCTATCGCCTCTGGTACTGGTCGACGGGCGCTGCTAAAGGAGCCTTCCGGCTGCACGGGTACGCCGAAAGCGACGACGGCTTTCACTGGCAGCGCCCCGAGCTAGGACTGGTGGAATACGAGGGCTCCAAAGCCAATAATCTGGTGTTTCGCTACGAGGACTTTGAACTCAATTCAGTATTCATCGATCCCAATGCCGACCCGGAGGAGCGCTACAAGGCTATCAGCCCCCGGACGATCTTTTTCCGCGATGGCGTCATAGACCCGGACATTGGCTGGACGGAGTTCCGCGAGCTGGCCGCCCAGACCGATGCGGCCACCGATCCCACGAAGAACACGATGGATGCGGTAAAGGAAAAATTCAACGTGTGGCGCGATAATGTCGTGATGGGGGCGGTGTCGGCCGATGGTCTGCGCTGGCGCATTTTGGACGAACCCCTGGTGAACGTGGGCGGCACGCCCCTCGATACGCACAACATTGCCGCTTACGAACCCGAGACCGGCGAGTACGTGGCGTACCTGCGCGGTTTTCCCGAGGAGCTGCAACACAATTTCAGAGGCCGTCGCGCTGTGCGCAAAGTGGCGGGCAAGCAATTTGGCAACTGGAGCGCGCCGCGCTACGTGCTGATGGCCGACCCGCAGGATCGCTGCGACGACGATATCTACACCTCGGCCTATTGTCGCTACCCCGGGGTTCCAGGACTGCATCTGATGTTTCCCGCTGTTTACCACCGCTTGGATTCCGAGCTCGACGTGCAGCTGGCCGTGAGCCGGGACGGCTGGAACTGGAGTCGGCCCGCGCGCAAGCCCGTTATAGGACGCGACGCCGAAGACGGGGAGTACGGCATGGTCACCGCCGGGCCCAATTTGGTGCCGCTCAACGAGCGGGAGTGGGGGCTGCCCTATGCTTGCACCTACATGAGACACGACCGCGCCCCCAAGGAAGAGGGGCCGTGCCGGGATGTATTTCGCTGGGCCATTTGGGAGCGCGACCGTTTGGTGGCCCTCGAAGCGCCAGTGGAGGGACAGGTGACTACTATCGGCCGCCTCTGTTGCGGCGACCAACTGCGGCTGAATTTCAAAACCCTGAGGGCGGGCTGGATCAAAGCGGAGATTGTCACACCGCCCACCGAGCCGATAAGTCCGGTAGAAGCGATCGAGGGATTCAGCCTGGCCGAAGCAGATGCGCTCAGCGGCGACGAATTGGACCAGGTGGCGACGTGGAACGGCAAGAGCGACCTTTCCCGCTTGCGGGGCAGAAAGGTAGCCGTGCGTTTCCACATGGCGCGGGCCAAGCTGTTCTCCTTCGCCATTTGAAGACAAGACGAGGATTAGGAACGTGAAAACAGGATCCATTTTCGAGCGCGCGTCCACCCCATCTGCGGGAATTGTCGACATCGGCGACAGCAAGCAGCTCTTCGTCGACGATTTGCTGGTGGATGAAGCTAGCCGCATCTCGCGTTACCAGTACCGCCCGACCAAGTATGCCGACAACCCCGTCATGGTAGCAGATTATCCATGGGAGCAGGGCAAGTATGGCGGCAAGAATGAAGGCGTGGAAATCGTCGGACAGACGGTGCTTTACGACGACGAAGAGAAGATCTTCAAGATGTGGTATGTGTGGTGGGCGCTCGACAAGGGCCGTCGGCCATGGTGCTTCGCCACCTCCAGTGATGGCTACAACTGGGACAAGCCCGAGCTTGGCTTGATAGAATTCGAGGGTTCTACCAGAAACAACCTGCTCGGGATCCACGGCGAGCCCAGTTATTACAATTGTTTCAAGGATCATCGGGATCCCGATCCGCAGCGGCGCTACAAGGCCCAGGGCGAGATGCATGGTCCCGGCGGCCACAACCCTCCCGGCGGTATGGTCAACGCCTACTCGCCCGACGGCATCCACTGGACGTACAACAACAAGGCGGTGGTGCTATACCCCACCAACGTGGCTGATGCGAACTCGGTCCTGGGGTGGGACCACCTGCGAGAAAAATACGTGGGCTACTTCCGTCCAGGCCATCCGCTCGCCCATGAGATCGACAACATCGGTCAACACCGCCATATCCGCACGGTGGGATATGCCGAGAGCGACGATTTCGAAGACTGGACCGATACCCGCATGATGCTGGCCCCGGACACCAGGGACCGGGTGGACCACCAGTACCAGTATTTCACTGCCGGGATCTTCGGCGAGTTCTATCTCGGGTTCCTGATGGTGCACAAAACCCACGACCAGGTGTGGGATGTCTTCCTGATGAGCAGCCGCGACGGTTTCCACTGGAACTGGGTGGACCGCGACATGCCGTTTCTCTATCGCGGCGAGGTCGGTTCTTACGATGCCGGCTACCTGATGCCGTCCGGACCGATCCTGCACAATGGTCAGATCTGGATCTATTACACCGGCTTTAGCGGCGCCCACAGCGCCAATCCCACTAGACTCGGAGAACGTTGCGTCATGACCATCAACCTGGCCACGATCCCCGAGGATCGTTGGGCCGGGCTGCTGGCGGGACCCAATCAGGGGCGGATCATTACGCGGCCGATCATCTTCAAAGGTTCAAAGCTGTTGATCGACGTGGACGCGTCCGTCCCCCAATCGGTGCCGAAAGATGTCATGAACTTCGACGAGTGCGAAGTACGCGCCTCCTTGACCGATCAGTCCGGTGGCAGGATCGAAGGGTTTTCCTTCGACCNGTCCACGCAGATTCTCGAGAGTGGCAAACACGAGATGAAATGGGAGGGCGCTGATCTTTCACAACTGGAGGGCAAACCGGTGCGTATCCACCTGGAGATAAGGAGTGCCTGCCTTTATTCGATCCAGTTCGTTTGAGATGCTGACGTTCGGCTTATGGTCTCTATGGCCAGTACCAGGAATCCTACGGGAAAGACGCCCCTTCATTGACGACTGCTAGCCGAGACTATAGACAATCAACATGGGATGACTCCGCCCCAAAAGGAGGCGGCTGCTCAGGACCGGTTATATACAACCTATCGCGTCGCCAAACTAGGTTTTGGCAAGGTCGTACGGGGTACGTTATGATGGCTCATTTCGTTCTTTTTTTCTTGGCTGGCGCTGCGTGCCTGCACGCCCAAGCTCGGGACACTGCCGCGGCTGCAGCTGTTGCCCACGAAAACGGCAAGGCGCGCTTTGCCCATGGCGACATCCAAGGCGCACTGGGCGCCTATCGCCACGCCCTTAAATTGGATCCGCAACGGATCTCCGCCCACCTCGACCTGGGCTTGGCCCTCTATCAGCGGGGCGACGGCGAGGGTGCGCTGGCCGCTTTTCGCACCGCGCTNCGTCTCGATCCCGAGCACGCCCCGGCCCATATGTATTTGGGNGCGTTGCTCTACAGCCGGCGGGATATAGAAGGCGGTGTTCGCGCCTATCGCCGCGCCATCCAACTAGACCCCGGCCTGGTCCAGGCTCACAGCGACCTGGGCGGCATCCTCTTCGACCGCGGCGATTTAGCCGGGGCCATTGCNGCTTCTACCCAGGCAGTGGAACTGGATCCCAAACACGTGCTGGCGCGCTACAACCTGGGGCTGGCGCTGCAAAAGCAAGGCGATCTCGAGGCCGCGGTCCAGTCTTTTCGCCGCGCCCTCGAGACCGATTCTACCTATGTACCGGCGCGCTACAGTCTGGCACTGGCACTGCACGAAGAGGGCGACGGCGCCGGGGCCATCGCCCAGTACCGCCAGGTTGTCCGCCTCACTCCCAAGCACACCAGCGCCCACAACAATCTAGGTTACTTGCTCTACAGCCGCGGCGATGTCATCGGCGCTATCGAGTTCTTGCGCCGGGCGATCTCGCTCGATCCCAAGCACGCCCAGGCCCACTTCAATCTGGGCCTGGCCCTCAAAAAACAGGGAGAGATCGACGGGGCGATAACATCCTTCCGCACTGCCCTGCGCCTGCGCCCGGGTTACGTCCGAGCCTACAACCACCTGGGCGCTGCCCTATACGCGCGCGGCAATATCCCTGCGGCAGTCCAGGCCTACCAGCAGGCCCTGCGGCTCAAACCCGATTACGCCGGTCCGCGCTTCGGACTGGCCACCATCCTGCAGGAGCAGGGCAACGAGGCCGCCGCCGTGCAGCAGTACCGTACTCTGGTCCGTTCTGGCGACGACGAGCATCTGCAGCGGATGGCGCGCCAGATCCTCCGCGCCCTCGGCGTGGAGCTGTAAGAACGGNTCTAAGAAGCCGTTTTTGAACCCCTGTGCGCCCCAAGNGACGCGNCNGCCANCTCAATCAGNTCGATATGTGCCNCACCGGTTTTATTGCGAACTTAAGTGTCTGCGGACATCCGGTTGTTTTCAAATCAGTCAGGTATAACCGACGTCATCCCTTTACCTTCTTCCACCCGAATAAAGCGATCTCCCGCCACTTGGGTATATTGGTCGAGTTGCCCGCTGGGCCAGCGAATCTCCAGAGTATCGGCCAGCGTCCTTTGGCCCAGTCCAAAGGTGATCCACAGNCTGTTGTGCGATAGGTAATTNGAGCCGGCATTGACCTCCCTGAGTTGCTGTTGACCGCCGGCGACCAGGCGCATTCTGGCGCCGATGCCGTCGCGATTGCTCGCAACCCCCAACGTGCGCACTGCGAGCCAGTGGTGCTCCACTGCGGTGTCGTTGCGCAACAAGGTGGGGATCTCATTTTTGTCGACCACAAAGAGGTCCTCATCGCCGTCGCTGTCGTAATCCCCTACGGCCGTGCCCCGACTCGACTTGACCAGTTGCAGGCCCGGCCCGGCCCGGGCGCTGACATCGACGAACCGGGGGNCCCNGTCAGGGAAGGTGCCGCCGTCATTGCGGAAGAGGTTGTTGCGCTGGGCGTAACTCGACTGNGGAAAAAAATCCTCTAAAGCCGCGGTGACGTGACCGTTGGCAATAAAGAGATCCAGATCACCGTCCCGATCCCAGTCGAAAAGGGCAGTCCCCCATTGCAGCGGCATCAGGGTAGTGCGGGCGACACCGGCGGCGAAGGAGATATTGCTGAAGCTGGCCCCGTCGTTGCGGTGCAGGGTGGCGGTCTGCCCCTCGTAATTGCTCACCGCCAGATCCAGATCGCCGTCGTTGTCCCAGTCGCCGGCGGCCAGGCCCATGCTGCCTTCGGCCTGCCCGTCGCCGTCGTAGGCTACGCCCAGGGCCAGGGCCTCTTCGGCAAAGGTGCCGTCGCCCTGGTTGGTGTAGAGAAAATTGGGGGTGGCGTCGTTGGCNACATAGAGGTCTAGAGCGCCGTCGTCGTTCCAGTCTAGGAAGATGGCTCCTAGCGTTTTNCCGAGTGTCTGGTTGAGCCCGGCCTGTTGGCTGATGTCCTCGAAAGTACTATCGCCTTGGTTGCGATAGAGTATATCGGGTTCGGCGGCAAAAGCTTCGGGAGAGGCGACACTGGCAATGCCGCGCTGNCCGCCGAAGAAGCCGTCGCGCNGCTCNCCGGGCAGCNGGGTAGTGGCCGGATCAAATGCGACGTAATTGCCGGCGAAGAGGTCCAGGTCGCCGTCGTTGTCCCAGTCGCCGAAAGCGCAGGCGGTGCCATAGCGGCCGTCATCGACGCCGGCCTGTTGGCTTATATCGGCAAAGGTGCCGTCGCCCTGGTTGGCGAAGAGGCGGTTGGAGCCGTAGTAAGTGATATAGAGATCGCCGTCGCCGTCGTTGTCGTAGTCGCCGACAACACAGCCGACGCCCCAACCGCTGGCGCCGACGCCGGCCTGTTGGCTTATATCGGCAAAGGTGCCGTCGCCCTGGTTGCGGAACAGGGCGTTGCGCGGTATCTCGCCGTTGGCTGGAGGCAGCACGTCCCGCGGCAAATCAGCGTAGCGTGGGCCATCAAAGCCCAGGCCGCCGTTGACGATGTAAAGGTCTAGAAGGCCGTCGTTGTCGAAGTCGAAGAAGGCGGCGCCGGACCCGGTCGTCTCCAGGATAGTGAGGGCGTTGTTATTGCCGTACCAGTTGCGGAAGGCCAGGCCTGCCGCCTGGGTCGCGTCGGTGAAGCGGGGTTCAGCCCTACAGAGGGTTGTGCTGAGGAGAGTGATCCAGACCAGCAGAGGTTTTATCGTTGGCGCCAGCGTTCTTACCTCCCGTTTTTTACCCGATAGCTTTGAGGCTATTTTGCGGTTCTCCAGCATTCGGCTTCTAGTAAAAAGCCGTCTTGGCAAAGGCCAAGACGGCTTTTTAAGGACGCGGGGCAGCTAGCCCCCGCGTTTATTCGGGCGAAGCGGCGAAAGACCTATTTGAGGAAGGTCATCGACCGCGTTTCGACGAATTGGCCCGCTTCCATGCGGTAGTAATAGACCCCGCTAGCCACTTGCTGGCCGTTGAGGTCGCGGGCGTCCCAGTCGGCTTGGTAAGTGCCCGCCTGCAAGGTCTTGTCGGCCAAGGTAGCCACTAGCTGGCCGGTAGCATTGTAGACCTGCAACTTGACGTGGGCCTGAACATCGGGCACCGTGAATTCGATGATCGTGTTCGGGTTGAAGGGATTGGGCCTGGCGTTGCCCAGACTGTAAGCGTCGGGGGTACTGCCGGCTACTTCCAGCACCGCGGTTGCGTTGCTGCCCAGCTTGCCCGAGCTCAACGCCATCGGGGTGTAGAGCAACGTCCCGGGACCGTAGGGGATATTAGTCTCATCGTCGCCGTAGCCGTAGGAGAAGGTCTCCAAGGGCATGGCGTTTCTAGAGTAGAGACCGTCGTAGGGGCCGTCCTCCTGCAGCCAGTTATAGCGGGTGCCGCCGGGACGCATCAGACCCCAGCTGGAGGGGAATTCAATCTCGAAGGCGCAGGAACCGTCGCGGCCCAGGGCGCTTATGCTTGCCGCCCGGCTGCCAGCGTTGATAAGGACCAGGTTCGAGCTGCGGTCGGCGGTTACGCCTAGGTTATTGATGCTGGAACCACCCAGGGCGCCAATGGCAGCGGCGGCTTCGTTGGAGATTCTGTCACCGCACAAATCGCCGTTGCGATTGGCCCAAACCACATTGCCGTCATGATCCAGGCGCAGAATATTTTCATGGCCCCAGGCAGAGGTCCAGATCCCCTCGTCGGTAACGGTGAGCTGACCGGGCCCGTTGCTCCAGACGCCTTCATTGCCGTCATCGTCGACATAGGGCGTTAGATAAAAATCCGTCACCTCATGGGCTTGGGTGATCTCGCCGGTAGTCTTGTCGCGCACTTCGACAGCGCAGAAAAACACTTCCTGCCGTCCCTGGAGGGCATTGTAGACGAACTCGCCGTAAGGCTGAAACTCGACGATGCGGTCGCCATTGGCATTGACCGATTGCCCGTTGTTGCCGAATTCGGAGACCCGGTCCCAGCCATTGGCGGCGCGGTTGATGCGGATTTTGTACAGTCCGCCGTTCTCTTCGCGACGATGAGAGGCCCAGAAGATCTCCGGATCCTGATCGTCGATGCGCATGCCGCCAAAGGTACGGGCACCCTCAAAACCATAGTCGAACCTCCACCGTTCCCAAGCGTTGGGGTTGGCCAGGTAATCCGTGCCCAGAGTGCCGCGGATCATGTCGCCCGCTGTGTGCCCCCGGTCGGCGTTCGCGCGCTCGAACTCCTGAACCCAGATCTCGGGCGGGTCCTGCGAGGTATCGATATTGGGAAAAGTGAAAGAAGTCGGTCCGGCTCCAGGTCCGGCCAGAACCGGTTTATCTAGGTTGTTGACCGCGACGACGTCGAACTCGTAGGCCCCGGCCCCGGCGGCATTACCCTCCCAGTCGTTGCCATCCCAGGTGACGCTATTGCTGCCGGACTCAAAGACCTGGCCCGGGGTGGTGGCGATGTAGAGGTCCTGAGCCTCAAAGCGCAGCCATGCGCCGGCAGGACCGCGCTCGCCGCTTTCGCCGCTGTTTTTGCGGTAGATCACCACCCACACGGTGCCCCGCTGGTTGATCGTAAAGGGGATGTCGACGCTACCGCTGCCGCCGTAGGCGACATCCTGCGTCGAGACGGTCATGGGATTGAACTCGCCAGAAACGTCCGGCAGCTCAAAGGCGTCGCCGTAATCGGGACCTGAGGGGAAGGTCTCTTCGTCCTGTGCCCAGGTCGTACCCGCAGCGAGTACTGCTACGGACCAACCGATGGCCAGCATTCGCAACTTGNGCATGGTTCCTCCTTGCTTGGGAAAAGTGGGCTACCAACACCCGTGTTTTTTGCAAGAAAAACTTGCAACCTANCATGCATTGAGGCGTATAACAGCACTANGGCAGAGCAATTTTTTATGGATGCCGGTATGTATATACATACATATGGATGAGTTATGCGAAATTTAATTTTCGGTATCCAGGGCAATTATTAAAGGCTCATTGAATAAGTTGATAATTCCCCGACACTTGTCAAGGATTTTTTTCATGCCTTCTTGCCGCCATTCGGAGCGTTATTGCTGCGAAGCAACAAACGTCAAACGCCCAAGACAACCATGGCCAGAATCAACGGCTGAGCACCACTCGGGATCTTTGAACTCGCCGCCGTGGATCCGGAAGCCCAGGGAGATCGGCCCCTCGCCTTCGTGGCCCAGGTCCGTCTCGTCCTTCCAACTCACCATCTGGTCAAGGTGATCGCCGACCAACCACCAAGGCGTCGGCCTGCCAACCCAGCCGCAACCTAGCAGCCCACCCCAGCAAGCGTAGGACATCGCCGCTTAACGCATGACGTAACGCGCCATCGCCCGCTGGCTCCACCTGGGACGGCGTCCTGCCTCGAAGTCTGTCTACGCCCGATTCTTTTAAAGCAAAAAGCCCCTTTGGGATCTAAAGAGCCCCTTTTTTACCCAGCGGGCCGGCCGCACCGTAAAAAGAGGTCGTCGAAAGTCGCACACCCGCCAGCACACAGGCCGAACCGCTCCCAATGGCTTGCCCCAACGCCCTAAAAGGACTTTTAAAATTCATATACACAACTGCCTGCGGTTTTTCTTGCATGGGAGGGGCTTTGCTCCTCCCATGTTTTTTTATGTCATGGTTGATCGTTCGCCAGCTGCTGCAGACGATCGATGGCCGGTTTGTAAACGGGGACCACCTCCAGAGCGCGCTGGTAAGCGGCGCGCGCCAGCGCCGGTCGTCCGCTCTTCTGGTAGACCAGGCCCAAGTAGTAATGGGACAGCGCTTCTTGGGGACGAAAGCGAATGGCCCTCTGCAGTTCCTGCTCGGCCCGCTGCCACTGGCGCAGCACACCGTAGTGGGAGCCCCGAGCGGTGTGTTCGGCCCACCAATGGCGCTTTTCCGGTCGGGGGGCATTCAGTGCGGCCTCGACATGGCGCTGTTCTTGCGCCGCTTTCTCTAGTTCGTTCTGTTCGCGGTAGAGGCTCTCGAGTTTGTGGCGGTAAGGCCACCAGCCGGGATGCTGGTGCAAGGCTCGGCGGTAGGTGTCGATCGCACCGGTGTTATCGCCCAGGGCCACAAGCGCTCGGGCCAGGCCGCTCAGGGCTGCGGTGCTGGTCGAATCCAGCTCAGAGGCATTGGCATAGGTATTTCTAGCCCGGTCCCATTTCTCCTGCCCGGAATAAAGGTCCCCCAGAGCTACATGGAGAGCAGGCCAAGCGCCGGCCTGCTCGAGTGCGGTCTGAAAGGCTGCCTCGGCCTGCTCTAGATCGCCGCGACGCGCATGGTGAAGTCCCAGCCTGAAGAGGTCCACGGCTGGATTTGCAAAGTGCCTGCTGCGCGCCTCTATGAATGGCGCCATTCTGGCGGCCGCCAGCTCGTGCCCGGCGGCGCTGAAATGGCCGTCCTCGTGTTCCAGCAGGTAGAGGTCCTGCGGGCGTTCCACAGCCGCGAAGGTTTCTGTCAGGTCGAGACTAGCAATCCCCCTCAAAGCGCACAGCTCCTGAACCAGCCGGTTAGGGTAGGATATGTCCAGCGGCCCAAGGTCGTCCTCGTCGACGCCGAGTTTGTCGATGTAGCGGCTCCACGCTGCGGGAGACACCTGCTCTGCGGAGGGCAAGAGCACTACCAAGAGTTCCGCTCCATCCGCCCTTATGAGCTCGTGGAGGCGCTCGATACTCTCAAGGGTCAGCTCTTTTGCCGTCTGTAGCAGGGGATGATCTTGCTTTTTGAAGAGGCCGATCTCGTAAAAGAAGTAGGGGTGGTGCAGGTAGAGGGTTTCCAGGTCCGCCGGTCGCCGCAGGCGGGCATAGCGCGAGGCGATGAGGCGGGCGAGCAGGGACTGGCGCTGCAGCCACTTGGCCGGCCTCGATCGGGTGGGGGGAAGCACGGCGCCGGAGATGGGATCGCGGAGTGTGGATTGCTGCTTTGCCACAAGCAGGGGCTCGTCGCGGTGGCGCTCGGCATAGCGCTGCGGCCGCGGGATGAGCGCCGGGCTGAGCCACCGGCCCTGGCCGGTATTGAGCATGTTGTCGAAGTAGTCGTTGCTGCCAAAGAAGCACAGGACCACCAGGTCGGGCTCGTGAGGCCGGCCGTAGTGGCGGTAGTAGGACATCTGCTGGTAGGTGCCAAAGCCTTCGACGCCGCCGTTGATCACCTGCAAGGGATGCGGGCTTGCGGGGGCGAGCAAGGCGCCGACGCGCGCCACAAAGGTGTCCTCTTCTCTGAGCTGCAGGCCCATGGTGAAAGAGTCGCCCAGGAAGAGGATGCGCCGCTCATCTGGACGGCGCCGGGCGAGATCGTCGCCGCGCTGGCCCGACTTGTTGATGCGCAGAACAAANGCGCGGCCCTGGGGGTCTATCTTCTCCTGGCGCGTTTTCTCGCGCGGCATCCAGCCCGTGCGCCATTCCTGGCGCATGATGCTCATTTTGGCTGCCTTCTCTTTTTGTGNGGCCGGTCNTTGCGNGCCGATCAGGCGCAGGGCGATTTCGCCGAGCGCGCCCGCGACCAGGAGGCCAAGGCACACCAGAGCCAGGCGTTGGAAGAAGACTTTCATGCGAATCTTTGCGGTTGGTCTTTTTTTNTCGCGGAGATATAATCAGGGGGCCGGCCAGCCTTCTGTGGTATATCTACGGCGTTTCGCGCTGTACTGATATTNTTTTTTGTCGCCGAGAAGCTATTCAATTTCCATCAGGTCTGCAAGAAACCGCGTGTCTGAAGACACCTTCTACAGAACTGCNCAAAATGGGCGAGTCTGCGCCGCTCATCANCCTGCGCGGCGTCGTATTGGGCCCGCTGACGGCGGCGNGCATGCTCNATTACGTCGTCGTGGTGNGACAGGGGATCGGGGCGGGCGCGCAGCGGCCCCTTGTGTTTTTCTGCCCGGGGCTTTTCNCTGCATGNGGCCACGCGTATCGAGGCCGAGGATCGGGCGGGTCTGGAGTGGCTGTGTCGCTAGGTTATGCGCCCTCCGCTGGCAGCGGGCCGACTGCAGTTTATCGATGCCGACCACCTCACATTCCGCCTCAAAACCCCTTGATTGGATGGGACGACACATCTGCTGCTGTCGCCGTTGGAGTTGATTGAAAAAACTAGCCGCCCTCGTCCCACTGCGCCGGCTCAATTTGGTCCGGTATCACGCCATCCTGGCGCCTAATGCCCGCCACCGGCGTCAGGTCGTGCCCGACCCGCCGGTGCTTGCCGAGTCCACCGAGGCGGCTGCACCCGTTCCCTTTACCCATCCCCATCGGTTGTCCTGGGCGGTGCTGTTGGTGCGGGTCTTTGCCCTGGATGTGACCATCTGTCCCGCCTGTGGCGGCCGTCTGCACCTGACTGCCGCGTTGACCGATCCCGCCTCGGTCCGTCGCTATCTTTCCGGCGTCGGGCTCCCCAGCCAGCGTCCCCCGCTGACGTTGCCGCGGCCCCCACCTCAGGCGGAGTGGGACTTCGCCGCTTAATGCACGACTCGACAGACCATCAGCCGCCGGCCCACCGTCTAGGACGGCGTCCTGCCTCGAAGGCTGTCTACGCCCGATCCCTTTGGAGCAAAAGCCCCTTTTTTGTCCAGCGCCAGCACACACGCCGAGCCGACACCCAAATGGCTGCGACGACCTGGTGGTGGGCGCGGCTCCGGGAGCGCGCGCAACAGGTGAGTTGATCTGGAATGAGTAGAGGCGGCTGTCCCCGTTTTCCGTGCGGACATCGCCCTTCCACTTGGTCCACCCGCAATCTCAGCCGCGCGATGCGTAGTCTCGATAAGCTGCTTCCAGGCATCGTCGTCGAGGCGCTCTGGCTTGATCCGCTCGCCCGTCGACCAATCGGTGTGCAGATCATCGATCAGGACAGTAGGACATTTGAAAAACTTGCGATATTGGTTCCCAGTCACAAGGCCAGATAATGCTCATTTTCTGAATCGTTGGCTGCGGAGTGCCACTCAGAAAGGCTTTTTGTAGCATTGAACAAACCCATAAGGTTACGTTGAGCTCATTTTACCTATGGGGCTTTATTTAGAGTCTGGTTTCTCTGCGTATTTTTTCGATTAGAGAGGGGATTTTTGGATCTGGACGGATTGCATAGGCCTTTTCCAGATAGAAAATAGCCTGGCTAATTTGCCCCTGGGAACTCGTAAGTAGGGCCAGGTTAAAGGCCGCTTCAAAGGAGTTGGAATTTATCTTCAGCGCTTCCTTAAAATGGTGTTCGGCTGCTTTTAAATCCTTTTGTCCAATCGCCGCAACGGCGAGATTGACGTAGAGTTTTGCGATATCTGCCGAAGTCATGGACCGGGTGTCGGGACTGATTGGGGCGTCGGCAGGGCGGGTTTGGGCCAGGCTGCGCTCCAAAGCTGTGCGCGCTTCAGCAACGCGTTTAACGCGAAGCAGGGCTACGCCGTAGTTTAACCACAACTCCGGATCTATCGGGTCCTCTTCAAGAGCTACTGCGAATTCATGAACGGCTTCTTTTATCTTCCCATCGCGCAAATACTGGTTTCCCCGTTTGCGAAACCAGCGACGACTGACTCCAGCCAATTGGATCTCGGCCCACAGTTCATCCTCCATCGGCGTGATGGTTGAGATAAGGCGGGCGGCTTGGGCATGTTCCATGGCTTTGGGTTTGTCGCCAAGCGCCATGTTGACTTGTGCCAGGGCCGAGTGGGCTTCGCTCTGCCCTGGATTGAGCTTTAGGGCTTGTTGTAGATGTTGGTGGGCAGTCTCAAACTGCTTGTCCATTAGCGACAATTCACCCAGCTGTAATTGGGCATAGGGATTTTTCGAGTCTAATTTTGCCGCCCGTCTTAGGTATTGTTTGGCCTGATCGAAACGCTGCAATTTGCGTAAAGCGAGGGCTCCATAGATGTATGCTGGAGCGTAGTTATCGTCGATGGCAATGGCTCTTTCGAAGGATTCTATTGCGGTGGCGGCATCGGTATGGATGTGACTGCGCCCTAGGAAAAAATGCCAGCGAAACTCATCGGGGTCAAATTCAGCGGCGTGGCCGTAACACACCGCGGCGGCCTCATACCAGTCGTGTGCGATATAAATTTTCCCCAGATTAGCCCAAGCCTCAGCAGAGTGGGGTTTGTCGCCAACTTCCTGCTGGGCTTCCTGAACAGCCAGTAAAACTCTCGTTTCCTCAACCTTGTCCAGATTCTCCGGTTGGGGAATGGGATAAATAGGTTGAGGTTCAGGAGTACAACCAAGGAGCAGGAAAACCAACATTGAGGAATGACAGATGGGTTTCATCTGGGCTTTCCTTCCCCTTTTACTAGGGTCAGGAATTGGTCGATGCCGTTGTTTGTGAAGATCTCGTTGCTCCCATCTGGCCAGTTGACTGCAATACTGTCGATTTGCCCGATGGCGCCGAGCCCGAAATGGGTGCGTAGCTCGCTGCTGCTGGCATAACTATACCCCGGCTGCATAGTGCGGCGGAAGCGTTTATCCTTAGCGAAAAGACTGAGGACTGCGCCAATGGCATCGCGGCCCCCAGTCAACGTCCGGACAGAAAGCCAATGGTTACCATTCTTCGGGGCATCGTTGCGAAAGACCTGGGGAGGGCCGCCAATATTCCCTACCACCAGATCAATGTCCCCATCGCGGTCAAGGTCGCCGAAGGCAAGGCCGCGACTTACCTCAAGTTGGCTGCCGAAAGCCCCTGCCTTGGCGCTAATATTGGTGTAATTTCCACTGCCGTCGTTTTCTAATAAAAGATTGGGTTCGGCGTACGGCGCCCAAAATGGGTCAAGGTTTTCATTGGGCAATAGGGGACCGCGCTTAACCCGCCCATTGGCCACGGCTAGGTCGAGATCGCCGTCGTGGTCGTAGTCGAAGAAACCGCAACCAAAACCAGTATAAGGCAAGTCGATTCTGCCAAAGCCGGCCGCATCCGATCCATCGGCAAACATCCCGTATTCGTCACTCAGGTAGAGGGTATTGGTTTCTTGGCGTAAATGGGTAGTAAAAATGTCCAAGTAGCCATCGCCATTGGCGTCGCCAACAACAACCCCCATGCTGGCTTCGGGCTGGCCGTAGATGTTGAAACCTGCACCGCGCAAAATCGCTTCGTCGGCAAAACTGCCGTTGCCGTCGTTGATCCAAAGTTGGTTTACTTCGCCATCATTAGCAATGTAAAGATCGGCCCAGCCGTCACCACTAAAATCTGCCGTTACCACTCCCAAGCCCTTGCCAGGTGCGTTGATCCCGACACTGGCACTTATATCTGAAAATGTTCCATCGCCCTTGTTGCGGTAAAGGTTGTCCATGGTGGGGGCAAAAGTCCCAGGTCCACAGAAGTCAGGTGTTGAGTTGTCACCGCGACATTCAATGGTAGGATCGTATTTAACGTAGTTGACCACATAAAGGTCGAGAGCGCCATCACGATCGATATCGACAAATGCCGCTGAAGTGCTCCACTCCTTGCCCTGGATGCCAATCTGCTCTGTTGTCTCAGTAAAGCGCCCGTTCCCATTGTTACGATAAAAGGTATTGGCGCCGAAATTGGCGAAGAAAACATCGAGGTCGCCGTCGTTATCCGCATCGCCGACGGCACAACCTTGACCATACCCAGAGTCGTTGAGGCCAGCGTCGATCTCCTCGACGAAACGCCCATCTGCCTCCTGGGCAAAGAGCCGATTGGGTGCGGGAGTATCAGGGGCGTTGGGGGGCGGAAAAAGGATCTGGAGCAGGTCCAGGTCGCTATCGTTGTCAAAATCGAATAATGCCACTCCGCCGCCGGTTATTTCGGGGACGGCATAACTTCCGGCCGGCCAGGGGCTTGTAGCGGGGGAGAATTCGACCACATGGCTGATGTCGGTAAAGAGGGGGGCGGCAGTCGCTGTAGCCGTAGTGCTCATCACAAGAGATACAAGAATCAGGCCAGAATTAAAGGGGATGTTATCCATAATTATAAATGGTATCGTTTGAAAAGGTCAGTCTTGCAAGGGCAAAGCTGGCCAAACCCAGCGGGACCAGGCTGCACCGGCGGCTGAGGATAGGCATATCAGTTCCAGTGGATAGTGAAGCGGACCGGCAACCGAACACAGCTTGCCACCGGCCAGAGCTGTATCGTCGCAGAGGTAAAGCATTTTTTAAGAAGCCGACTTTCGCCCTAGAGAGGGCGCCCGTATTCGGTAAAGCCGATGATGACGCGGGTGAAAAAGCTCAAAGCGTCAAACGCCTCGCCCGAACGGGAGACCTGGTCAAACTCTTTGACCTCGCGCTGCACCCCCACAATCGTGCGCAGATCGTAGCCGAAATACTTCGAGCGGTTGGTTACATTGAAATACAGGGTGCGCTGGTCGAAACTGTTGCGCGAGTCGACTCGGTCCTCGACTCGGTAGGGCAGCGGCCCCAAGCCCTGAAGGCCCAGCTGCAGCTGGGTGCGCTGCATCAGCGGTAGAGCACAGCGCAGGATGGGGATCAGACTGAGCGTAGAGCGCAGCGTGCGGCGGGCGTAGTTGCCGTCGGGCTGACGGTCGGCGTCGTGGTCGACCAGGCGCAACAGCAAGACCTTGAATTGGGGTTGGATCTGCAGCGGGCCCCAATTCAAGGTGTAGTCGGCGCGGCTGACCCAGGTGAAGAAGTCGAGGCGTTTGGCCCGTTGGACCAGACCGTTAGGTAGGGTGGTCGCTTGTTGCCAGTTGCTGCGCAGGCGGAACTTGTGCACCATCTGTAGCCGTGGCCAGGGGCTTAGCCAGCTTTCCAGGTAGGTATCGTTGACATAGCTGTCCTGATACAGTAACGGGTCGGCGATAAAATTATTGGTAAAGGAGGGTTTGTTACCGGCGACCAGACCGCGGAAATCGGTAGAGATGCGGTTGGGGCGCTCTATCAGCACGGAGAACTCGTCGGAGATGTCGTCTTTGACGCGACGGAATTGGTTTTCAAAGAACAGCCGCTGCAGCCGCCCTACGCCCTCGCGCCGATAAGAGAGTAAAGCGTAACCCGATTGGTTGCGCCCGCCGCCGGCGATCTGCTCTACATCGTAACGGCCTACCCCCAGCTGCCAGTACCGGCTCAGATCGAGCTGGCCAAAGAGGTGGAAGCCGCGCTGGTCGTGGTCGTAGGGGTAGTCCGGTTCTAGATCATCTTCGCGCACATCTGGGTCGTCGTTGTTGTTGCGGTCTAAGCCGTAGTAGTAGTCGTTGGACTCGACGTAGTACATGAGGAAGGGCTCGGCGTAGTCGGGCACGTCGTTGAAGTTGCGGTTGGTGTCGGGCAGGCCGTCGTTGTCGTCGTCCTGCCCCGGGAAGACCCCGTCGATGTCCCGGTCTCTGCGGTCGTTGGGTTGCCCCTGTAGGTTGCCTAACCGCTTGTCGGGGTAGCGGTCGCCGTCCTCGTTGTCCTGCACCAGATCCCAGTAGACGGTGTTGTTGGCCAGGCCGGCCAGGGTGGTCTCGGTTATGCCGATCTCGAAGGGCACATAGGTACGCATCTCGGTATGGAAATCCGGATTGGTGGCAAAGGCCTCGGCCCCCAGGCGGCCTCTATTGAACCAGCGCACCGCATTGATGAACCAGGCCGACCCCTTTTCGGAGAAGCGCGGCCCCCGGTCGTAGAGCGCGGTCTCGTCCATCCGCGCCGCAAAGCGGGAGTAGCGCGCCGAGCGGGCATACTCGCCGTTAATCTCGATACCGGCCAGGGCCAGGTGCAGGTCGCCGCTGTAGTTGAATAGGGCGGTATTTTCGCCGACATTGATGCGTTTTCTGGCCAGATTGGAGCCATCCTGCACATTGCCCGAGGCCCGCAGCATGGTGCGGTAGAAGGAGGTCAGGTACTGGTTGGCGTAGCTGCGGCCCTGGGCGTTATCGAGGTCGAGGGTGGCCACATCCACCCGGTAATCATTGGCCAGCACGGCTTCGACGGCGACGGATTCCACATAGTGCTCTTGCGACAGGTCGAAGAGGAAGACCAGGTGGTCGTTGCCGTCGGCCTGCAGTACGGCATTGGGCGATTCGGCGACAAAGGTGGCCAGCAGGCCTTCGAGGTTGGTATTGTCGCTGACATCGACGCCGGCGTCGTGGTCGGCGCGGTAAAGATAGTCGGCGTAGAGGGGCATGTCCTCGCGACCCCGGTAGTAGAGGGCCGCCGTCTGGTAATAACCTATGGGGCTGGTGTAAATGGTCGGGCGAAACTCCCCGGTCAGCCGCGAGACCGTGCCTACCTGGGTTTCGGCCCCTTCGGAATGGCGAACCACCGTCGGGACGATATCGGGCCGGGCCTCGCCGTTGACCACCAGTTGCACTTCTTGGACCAGGGCACCGCCGCGGCCGTCCTGGGGCGAGTCGTCTGAAAAGCGCACGACGACCTGATCCATGGGCGGCAGGCTGGGCCGCAGGGATCCTCTGAGGCTATTGTTGTCCTGGGTGCTGCGGTAGACGTGGAGGTTGACTCCGTTGAGCCCTAGGCGCAAGGCGCCGATATCCGCCTCCAGCCGGGAGCCCAGCAGCAGGGTCGAATCGTCGGCAAAGTGCGTCTTGTCGATGGCCCAGGACGGCACCGATTCGATGTAGAAGTGGGGCCGCTCGATGCGCGATCCCAGTAAAGTGAAGCGGACATTGGGTCCGGCCAGGTCGAAGCGGGTGCCGTTAAAATCGACCTGAGACAAGGTCAGGGGGGTGAAACGGGCGATGAGGCCGTCGCCGACAATGGCGCTGTAGCCCCAGCCCTTATAGCTGTCGCGGCTCACCACCAGGAAATCAAAGACGGTGCCCCACTGGTTGCGCTCTTTGAAAATACTGCTGCCGTAATCCTGTCCCGGGGTGCGCCGCTCGGTCCAGTCGTAGAGGTCGTAGCCGACGATCAGCGGATCGCCGAAGGAATCGTAGAACGCCCGCGGCCGGTCGGCGTAGGGGAAGGTGTGGTCCGGGTAATTGGAATAGCCCTGGAAGGCGAAATTGTTGTATTGGGGCAGCTGCCGCCAGAGAAAATCCTGAGAGGGCAGGATCTCGGGAATGCCCAAGCGCGGCTCCTCACCCCTAGCCACAACCGCCGCCCACAACAGCAGGAGCACAAAGCAGATTCGACTAGTACAATTTATCATTGCTAGCCCTCCCCTCAGTAGACGACGGCGACAGTGCGCATACGGGTTACTTCCTCCCGCTCCAGCTGGACCCGCACCTGTACCAGGTAGAGTCCCGGCGGCACCAGCTGGGCGGCGTTGTCGCGGCCGTCCCAAAGGCCCGGTGTCGCGGCGGTCGGGGTGGAGGGCCGCAGGTATTGTCCCGCACCTAGGGTAGCCGTATCCAGGCGGCGCACCAATTGGCCCTGGATATCGTATATTCCGATCTCTACCGCCTGGGGTTCGCTCACCCGGGCCAGGGTGAATTGGATTACGGTATTGTCGTTGATGCCGTCGCCGTTGGGACTGAAAACCTCCGGTACGGGCCGCACCTGGCCGAGCAGGACGGCATCGACGGAGCTGGCGCTCACCTGCCACGAGCGCAGCTGGCCGCTGTCCGGGTCTAGTTGGGTATTTTCCTCCGCATCCTGCACTTCAGCCCCGCCGGGGCCGGTGACCTGGGCGCGGAAGCGGAAGAGGTTGCTCAGCAGCCGGCCGCGAAAGCGCAACTCCAAGGTTCCCGGTTGCCGCCAGGGGGCCGCCAATACCAGTTCGAGCTCATTGCCGGAAACCGCGATCTCGAGGATGTCCACTCCGGCCGGGGCGACGATCTCATCTATTTCAACATGGCTGGGCGTGGCCAGGCGGACCCGCTCGACGCCGATATCATTATCCTCAAAATCCAGCTCCAAGTGGTAGGTGAATAGGGTGTCGCGGCCGAGCACGGCTCGATTGGGTTCGACCCAGCCCCGCACCAGAGAAGCGGGCACTTGGTCGCTAAAGTCGATGGTCAACTCTTCCAGCCGCGGGCTCTTATCTTCGAATTGGCTGGCCATATTGACGCGGTATTGNAGAAAGGTNCGNGGCTCTGGGACCTGCACCAAGGCCGGGCTGGTAGTAGCCGGCCGGCTCCATTNACTCCATTGGCTGCCGTCGTCCGAGCTGCGGAATTGCAGGCTGAGGGTCGTGCCGGCGGGGACCTGGCTGTTCCAGCGGGCGGCGGCGAAACTCTTGCGCGCTGCNGGNCGGCCCAGATCCAGTGGNGCCGAGACAAANCTGGCCNCGGGAGCGACGCCGCTGCCCAGGACCTGGATCTCGGCCACCTTGGCCCGTTGGATCGCGTCGACCTCGGCGATGATTACCTGCAGGTAACGGGCAAAGACCGGCGCAAAGGGGAGGATAGTGCGCTCGAACTGATTGATGCCGTGCAGCACCCCTACCTCGCTCCAGATGAACTGGTCGTCACTCACTTGGACGGCGTAGCCGCGCAGGGTATTCTCGGCAAACTCTTCGGGGTTTCTGCCCGAGGTCAGGACACGGACCTCGCTGAGCAGGCGGCGCTCGACCAGATCCACCCGGGCGATGGCGTTGAGTTCGGTGGGATCGACGGTCCAGCTGGTATTGGGGCGGCCGTCGAAAACCTCCGGCCGGTTAGAGGGCATTCTGAAGGCCAGGTTTACCCCCCCCAGGGAACGGGGACTCAAGCCGCCGCCGGCTTGGCCGACATCGATTCCCCCGGGAAAGCCGGCGATCACATCGGTGCCCAAAACATCGTCCCAATTGGCTACCTCGCCCCGGTTCAACTGGCCGCGCTGCACCGGCTGCCACGCTGCTGAACGGCGGACATCGGCGCTGAGCCAGTCGGTGTCCTCTTGGGGCTCGCCGCTCCAGTACCACTGATCCTGTAAGGCGCCGAAGTTACTGGTCCAGACCTGCTCGCCGGCGCTTATTTCCAGCACCAGACCGCTGCCGTTGCCCAGGCCGCGGTTCGCGACTTGCACGGCCAGTTCGTTTTTGCGGCGCTGGACNTCGACCGGATATTCCTCCATGGTCGCCCAGTCGCCGTCGCTGCCGACGAGCTCGCCGTTGAGAAAGACTTCGTATTCGTCGACGGCAGTCAGGCGCAACAGGCCGGAAGCTGCCTCGGCGGCGTTGAAGGTATNGCGGTAATAGACCGTTTGTTCCCACTGCTCGACGGTCCATTCCTCCCCGAGGCTGGGCATAGCGCCTAGCAGCGTCCCGATCAGAATCAAAGGGAGCCACCGCGCCAATCTATTGGCTGAATGGGTATTGGTCGGCATAACTATTGCACCGGCTCCAGTCCGATCGCCATGCGGATAAAGAATTGTTCGAAGTCGATGTCCTCGGATTGGCGACGGCGGTCTTTCATCCGCCGCCGGCTGATCTCGTACCCGGCGGTAAGGGCCATATCGAAGCCGGCGTATTCAAAGCGGTTGACCAGCGTGAAGAGGGCGTCGCGGGTATTGTAGTCCTGTCTTTCGTTCTCGCTGTTGCGGTAGATGCTGGGCAGCAGCGAAATGCCCTGGATACCGCCGCGCAGGAAAGTGCGCTCGGTGAACTTGAAGTTGGCCACCAGCATCGGAAAGCCAAAGAGTTCGGATACGGGCTGGATGCGGCCCAAGTCGTCGCTGCGCTTGCGCAGCATTAGCTTGTAGCGCGGCGAAACCTCGAGCCCGCCCAGGTGCCANCGGTAGTCGGTGCGCAGTACCGACGTCCACAGCCGGATGCTGTTGTCGGCGAACCCGGCCCCCAACTGCCGGTTGGTCTCGAACTTGAGATTGGCGCCGACGTTCAGGTTGGGCACGCCGCGNAAATCCATTGCGACGAAGGCGGTGTTAACGGTGCTATTGCGCATGAGCAAATCGTCTTCGACAAAGGTCTCGATGGTGGCNCGGGGATTAAAGATGTCGAAGTTGGCGATGTCGCCGAAGCGGAAGACCCCATCGGGGATATCGTCCTTGACACGCTTCAAGAAGTCCACCGCGCGCAACTCGCCCCAGCGGCCGAAGCGCCGCTGGTATTCTGCCTTGGCGTACCACACGTCCGTCCGCTGGCCGCCCCAGATTGCCGCCATATCGTAGCGGCCAAAGGTCAGGTCTAGGCCGCGCCGGGGCTGGAGGCGCAAAAAGAGGTGGTGGCCCTTGCGGTTGAGGTCATANGGGTAGTCGGGCTTGTTGTCGTTTTCGCGCACGTCGATGACGCCGTTGTTGTTGAGGTCGTCGCCGTAGTCGAAGTCGTCCGGATCGACATCGTAGAGCAGGAAAGGCTCGAAGTAATCGGGCACCTGGTTGCGGTTGCGGTTGGTGTCGGGGGTGCCGTCCTGGTCCTTGTCTAAGCCGGGGAAAACGCCGTTCTGGTCCTCGAAGATGGGTATGAAGAAGTCGTCNGGGAAGGGATCCTTGTCATCGTTGTCGTCGACGGTGTTGAGGTCGATGGTGTTGTTGAGGCTTTCATCGGTAGAGCCGAGCTGTCCGGCAAAGGGGCCGGTGCCNTCGGCGGCGTAGGCCCCCAGGGTCAGGTCGGTGACCGAAAGCCGGGTGGTGTAGTCCGGATCCAGGCGGAACAACTCGCCGCCGCCGCTCAAGTGCGGGGTAAATTCCCGCTCGACATTGACGATATAGCTGTTGCCGCCGCGGTCGTGGCGCCGACCGCCGTGATCGTTGACCGGGTATTGGAGGAAATTGAAGCTGTGGGCCCACTCCGCCTTGAAACGGAAGCCTTTGACATCGGTGTTGAGACTCAGCCCGGCCAGGGTGAGGCCGGTCTGGCGGCCGTAGTCAAAGCGGACTTGCTCAATACCTGCACCGGCGGAGCGGCGTCCTTTGGAGCCGGCCAGGGTCTTGTAGAAGGTGGCGCGGTTACGCTGGGCCGGCTCGTTGCGGGATTCGCGCGGGTCGAGGGCGTAAACTTCGGAGACGCTGACGCGATAATTGCCGCTCAACAGAGCCTCGAAGGAGGCCGACACCACTTCTTCGTCCTCGGGCATTGGGAACCAGAACAATACATAGTCCTTACCGTCGGCCCGGTAAAAACCGTCCGACTCGGGTTGCGCCAGCGGATAGGTGCCCAAGCGCCGGCCCCGCAGTACTTCGATATATGGCGGGATCGGCCGTTTAAAGAAGAAGTCCTTATTGGGAAAATCCGGATTGAAGTCCTCGGTGTTATGCCGGCTGACAAAACTCTCGATATCGTCGCGGCGCTCGCCGTTGAGCAGGATATCGACATCGAAGATCTGGGCGCCGTTGTCGTCCAGAGGCGAGGTGTCTTCAATGCGGACCACCATATAATCGATCACCTGGACCCGGTTGGGCAACTGGCCCTTCATGCCGTTCCAATCCGGCGGTGAGCGGGTGTCGATGCGGAAGAGGTTGACAAAGGAGGCGCTCAGGTCGATGGTGCGCCAGCGCCCTTGCCAATGGCCGCCCATGAGGTAGGAGGCGAAGGCGGCGGTAGCNAGGGCGCCGGAGTCCTCTTGGGAGAGCACCGGCTTGTCCATGCGCGAGGCTATCATTGTGAAACCGTGGTCTTCGTTGGCCAGATCCCAGCGAATGCCGTTGAGCGCGACCAGATCGAGGAGCAGCGGCGAGAAGTGGGTGCGGATGCGGTCGCCGATGATCAGCCGGGTCTGCCANCTTTGATAGCCGTCGTCGGCCACTATCAGACGGTTGAGGAAGCCTTCGTAATTGTTCGGTTTGGCGACATTGCTGCCGCTGAAGAGCTGGCTCGGCTCGTCAAAGCGGCGGTTCTCTTGCAGGCGGTAAACCTCGACGCCGTTAACTAGAAAGTCGCCGAACTCGTCGTAGATNGGGTTGGCGGTGCGGGTGATCACATTGCGCGGCCAAGTCCGGTAGCCCTCCAGACCATAGTTGTCGTAGGTCAGCAGACCGGGACGGTAGAGCATCAGGCGGGCGCCGGTGGTATGGGGCTNGACCAAGCGGGGCTCGCCCTCGCCCTGGACCGGGGTCGCCAGGGCTGCCACAACAGCGACTGTGTATAAGCTTCTCAGCATGGCCTCAATTGGTCCTCACCTGCAGGAAAAACTCCGAGGTTGCTACGGTCCCTGTGCTGCTGGAGTTGACAAAGTCGATATAGGATNTGCGCCAGCCCAGGTTCATGCTGATCCGGTAGCCGGTATAGCTGCTGCTGTTCTGGAAGCCGATGATATAGTGCCAGGCGTTAAAGCCGTTCGAAGCCGCCACCCCGTCGCGAAATCGGTGTTTGAAGAAGGGGAATCCCTGGATTCCCGCCTTTATAGTGGTGCGTTCGGTGAAGAAAAAGTCGAGGCGCACAATAGGCGCCAGGGTAGTCTCGTCGACCAGAGTGTCTTCCATTAGCGACGAGTCGGCGCGGCGCCAGCTCCACTTGAGCATGGGGGTCACGGTCAACTTAGGCCGCGGTTTCCAGACGTAGTCACCGCGATTGACCAGGGCCAGGGACCAGTCATTGCCTGCGCTTTGCACCTGGCNGTCGGCAAAGGCGTCGTCTAGGCGATGGTTGAGTTCGTAGCGCCAGGTGCTGTTGAANGTCAGCTTGTCGATGCCGGTGTAGCTGAATTTGGCGAAGCTGAGGTGGGCGTGGCTGTTGCGGTAGTCCAGGGGATCGTGGCGCAGGCCGATTTCGTAGCGGCCGAGGAGCAGTGGATTGGACACGTACTGGTAGAGCGGGTCGGGGATATCGTCCTGCACCCGCTTGCTGCGGTGGCGCAGATCCAGGNGGATGTGGTTAAACAGCGGTTGCTGATACTCCATTTTGAGGTAGAGGGCGCGATTGCGGCCGCCGCCTGCGATCTGCTCGATATCGTGGCCGCCCAGGCGCAGCTTGAGTCGGGGGCCGGGGTTGAAGGTGACGAAGAGGTGCCGCCCCTGGCTNTCGCGCTCGTAGTCGTAGTCGGGCTTGTTGTCGTTTTCGCGTGAGTCGACGATGCCATTGTTGTTGAAGTCGTCGCCGTAGACGAAGTCCTCCGATTCGACGAAGTACATCAGGAAGGGTTCCTCGTGGTCGGGCAGGATATTGTTGTTGACGTTGGTGTCGAAGATGCCGTCGCCATTGTCGTCGAGGCCGGGGAAAACCCCGAAGCCGACATCGCGCAGCGAGCCGGGAAAGAGGTTTTCCTTAACCTCCAGGGCCGCCTGGGTGATATCGTCTTGGAAGCGCAGGTTGAGGGGGTCGTCGTGTTCCCACGAGTCGGGCCAAGGGTCCAGGTCGTCGTTGTCGTCGACCAGTTCGAATTCTTTCAGGGCGGGGACGAATTCGTCGAAGTAGGTGAAGGAGGTGCGGTAGCCGGCCGGCACCCGAAAGAATTCCCAGCCCAGATCGAAGCGCGAGAACAGGCGCTTGCCGGTCAGCGAGTAGGCGCGCTTAGCGCTGTTGTGACGGCGGCCTGCTTGGGTGGGAAAGATCAAGTGGTGGGTGCTGATATTGAGATCGCCGCGCACTTCAAAGTCGAACAGGTCCAGCTCGATATTGGCGCCGTAGAGCTCCAAGCCCGAGGGGAAGCCGTAGTCGAACTCCACCCAGCCCAGATTAGAATGGTTGCGCACATTGCCCACGGCCCTGGCCACGTTGCGCCAGTCCTCCCAGGCCGAGCCGGCTATTCCGGCGCGGCCAATTGGGGCGCCCATATCGATGGCGTAGTCGTTAGAGGCCAGCACCCGGAAGACGATCCGCTCGGCCCCGGGAGGTACTTCAAAGCGGACCAGTAGCACATCGTCGCCGTCAACCGGGAGGGGATCGCCGCCCAGATCCACCGGCTCGGCGTTGCCAAACAGGCCGCCGCGTTCGCCGAAAAGGCTGCCGAAACCAATGGCGCGGGGCAGCCAGGACTGGCGCTGNCGCAAGTGCGGCACGTCCTCCATGCGCAGGCGTTCGACAATCATCCGCTGCTCCTTGCCCAGGGCCAAAAGCCCGCTGACCCGGCGCACTTCTGGCGGCGTCGGGCTGGGCTCGCCGTCGACGATCATCTGCACATCTTGCAGTTGCGCCCCTATACCGTCTTCGGGGGAGTCGTCGCTGATGGCTAAGAACACCTCGGTGGGGGTTATCAGGTTGGTGGGGAATGCCCCTTTGCGGAACGAACCCTGGCGNCGCCCCAGCAAGGTGTCGGTGATATGGGTGTTGACATAGGAGGCGCCAAACTGCAAGACGCTGCCGATCTGGGTCTTCCAGTGGCCGCCGAATAGATGGGCGGCGAAATCGAGGGGTCTGGAGGCGGCGAAATTGCGCAGCGGATCGGAGATGCGCGAGCCCAGGATAGAAAAGCGGTTGCGCTGGGAATTGCCGTCCCAGCGGATGCCGTTCATGCGGTTGACGGACAGCATCATTGGTTTGAAACGGGCCTCTACCGCCCGCCCNACGATGATCGACGAACCCCAGTCCTGGTAAGAATCATTGGCGACGACCAGGTTTTGGAAAAGGTCCCGGTAGTCTTCGTCCTTAAAAATAAGGCTGCCGCCAAANGGGGAAATACTGCGGAATTCCTGGGTGCGGTAAAGGTCGGTACCGTTGAGCAGGGTAAAACCGAAGGGATCGTAAACCCGGGTCTCCTCGTCGAGAAAGAACCCGCCGGCAAAGCGCCGCAGCCGGATATCCCGGTAGGAAAAATGAGCGTAGTTTTCGTAGCCCTCGTTGGCCCACAGGGGATAATGCTCCCGGTTGAGGTACTGGCCGTGGGCGCGGCCATGGGGGTCGGCGATCAACAGGGGAAGCAAGAGTACAATGGCGGTCTTGAAGTAGCGCATACGTTCAGTAAACCACCGCTAGGGTGCCCAATNGGGTTTTATCGCCCTGGTCTAGCTTGGCCCGTACCCGCACCAGGTAGAGGCCTGGCGGCACCAGGGTGCCGTCGGTGTTGCGGCCGTCCCAGAATCCTGGACTAGACATCGGATCAAAGGCGTCATCGGGGCGCACGTACTGGCCGCCGCGCACCAAGCCGGTGTCCAACTGGCGCACTAGGCGCCCCTGTAGGTCGTATATGCCCACTTCTATCTGCAGGGGCAGGCTGACCCGGGAGAGGGTGAACTCGATGATAGTATGGTCGTTGATGTTGTCGCCGTTGGGCGTCAATACCGGCGGGTTGGCTCGCACCTCGCTCAATATCGGCCCAACCGCGTCGAGAGCCCGCACGCTCCAGGAGTAAGGGGCGCCGCTGTCNGGGTCCNGGGTTCGATTCTCCTCGGCGTCGAGGGCGATATCCCCCTGGGGGCTGAACAGGCGGGTGGCAAAGGCGAACTGGTTGGTCAGCAGGCGCGCCTTGAAGCGCAGTTCCAAGCGCCCGGACTGGTTCCAGGTATCGGCGAAGGCCAATTCGATGGCGTCACCCGCAACCGAAACCTGGGCGATTTCCGTCCCCGTGGGCGGCGTAATATCCTCTACCACTGCTAGGCTCGGCATCGCCACGCGGATTCGGTCGACGCCCAGGTCATCCGGGCCGAACTCGACATCCAGCATGTAGACGAAGTCGGCTTCGCGACCGACTACCGCCCGATTGGGACCCACCCGCACCTGGGCGGCTGAAGCGGGGATTTGTGCGGAAAATCCAATGACCAGATTGTCCAGGCGCGGGCCGACATCTTCGAAAGTTGTAGTGAAATTGACCCGGTACTGCAGCAAGGTTCGGGGTTCGGGTACTTCCAGGGCCGCTTCGGCAGCCTCGACCTCCGGGCTCCAATCGCTCCAGGTGACGCCGTCGTCCGAGGAGCGGAACTGCAGGTTTAGGGCAGTGCCCTCGGGCAGTTGCCCTGACCAGCGAACAAAGTTGAAGGTCTTGCGCTGGCCGGCCAGGCCCAGGTCCAGCGGCGCCGAAGTGAAGACGCCGGTGGGGGCTATGCCTTGTCCAGTCACCTGGATATCGGCGACCCGGGACCGCCGCAGCGGATCCAGCTCGATGACGATCACCCGCAAATAACGGCTGAAGACCGGCTCGAAATCGACGGTGGACTGCTCGAAATTGGCAATGTCGCGAATGGCGCCTACCTCGCGCCACTGGAAATCGTCGTTGCTCACCTCGACGGCATAGCCCTGGACGCTATTGCCGGCAAAATCCTCGCTGGTTTCGCCGGCGGTGAAGACGCGGACTTCGCCGAGCAGGCGCTGTAGGCCCAAATCGACCCGGGCGAAGCTGTTGAGATCGTCCGGCTCAATCGTCCAGGCGCTTTCGGCCAGCCCGTCGAATACCTCCGGCCGGGTGGAGGACCTGCCTAAAGCCAGGTTCTCGCCCTCGACCGTGCGCAGGCTCAGGCCGCTGCCGGCGCCCACATCAATGCCGCCCGGATAGCCGGCGATGATTTCGGCGCCGAGGGCGTCATCCCAACCGGAGACCCTTTGGCGCGCTAACTCGCCGCGCTGTACTGCCGTCCATCCTTGTTCTGGGCCTAGCTCTGCGGTTTGCCAATCCGTTCCCGTCTGCGGGGCGCCGCTCCAGCGCCACACCTCCTGCAGACTACTGGTACTACTGAGCCACACCTGCTCGGCTGCGACCAGTTCGACGGCTAGGCCGCTGCCGTTGCCTTCGCCGCGATTGTCGACGCGCAGGGCCAGGTGGTTGGCGCCGCTCTGCAATTCGACGGCGAATTCCTCCATGGTCGTCCAGTCGTCGTCAGCGCCCACTGACTGGCCGTTGAGGAATACCTCGTAGTCATCTACGGCCGTCAGGCGCAGCACCGCTTGTGCCGCTTCGGTTGCATTGAAGGTATAGCGGTAGTAGACGGTCTGTTGCCACTGGGCGACCTGCCACTCCGCCGCTAGCGCGGGCGACAGCGCTGCCACAACAAAGCCTAGTACCCGTGTAAACCGGTTCATTCTTCAGTTGTTTCTCGTTCTGATACTTCGTCAAAGTCTAGGCTTATGGTAACGGCTTTGGTAACCGGGTTGACTACTAGGCGGTGGTAGGGGTCGAAAGGTTGCCAGCGCATCGAACCATTCTCCCAAGTGCGTTCCGGCTCTTCCTCTGGCAGAGTCAGACCCACGCGACGCAGGGCTTCCGCCATATCAAAAGGGTCCATCTTTTTGAAGGTGTAGGTCACATAAGAAGCGTTGTCGTAGATCAAGTCGATATAGACCCATGTGCTGTCGCCATCGATATTGCGCCACTGCAGGGTAGTTACCTTTTCAGAGCGGGTAAAGTCGATCTCCGGCTCACCCAAGCGCGCTTTGACTGCATCGCCGGATTTGTCGAGGATCTGGTGTACATCGAGCTGCGGCGCCTCTTCGCGCCCGCAAGCGGCGAAAAAAAGAAAGATGAGACAGAGAGGTAATTCGAGGCGCACTATTCCACCTTGAAGTTAAAGGGATAGGTAACAAATACGGGCATTGGTGTCGATCGCAGGCCCGGGCGGCCGGGCCTGCTGGTTTCCAGGGCATTCTCACCACTGCTCGCCCCGCCGGTGGGCGCCTGCAGCGCCGCAATGTCAATGGGCCTGAACGTCCAGCCGCGGATCTCTTGCTCCATGCACTGCCCCACCGCCTCGCTGTCGACGTTGGATTCGGTGACCTTGGCTTCGGAAACAGCGCCGCCGACCTCAATGGTGAAACGCATGGTCACCGCACCTTCACTGGCTTCCCCTTTGTCGAAGGCCCCGGCGAAGCAGCGGTTGAGGCCCGCCAAGCGCTGGCGCACGGCCGCCTGGATGGCGCTGCGATCGCGGGTGCGCTCACCGGGCAGATTGCCCATAACCTGACTGGGCCCCTCTTCCGAGATCATCAGCGCCACGGTCTGGCCGCCGCCATCCCCCCCTTGCTCGATGACCTGGGCGACCATCTGGTGTTTAAAGTCAAAGCGCAGATCCCGCTTTTCCACCGGCTGGTCAAAAGCCCCGAAGCGCAGGACGAAATTCTTTAAGGTTAACGCCACTTCCTCGGTTTCGGGATAAACCGGGTCGAAGACGATGTAGCCGCCGTAGTTCTCGCCCTTGAATATGGGTTGATCCTCTTCGTAGTTGTAAGAGCGCACCATGCCCATGCGCAATTCAAAGCGGTAAAACTCGTTGCCGCTCTGGCCCCGCTGCGAGCGGTAGTAATTTTCGAAATTGACGTGGGGCGACGCCGAGGTGATGCCGTAGGCGCGCAGAAACTGACCCTGGTCGGTCTCCAGCACCGCCGCTAGGGGGTCGAGCATCACTTTCGGCAGAGTGCGGTTGAAGACCGAGATCTTGAATACGGTAAAACGGTTGGGGGTATAACCCAGGCGCGTGTCGATCCAGTTGCCGTAGGTGTAGGGGTTGGTCGAGTATTTGCCGCGGGACGACTCGTCCGGGAACAGGGCATTGAGCTTGGCGTCAGTCATATGCTCGACCTCGAGGCGCAGACCGGCCAGTTCCCAGGAAACGACGCCGTCCTCCTGCAGGTTATAGCTGCCGTCAGCCTCGGCGGTTACCGGCCCCTGCCCGACGAAGGGCGCCAGCAAGGTCTCGTGCTTGACCGCCGCGGGGAAGAGGAAACAACCGGCTAGCAGCCCGGACAGCGCCAAGGCACAGATTAGCAGGCGGTATCTCGCCGCTCTATTCATCGGTTCTGCTCCGTGTAGAAATCGATCTGTTGCTGGGCAATAGAACCTTGCTGGGTCAGGGCGAAAACCACCAGATTGACCCCTATCTGCAATTGCGGTTCATTGCGAAACTCCTTCTCCCAGGCGCGGCCGTATTCCTTGGTCGTGAAGATCACTGCCAGACGATCGCCCAGAAAAATGCCTTCCAAAAAAGGCACCTCAGGATTGAAATCGCGGCCGAATCTGAGCTGTTCCTGGGTCCGCTGCGGCGGCGGGCCGTCGTCAAAATCGTAGAAACTGTGGTAGATGGGATGGTCATTGGGGATGACCTTAAAACGGGCATCCCGGCCCAGGGAGGCCTTGAGCAGCTCTCGCAGGGAGGCTTCAGCAGGGGTATACTCGGTGGCCGCATCTCGACCCAATTCGCTCATGGCCTCGACCAGGGCAAAGCCGCCCTGGCGCAGATAAGTGCCCAGATTGGAGATCTCCTGCTCGGTGGGTTCGAAGGCCTGATCGACGGAGATGTACACGAAGGGCGACCTGAAAATGGCGCGCGAATCCAGGAACAGATGGTCGTCCACTTCGGCCCGGATCTGGGTAAAGCCGTTAATGGCTTCGACCAGCTCAAAGATGGCGCGCTGGGTAGAAGGCTTGAAGTCGTTGCCCCAGGCAAGGGCCAGGTAGACAAAACCCGTGATGTTCTGTTTGTCGGCCGGGTCCTGGACCACCAGGCCTTTGTAGCGGCCAATGTCCAGCGCATCCAGATCGAGAAATTCTTCCTGCATGCTGATGCGCTTTTCCGGCTCTTTGGGACTTTTTACGGCCACCCGCTGCACTTCGGGTTGGACCACTTCCAGGCCCAGATCAGCGCCCGTTTCGACACCGAAGCGAAAGGTCTTAATCTTGCCCACCAGGTCGGGGCGGCGGATCTGGGGTTTGCGGGTGATCTCGGGTTTGGCCGCCCGCACCTGGCGCGTCATCTGGCGCTTGGGAATCTGGCGCTTATCAAATTCAAACGCCTTGGTCAGCCGCGGTTTGCGCACCACCAGGTGCATCGTCGGGGGTTTGGGGGCTTTTTTATCTTCTTCTCTGGTCACCAGGTAGGTCACGGGCACGGCCAGCACCACCAGGGCTGCGATAACTGCCCAGTAGAGCAACTCGCGCTGACGCCGGAGCAATTCCTCCAGACTGAGGGCATCCGTTGGCGTGGAAAAGCGCTTGAAAGAATCGATTTGGGCGGCCACAGCGTCCCCTACAGACGGTTGGTTTCGATCCACTCTTTGTGCATCTGGGCAAAACGATAAGCCTCAGACTGCTCTTCGGCAAAGCGGCTGAGTACTTCGTCGTACACTCGCACCGCCTCTTTCCACTGCCCCAAGGACTCGTAGCAGACGCCCAAATTGCTCAGCGCCCCGATCTCGCTTTCCGTGCCCGGGTGCTGCTGGACGATTTCCCGGAAGCCAGCGGCCGCCTGGCGAAACTGGTCTGCTTCCTGGTCTTCCAGGGCGCGGGCGAAGATGGCCTCTACTTCGGCGTAGCGCAAGTACGCCACGACTTCGCGCAGATCGTCGATTAATTCGGGCACTTTTTGCGCTACGTCGCTAGTGGGGAAACGGCGCGTGACCTCTTCGTACGCCGCCAAAGCGCTATCGTATGCTTTCTGGTTGTAGTGATAATCGCCAATGGTGAACTGGGCATTGGCGGCCAAGGCACTCTGCGGGTATTCGGAGACCATGCGCTGGAAGGCGTCGAGCGCTTCTGACTCGCGCTCCAGGTTTAAATAGGACCAGGCNAGATTGTACAGGGCATCGTCGGCCAGATCTGCCTGCGGGTGGTTTTCCAGCAGATGGCGGTAGCGTTNCAGGGCCGGCTCGAACTGGCCCAAATTGTAGNGCGCTTCCCCAGCTCTGAAGAGGGCATCGGGGGCCAACTCGCTGCGGGGGTAAACGCCGGCCAAATCCGCAAAGACCACGGCGGCTTTATCGAAGTGGGTCAGGTTGAAATGGGCGTAGCCCAGATAGTAGAGGGCGTACGGGCGATTGGCGTGTCGGGGCGTTTTCTCCAGATAGGTCTCGATCATAGACACGGTGCCCTCGAGGTCTTCGCGTTCGAATAGCGCCTGCCCCAGAACAAAGCGCATGTCCCCCGAGTAGTGAGAATCCGGATAGCGGGTGAGCGCCTGCTGGTAGGTGTCGATCAGGGACTGNCTATCGCCCCTCAGACCGTGGGCGTCGCCCAGGAGGAAGTAGGCTTTCTCCTGCAGAAAGTAGGGTTGCTCGCCGCGCGCATCGGGCAAGTCCATGGCGAGGATCTGGCGGCAGATGNCCTCGACGCGGTCGAATGCGCCCAGGCTGTAGTGCAGTTCGGCCAGCACGAGCNAGTGTTCGGCGCGCTCGTCCGGATTGGTTGCCGCTTGCACCAGGGCCTGGTAGTCCTCTATGGCTTTTGCCTCCTGTCCCAGCTCTAGATGGGCCAGCCCCAGCATGCGCTGGGACGCTGCTGTCAGCTCCTCATTGCCGCTGTGCAACAGCACTTCCAGGTCGGCGACGGCCTCTTCGTAGCGCTTCAATTTGAGCAAGCTGACTCCGCGTCCATACAGGGCGCCCTGGCGTACCTCCTCGTCGTCGCCTGCCAGGCCAATGGTGCTGCCCAGCGCCTCCACGGCCTGGTCAAAGGCTTCGATTTCGATCTGGGTGCGGCCTTTCATATAGTGGAGACGGGCCTGTTCTTGCTCGTCTGTGCTGACTTTCAGGCCTGCGTCGAGCGCTGCTAGAGCGCCTGCGAAGTCGCGCTCGTTGGCCAGCAGGTTGCTGGCCTCGAGCATGGATTTGGGGAATAATTCCGATGTCCGATCGAGTTGGCGAAAAACCTCCACGGCCTTGCCGGTCTCGCCCAGGTCTCGGTAGCACAGGGCCAGTTCGAAGCGGGCTCCGTGGCGCTGGGGGTCGTCGGGATATTTTACCAGAATGCGCTGATAGGCGTCGATGGCCCGTTCGTAATTGGCTGCTTGATAGTGGATGCGGGCGGCCTGGAAAAGGGCGCTGCGCACGTAGTCCCGGTCCTGATCGGCCGCCGCGATTTCGGCGTAGAGCGCCAGGGCCCGAGCCGTGTGTTCGGGGTTGTCCATGGCGCCGATCATCTGGTTGCACAAGGCGATGTTAAAAGGCGTGGCCGCCAGGGTCAATTCGCTGGCCGGATGGGCGGCTTGGATGCTTTCGTAGGTGTCGATGGACCGCTCGTAGCCCCGACGCGCCTGGTCATTGGCTCCGGCCTGGCTTTCGGCCCACTCGTAGTGGGCGCGGCCGATTTTGTAGAGGGCCCACGGCGGGGCCAATCCAGCGGCTTTGGCCACATCACCGTACGCGTCCAAATAGAGCTCGTATTCGGATACGGCCCGCTGGTAATTGCCCAGGCGGTAGTGGTGTTCGGCCAACAGGGACTGCATGCTGGCTTGAAAGATGCGATTCTTGCTGCCGTCGATGGCCTCGCGGTAGGTGCGCTCGGCGGCCTCGACATCGCCGCTCTGGGTGTACATGTCGGCGAGGCGGATATAGGCCTCGGCCACTAATCTCTGTTCCTGGGCAAAAGAGGTAATGACTTTGCTGTAGGCCGCAGCCGCCCGACTGAAATCCCCGCTTCTGGCGCGGCAGTCTCCCACTTTGATCTGGGCCTTGGCCGCCAGTTCCAGGGCGGTTTCGTCTACCAGGCCGGCGATTTTCTCGCGCCGCATCTTCAGTAGTTCGCGCTCGCTCAGATGATCGATGTCCTGGCGATCCACCACTTGCTGGTACCAGGTGGTAGCCTCGTCGTATCGCTGCCGCAGAAAATGGGCTTCGCCGATCTGGAAAAGGGCCCGCTCGGCGCGGTACCCTTTGGGGAAGTGCCGCACGAGGTCCTGGAAGGTCGCGACGCTTTCATCGTACTGTTCCGAGTCAAAGTGGGCCCAGCTGATATTGTAAAGGACATTGTCCTGGAACTGGCTGTCGGGGTATTTCGCCAGGAAGGCCCGGCCCTCTTCTATGGTGCGTTGGTGGTCGCCGCTTTCGTAGAGGCAGTTGATCAGCCGGTTGCGGGCCAGATCGCGCAGCTGTGGAACCGTGGTCTGGGCTTCTGCTTTGAGGAAATAGGTAGCTGCCTCGGCAAAATCGGCCGCTGCCTGCTCGGTTTTTTGGCGCTGGCGTTCGGGATCGCGCTCGCGGGCGGCTAAGCGCAGGGTTTCCTGGGCGCGCTTGAAGTAGCTGTTGCCGGTCTGATAGAGGGCGATTTCCTTGATGGGCGCTGAAATCGCGCCCACTTCGGCTGTGACCTCGTCTGTGTAGAGCAGCGGGCTTTCAATGGCATTGATCTGCTCATACGTATCGATGGCCTGCTCGTAGTCTTCGGCCGCGTAGAACTTCTGCGCCTGTTTAAAAGAGGCGCTGATTTCGTCCGGGGTCGGCACGAAGTGCGAGCCTACTACTAAGCCTAGCAAAGACCCTATGATGAGCAGAGCTGTCATGTGAATCCGCCTATGGGAGCAACCAGCGTTTTAGCAAAGCGTCCAGTACCATACGAAAATGGAAATGGAGTTGCAAGGGTTTATGTATTGCATTTCTAATGAAGTAAATTGCATTAGAATGAAGTGAATTTTTTCGGTTTGAGGTGGGGCGATTGAAGACGGATTAATTTCTTTGGCATATCCGGCGCGGCGAAGTATATTGTCGCGGCGCGGGATAGTACCGGCCATCAGTGGACGTGGGCTTGCACGCTGTCATGATCCAGCGCGGTATTTTCTAGCTGAACCACTTCATTGCGGGAGGCATGCTTTATGGAAACCCTGTTAGCCGGCGGCATCCTTATGATCCCCCTGGGACTGTGCGCCGTCCTCTCACTGACCTTCATTATCGAAAGAATCTTCGTTCTCAGCCGTATTCCCGATGAGCAGGCCGCCCAGCAGACCCTGGAAGAGGCGGAACGCGCGCTGGTGGATGGGGGCGAGGAGGCCGCTGCCCAGTACTGCCGCGACCACAAAGGCCCTCTGTGTTATATCTTCGCTTCCCTGCTCAAGCGCTTTGGCACGCTGATGGTCGAGCGCCGCGAATTCCGGCCCACCAATGAGCGCCTGGTGCGCAAGGCCGAACAAGCCGGCGCCGGCGACCTTTCCCGTTTCTTGCTCGAGCAAAAGGAACTTTCCGACCTCAAAGACGAACTGGTGCTGGAGACCGACGAAGCCGGCAAGACCTACCTGAGTCGCTACCTCGCAGTCCTCAATACCGTCGGCAATATCTCGCCGTTACTGGGCTTGTTCGGGACGATCCTGGGCATGATCACCTCCTTCGAGGCCATTGCCGTGGCGGGCACGGGCGACCCGAAGGTAGTGGCCGGTGGCATTTCGCAAGCCCTGGTCACCACGGCCACGGGCCTGGCCATTGCTATCCCCACCATCGTGGCTTACCGCTATCTGGCCCGGCGCGCCGAACACCAACGCAGCCGGCTGGAAGTGTACGGTTTGGCTTTTGTCAACACGCTGCTGATGACCGGTCAGGAGCCGCTCGAAGGCGAGGCGGCCGGCTGATGGCACTGGCGTTGCGCCGTAAGCGCGAAGGCCTGACCGGAGACGAAGAACCCGATCTGACGCCGCTGATCGACTGCGTTTTCCTGCTGCTGATTTTCTTCATGGTCACCACGGTCTTCATCCACGCCAAGGGGCTGGACGTAGACCTTCCGGCCGAGAGCCAGGCCACTGAACAGCAGGATAAGAAGAATGTCAATATCCACATCGACGCCCAGGGGCGCATCCAGATCGGTGGGGAGGACGTGGTGCCGGCAGCGTTGGTCGAGCGCCTCAAGGGCGCGATGAAAGAAGCCAATAACGACAATATCATCATCCAGGCCCATGTCGATTGCGCGCAGGAGCACGTGGTTCTGGTGGTGGATGCGGCCAAAGCCGCCGATGTCGCCGGCATTGCTTTTGCCAAAGAGGAAGCCCTTTAGATGGTGCCGCGAACGCCGATAATCGAAGAGCTGGAAGACGAAGGGCTCAATCTGACGCCGCTGATCGACTGCGTTTTCCTGCTGCTGATTTTCTTCATGGTCACCACGGTTTTTAAGCAGCCCCACAGTTTGCGGGTGGAATTGCCCCTGGCGCAGCAGGCCACTATTGTCGAAGAGAAGAAATTAGTGGCTTCAATCGACAAGAGCGGCGCTTTGGAGATCAACCGCAATTTAACGACGTTGGCGGAACTCCCGGCCTTGCTCGGACGCGAGAAACAGACCACGCGCAGCCTGACGTTGATCATCCGCACAGACAAGAAGACGCGGCACGGTCTGGTGCTCGAGGTCATGGAAATCGCCAAACGACTCAATATAGACAAGGTGGTGTTGGCTACTGAGGAAGAGGAAGGCACTTAATAGCGCGCTAGTTTAGCGTTTCAAGAGACCATCTCACCAGCCGTGGGTACGGTGACCCTCCGCCGGAAACCACACTAAGTCCACTGCCACAGACAGGGTCACGCCGACTACATAGCCGATGGCCAGGCCGTAGAAGAAGGGTTTGCCGGCGCGATAGAGCCGGACGCCGCCATAGCGCAACAGCACCATTTTTACAATCCACACTAAAAAGAGATTGAACCAGTAGATCCAGGTGCCAAAGGTGTACTGGAAGGCCAGGCCGATGGGGTGCAGGGAAAACCAGTAATAACGGCCCCGCAAAAAGGCNATGANTCCGGCTTCGAACCACCCCACCAGCCAGACGCCCCACTTGCCCGGATCCGGCTGGGTGGGNGTGTCGATTTTGCGGGCTATATCGCCGAAGCTTTCGGTATAGAGATCGGTGCGGCCGCCAGTGAAGACGAGGCCCCCTTCCTNGTAGGCCAGATCGAGGGTGGCGCCGGCCGCGGTCAGAAAGCCTATGGGGAAGGCCACGAATACGGCGGCGGTCACCCAGCGCGGCTGCTCGCGCAGGGAGAAGAAACGCAGGTGGTGGGCGATGGCGGGCCAGGCCGGGATGCGAAAGGTGCCAAAGAAAATATTGCTGGTAAATATTTTGAAGGCCACCAGGCTCTGCGACGATAGGTACGTGGTACCGACCAGGTCGACGATAAAGGACTCGCCTTTGATGTGCGGTTTATTGGGCAATAGATAGGCAAAGCCGGTGGCGGCGATTAGCTTGATGGTGACGAAGTAGGTCAAGGCCATGAGGGCAAAAGTGGCCAGGGCTATGCCCGGGCTCATGCCCAGGGCCATAGCCCAGCCGACGACCCAGACCGTGGATAGCACCAGGCCAGCTATGGCCAGGCGGTAGAGTGTCACCTCGCGGGGATCGCCCTGGCCGCTGCGCACCTGGTGCCAGACTTGGCGCAAATGGCGGCGGGCCAGCCAAATGGACCAGACGCCGATGAAGACCAGGGCGCCGTAACTTTCTAAATAGAGGATCTCCCGGGCGTTGATCTGCTGTCCAGACAGGCCGACGCTAAAGCCGGTGCGTTGCATGAATCCTTGTTTGAGCACGGCCAGCAAATGGAAGAAGACCAGACTGCCGAGAATGTCCACCGGACACAGATAGGTCACGGCCAGTACCAGGGGCATGATGCGGAAGAAGAGGGTGGGTAATTCCGGACCCAGGGGGAGTTCGTAGAATTTCCAGTAGAATTCGACGGGTGGCAGACCCGGGGTGAAATAGGTGATTATATTGTAGAGAATGGGCAGAAATACCAGGGTGAAGCCGATCCAGAACGGCCGCGAGCGGAAGATGTCGGGCACAGCTCTAGGCCCGTCGAAACCCTGGGTCAGATCCAGCGGCATCTGCGCCAGCGGGAAGGTCAGCTTTTCGGCGTCGACCCACTGGCGCTGAAAGATTACCATCAGGCAAAAGCCGAAAGCCACCATGCCCAGCGAGACGCCCAGCCACTGGGCCAGTGGCTGTACCCAGCCATCCCAGGGCAGGTCTTGGCCGGCGGCCAGACCGTACCAGAACGAGTCGATCACCCGGCTCGTTGATTCGGGAAAAACGTGCCAGGGCATCAGGGCAAAAAAGGTCTCCGCCCACTGGTTGGCAGGGGTGGCGAAGTACGTGGGGCCGGCCAGGGTCAGTATCCAGTAGTTCATCCAGCCCAGCTGGGGGATGGTGCCCACGATCCAGAGCATGGAGAGAATGGTCACTAGTTCGCCCTGGCGTAAAGCGCGCTGGGGCCACAGCCGCTTTAGGGCCATATTGGCGAAGAGCCACAGCACGAAGGGCATGAACACGGCCATGGGAAATTGCGAATGCACATAGCTGCCGACGCGCATGCCCTGACCGACGTAGACGATGTAGCAGAAGGAGAAGAAAATGGTGAGGGCACCAAAGAATACGGCGCGCCCGGTGATGCGCGGGCCACGGTGGCCTGGAGGGGTGTGGGGTGGCGATGTATCGGGTTGTGCGGACAATCTTGCCCTCGCTCCTGCGAAGATGGGCAGCCCATGGAATTGGCGCTACCGGGAAAACATATTCGTTGTGCTTGCAATCAGCAAATCAATGCGAAAAATGGAGCCATAGCATGATTTATTTTTTCGACGATGCCGCCATCGCTGCGGCACACAACCTGGAGCCAGTGCCCGGCCCGGTGGAGAAACTAGGGACCGTCCTGGAGCCGGACCGGCCTTCGGACGGCAAGCGCTGCATGAGCTTTGCCAGCTCTATCGTGCTGCTGGAGGACGGGCGCTGGCGCATGTATTATAGCGTCTCGGACTTTGCGGCGAATCTGAGGAGCATTGCGATAGCCGAAAGCGCGGATGGGCTGCACTGGGAAAAACCGATGCTGGGCCAGGTGCAGGTGGACGGCGAGGATACCAACAGATTGGCCATCAAGGGCTTGGCCGAAGGGGTCGAGCGCTGCACCCAGCCGCAAGTATCCCGGGTCGACGGCGGCCATTGGCGCATGTACTTCTGGGTCAATCACCGGCCCTTCCTGCGCTACTTGATGGCCGAAAGCGGCGACGGGCTGCACTGGGAAGTAGCCGATTTCGATCAGCCGATCATCTACCACCCGCTGGAACTGGGATCGTGGATCTGGACGCCGGGTCTACCGCCGCCAGTGGAAGCGCGGGACCAGGGTCCGGGTCAGGAAGCCCTGGGGCGTTTTGTGCCGGGGGAAGAGGCGCAGTGGGGACACCTGCTGGAAAGGCTGGACGCCGAAGAGCTGGTGCGCCTCAAAGGACTGCGCGCCAACGACGCGGTCTACGTGCACCGCGACGAGGAACGCGGCCTGTACGAACTGTACGCGCCCTGGCCCATGTGCAATATAGAAGGCAGCCCGCGACGGTGGGAAGACGACAACGCGCCCTTTATGTTGCGCGCCATCCACCGGCGCACGAGTACGGACGGCCAGAATTGGAGCGATGCGGACCTGATTATCGCGCCCGACGCGGGCGACCGGACGGACCAGCAGTTCTATTACCTGGCCGTCCACCGCCAGGCCGGCTGGCGCATCGGCATGCTGGGCAGTTATCCGGTGGCGGCGAAGACCATGGATATCGAGTTGTGTTTCAGCCGCGACGGACAACGCTGGGACCGCCCCCTGCGCGTGCCCTGGATCCGCCGCGAGGACGACGAAGAGGCCGGCATGGTCTACGCCCCGGACCGCCTGCTAGAAGCCGGGGACGATTGGCTGCTGCTCTACACGGCCAATCCCTGTCTGCACGGCGAAGTGCGCGATCCGCAGCGGGAGCGCGCCACGGTGCGCGCCGCCCGCTTCCCTAAAAACCGTTTTATGGGGCTTGCTACCGCCGCCGGCGGGATGGGGCGGTTGTGGACGAGGCCCTTTGTCCTGGGCGGCACCGAACTGCGCGTCGATGCCCGCCTGGACGGTTGCCTGCGGGCCGAGTTGTGCGACCCCTTCGGCAAGCCCCTGCCGGGCTTTGAGAGCGACCGCTGCCGGGTGGTGTCCGGCGACCGCGTCGACCACGTGCTGCGCTGGGAGGGGGCGGAAGTGGCGCCCTACCAGTACAATGCCGTCAGCTTGCGTTTAGAAGTGGAGCAGGGCGCCATTTACAATATTCATTGGTAAAAACTCAGACCTTCGCTGCGAACTGCGGCGGGCACCTCCCGCGAACGGAACCAATGAGCGGAGTCTAGCCCACACTCACTCCCTGAGCTCACTGGCTGCGAGCGCGGCGAACTCGGCTTCCGCATCCTCGACGAAAAACCCGAAACGCCCTTCCTTGTAATCGTGCACGGCGCGCGATATTACCAGCCTGTCATTCAGATAGGTGTCCAAGACGTGCCGGTGGAGCAAGACTTTTAGTTCCATAGGTCGATTGTAATCGAGGTCGGGCGTGATTTTCATCGCCAGCGGGCGGGAAACCACCCAGGGTCTTGGGTATCTCCACAGCGCAACCACGCCCGCGTCGGGCTCTAAGCGCAGGAAATAACCGGCTTCCCCCGTTGCGCTCCCGCGGAGAATCAAGCCGGCGGCAGCACCTCGTTTCACGGTTACTTCGCAGGAGAGTATAAAATCCCTGCCCCCTGTAGCGAGCATGCTTCGGGCCAACCCCTGATCTGAAGAGGCGGAGAGTTTTCCCGACACCCCCTTCCACACGCCCCGTCCAGCGCGCGTCTGCGCCAATAAATTCGGATCCAGCAACGCCTCGCCTGCCAGGCGATCGACGAGTTGCGGGTAAAACAAACCGATGCCACCGCCGGGCAAGGTGCGGATGTGCTGGGGGGTGCCCAGCGCGCCGCCCCAGGCGTATCCTTCACCGCCCCATTCGGGCTGGTAATCATCGGTCCCGCCGATGCGGTCGGCGACCCAGGGTATGAGATAGCGTTCGCCCCGTATCACGGCCGTGCGAGGGGCGTACATATAATTGGGCAACAGAATATCATCGGCAGGGCGGCGATAGGGGCCTTCCAGCCGTTCCGCAATCCGGTAGCGCGTGGTGTTGGTCTCCCCGTGGCAGAAGACCAAGTAGTAGCGCTCGCCCATTTTAAAGATCTCGGTTACTTCGAGCGCAGCGCCGATTCCGGGACTGTACAGGGGCGGTTTTACTTGCCAGCTTTTAAGGTCTTTGCTGACGGTCCAGGCCACGCAACCGCGCTCCCACAACGGGCCGTGGTTGAGTCGGGCCGTGGTGAGCATGACATATTGTTCGCCCGCGTCGTCGTAAAACAGAAACGGATCTCGCCACGCCGTGAGCAGGTAGGGATCCTCCACTGGGGCGTCGTGGGGAACGTACCAGCGGGGATCGGGCGCGATTACGGGCTTCAAGGGATCGTCTTTCTCCCACGCTACCAGGTCGTCGCTGCGCGCCCGATAAATCACCTGGGGGTTGGTGCCGGCGTAGAACATTTGATACGCTTCCCCATCCTGGACGATCGTCGGGCCGCCTATCCCGTCGTCATCCGGCGCTCCCGGATCGCCCGGCAGCAGCGCCGGGGGCAGACCCTCCCAGTGGAGCAGATCCGTACTGACGGCGTGGTCGAGTTGGCAGCGGGGCAATCTGGGTGGGGTGTCGAGCCTATTACTCAAATAAAAAATATGGCATTCTTCCCCCCGGCTGAAGAACGCCGCGTCCCCGACCAGTGCCCCTTCGGGCCGAAAGTGCAGGGTATTACACGGGGCCAGGTCCCGGCGCTCTCCATGTCGTGGGACTGTTTCCATATCACCCATCACCGGGAAAAGGTCGCGGTTAGATCCCAAGCGTCGAGCTGCCGCACGACCGCCTCGCCGCCGCGACTGAACAGCGCGACGCCGAGGCTGTCGCTGCGGGTGGGGTAGATCCGCTGACATATGCACTGGCGGCCGTTGGCGAATACTTCCAGGACCGAGCAGTCCAGGAAGATCCGCAGTGCCAGCCGCTCTCCCGGCGCAAGGGCGAGTGGCGCCTCCTGGACCCGGACATCATCCACCTTCCCTCCCTCCATAAGCTCCGGGTGGAAGGCCCCCTGCGGTATGGGCCACGGCTGAAATATATCGGGGCTCAGGCTGGATCGGGTCGTATCGATGGTCAGCATTTCATTCGCGGCGTCAAAGATAATCGCGGTTTGCTCTTGGCCGTCGGGAGAACAGCGGACCTTGATACCGCAGACACCAGCGCCGGGCGGCTCGATGTCCAGAACCAGTTCCAGGCAATCGCCAGCGACTTCTTCCAGCCCCTGTTCCGCGCCGTCGGCCAGGGCGAGATCCCGGCGTTGACGGTGATTCTGGCGCAGGGCCGGCAGCTCCTCGACGGGGTCGATGCGCAGCGTGCCGTCATCGGCCAAGGATATGACCCTGGGCAGGCTCATCACCCCGGACCAACCGCTACTGAACTGGGCTTCGCGGGTCCGCGATTCGCAGAGCCAGGCCCAAAAAATGCGCCGACCTTTGGCATCCAGCAGACTCTCCTGGGCAAAACTGGGACCGCCCGGCCAATTTAGGCGGCCGTGCCCCTCGGGATAGAATTTTTCCCCCTCATAGCGGCCGATATAATACTGGGTGCCCTTGTTGTGGCTGATAAACATCAGGACGTGTTTGTCGCCCAGAGGGAAAAAATCCGGACAGGAACAGTCCTCGTCCGCCCCGGTCCAGCGCCGGTCCGAGGCGTAAAAGGGGTGCACGTATTCCCAGTGCACCAGGTCGCGGGATTTGAACAGGAAGGCGACATCGCCGTCCGTCTCCGGCGGGGTGTGGGGTTTGTTGCCGCTGATAGAGTAGTGCATATCCCCGTCGACCCAACCGCAAGTATCCCAAACGTGGTATACCCCATAGCCCGGATCGCCCTCATTGGGCAAAGGGATCACGGGATTGGCCGGATGTTTTTCCCAGTGGACCAATTCATCGTCTGTACTGGTAGCGATGCAGGTGCCGGAATTGACGCCGTGGTAGATCATGGTGGGGACGCCCTCTTTATTGATAAGGGATCCTCCGGCGTACACTTGCTCCTCCGGATCTTCAGGGGCGATACCAAGGGGAATCGGATGGTCCTGCCAGTGCAATAGGTCCGCGCTGGAGGCGTGGCCCCAGAGACCCACGTCATCTAATTGACAGGCGTAGAAGAGATGGTAGCGGCCCTTCCAGTAGACGCATCCCTGGGGATCGAAGGGGTAACAGATATTTTCAGCTGCCGTGAAGTGGTACTTTGGTCTATGTCGATCGTCCATCGCCTATCAGACCCTCTCTGCGAGCTTCGTCGGCGGGCGCGGCGGGCGCCCCTCGCTGTCGAAGACCCCGATGCGATAGGTGCCCTGGGGATTGCCGCCGCCATTGTAGTTGTAATACTCGACGTCGGTGGTCGGCAAACCAAAGCTGCGGGTGACCGCCCGCCCTTCCTCGTCCTCTTGCTCCTGCCACATGCGCAACCACTTGCGCACCGACGCGCCGTCCTCGAGAGTCACTGCCTCCAAGTCGGCCGCCGCCAGCCAGCGGTGTGCCCCGCCGATCTCCGGCGCGGCATCATTCAAGCGATGGCCGTACACCCGGCAGCGCCATTCGCCCGCCTCGCCGTCGGGCCTTGCTCCGGCCACATCCTGCAACCAGCTCAGCCACGGCAGCGGCAGGCCCAATTCGGCTCGCGCCTGTTTTAGCACCGAACCCATCACATTACAGACATCCAGTATGCCGGCACTTTCGTCCTCCGCCGCCGCATAGCGCGGCAAGGCCCAGCCGCCCTCCCCGTCGCCCAGCACCAACACCCGGCCCTCGCGGTCTTCGATCAACAATCGCCCCTCGTCGACCCCGCCCACCGGCACGTCGCGCACCGCCGCGTACTGGCCGTCGCCCCGGTGATAGGGCAGCAGGTGTTTGGCCTCCGGACGCAAAACATCGTGGCCGGCGCTGGGATAGATCGTCGGACCGCAGGCGGGAGGGGACGATTTGGCGTGGAACTTCATATAGAGCCCGCAGCGGTCGGTCGTGCCGTAATTGGGCCGGGCCTCGTGCCAGCAAAAGCCATGCATCAGGACCACGTCCCCCTTCTTCAGCTCCGGATCGACGAAATTGGTTTCCGCCGCCACCGGCACCTGCGCCGCGTCGACCTGGTGCACCCGCCCGTCCGAGGGCAGCACCCTGGTCTTGCGGTGGGAGCCGGGGTCGACGCAGAGCGGCCCCACTTCTTCGGTATAGTCGACAAAGGGAATCACTGCGAACATCCATTTGACATAAGAGCCGACACAGCGCCACGGTTTGTAGTCGAAGTGGGCACCAGCGCCTTTGACAAAGGGCTCGTCCCTGATGCCGGCCCCCGGTGGCCGCATGATTGACCAATACTGCGCCAGCGTCGCCGGCTCGCCGAAGAGCTCTTCTACGGCTCCGACGATCCCCGGGTGCGCCAAGCTGACCTCGGCGATCTGCGGATGATCCGCCAATACCCGCGGTCCCATCGAGTAGACCCCCGGCTGCGGATAGGCCGCTTCGGCTTTAAAACCATCGTAGGTCCCGTTGGCGAAAGCGGCGCGGATCGGTCCGGCCAGGCGGTCGACTTCGTCCTCGGTTAGTATGCCCCGCAGGACGTAGTATCCATTTTCTTCGAATTCGGTCTGCACGGCTCAATTCACCTTTCGATGTAGAGCTGCGTTGCGGTGATATGCTTATGCCCCTTGGGAATCCACGAGCATTTTTTGCAGATTCGACGCGATAAAATCGAGTATTTCGTCTCGGCCGGCAAACGCGCCGCCGAGGTAGTCGATCGGCTGCAGTGGCGATTTGGCGTTGTATGGATGCTATACAGGGCTTTTCAAGTTGAGGTCGAGCCTATGTCTTGGAAACGACTTTTGAATTTCCTATACTTGAGCCTAGTCATCCCGAGGAGCCGCTGCCAAGCCCATGGCAGCCGCCCGGCTAACGAAGTCAGTTCGTTGTCTTTGATGCCTTCTAACACAGCGAGGTAGCGTGGAACACAGGCGTATTCCGGGAACGGACCTGAAGGTCTCGCCCATCTGTTTCGGCATGATGTACGGCAGCGCGTCTCGCAAAAAGCCCGAGTTCAAGCGAGACGCCCTGCGCCGCGGTTTGGAATCCGGTATCAACTTCATCCACTCCTGCAAAGAATACGACACCTGGCCGGTGTTGGCCGACGTTCTGGACCAGTGGCCGCAAGCGGGGCAACTGGTCCATGCCATCAAGATGATTTTCCCCGAAGACGAAGACCAAAACAAATTTGATCCGCAGAAATTCCGCCATCGCGTAGAGGACCATATGGTCGCCCTGCGCACGGATCGCATCGATATCCTGCAATACCAGTGGCGGGTCGCCCCCGGCACCGCCCTCGAACCGCTCGCCCTATTCCGCTCCGTGGTGGATGAGATGGTCTCCACGTTCCAACAACTGCGCGACGAAGGCAAGGCGGGGTATTTGATGGTTTTCCCCAGTGCCTCCTGCAAAATGGAGGTCATCGACTCGGGCCATTTCTCCGGCGTTATCAGCGTGTGCAACCTCGCTCGCCTGGACTACGGCGCCCTCTATACAGAGCTGGCCCAGCGAAACATGGGGCTCCTGGGGTTCAGCCCGTTACAGGGCGGCATGCTGACGGACCGCCACGCGCACTACGCCGCCGATAGCGGCGACAGGCGCAGCGGAGACCCCTTTGCGAAGCTGTACGCCAAACGGCAGCGGATCGCGGAGTTTTTCGCCGAGGAGATCGGTCCGTCGATGACCAGCTTTGCCTTGCGCGCCCTGTTGTCGACGCCGGTCATGGGTAGTCTGATCACCGGCATGAGCACCGCAGAGCAGGTGGACGAAATCGTCGCGGCTGTGGAGGGACCTGCGCTAGCCCCCGATGTTTTCGAACGTGCCGTCGCGCTATGGCAGGACGAGTTGGCGGCGATCGACCAAACATAACGCAGGCAAGAGGAGTTTCTCCGCCGTAGCCGCGGCCTAGCGGTCGGCGTGACTTAGAGATAACGATCCTGAAAAGAGGGAGAACGCAATGGATGAAAATGTGATCGGACCCACCCCCTTCATCGACTGGTGCGGCATCTGGCCGGGGCACGGCGGAGTCGGCGAGGACGGTTTGAGCTGGATACAGGACCCGCCCTTGGGGGATCTGCAGCTCAAGGTCCAGCCGGGCCGTTGGTCGGAGCCCTTCCTCCACCAGCGGGAGCACCCCTGGGAAGCAGAAAACCTCACACCGCTCATGGTGCTCCGCGAGGGCGACCGTCTCCGGGTGTGGTACCATTGCACCGGGGACGACGGCAACGACTACGACGCCTACGCCGAGAGCGAAGACGGCCTGCATTGGGAAAAACCCGAACTCGGCCTGGTCGACTACGGCGGATCGACGGCCAACAACCTGCTACACCTGCGCAGCCACTTCGCCATCCGCAGCTTATTTATCGATCCGACCGCGCCGCCGGAGGAGCGCTACAAAGCCGTGCGGGTGGAGGGTCGCTTTTTCGTTGATGGCGCCATTGATGCAGACATGACGATTGATCGCTACCTCGAGATGCGCAAGGCCATGCAGCACGAGGGGTTCTCCGACGCGCAGGTCGCCGAGAAGGCGGAGATCCGCCAAGCTATTTTCGGGGCCGTGTCGCCGGACGGCCTTCGCTGGACGCCTATTGAAAAGCCGCTTAGGGACCTGGGCTCGCGGACACTGGACGGCGAGTACTTCGCATTCTACGACGAGGACAAGGGCGAATACGTCGCCTATCACCGCGGCCATCTCGAGCGCCGGCGGGCGGTGCGCCGCAGCGCGGGCAAGCGCTTCGACGAGTGGGAGGAACCGCAATTCGTCTTCATGACGGACCCGCAGGACCCCCTCGACGACGATGTCTACGGCTCGGGCTACTGCCGCTATCCGCACAAGATGGCGGGCGCCTCCGGGACCGGCGGATTTCAAGCCGGGGGCGACGGGCGGGACAACGGGGGCATATACAACGGCAATTTGCACCTGATGTTCGTGCCGTTCTACCACCGCCTGACCTCTACCGTCGACGTCCAGCTGGCGACGAGCCGGGACGGCCTGCTGTGGAGCCGGCCCGAGCGCGTGCCCATCATCGAGCGCGGCGAATACGAGTCGGTCTATTCGCGCCGCGATCTGGTCGAGTTTTCTGAAGAGGAGTGGGGTCTGCCCTTCATAGGCTACAAACAGCGCCACGACTTCAAGATCAACGCCTATAGCGAAAAGGAGAATTCCAGTGTCACCGAGTGGCGCTGGGCGCTATGGAAGAAGGATCGCTTGGTGGCGCTTGAGGCGCAGGGGGAAGCCCGCTTTACCATGGTACAGAGACCGTGCCACGGCACCGAGATGCGCCTGAACTACGAGACCGAAAAGGGGGGCTGGGTGCGCGTGGAGCTGGTGGTGCCGCCGACCACCCCGCCGGAACCCGTGGAGCCCTTTCCCGGGTACGGTCTGGACGCCGCCGACGCCCTCGTCGGCGACGAGTTGTCGCGGGTGGTGACTTGGAACGGCCGCTCGGACCTGTCCGAGTTGAAGGGGCGGCCCGTGTCGATCCGCATTCACATGGCGCGGGCGCGACTGTATTCGCTGTTCATCTGAAAGGAGGCGTACATCCCCACGCCCTTGAAAATCGCCACCTGCCAGTTTCCCGTCAGCCGCGATATCGGCCGCAATTTCGGCTATATCGTCCGGCAGATGAAAGAGGCCCGGAAGCGCGGCGCCCACCTGGCGCATTTTTCCGAGGCTTGCTTGGGAGGGTACGCGGGCGTCGATTTCGACTCGTTCGCCGGCTACGACTGGGATGCCCTGCGCCAGCGCACGCGGGAAGTACTCGATTTGGCCCGTCAGCTCAAACTGTGGGTCGTCCTCGGATCGAACCACCTGCTCACCGGCCGGCACAAGCCGCACAACAGCCTGTACGTCATCAGCGATCGCGGCGAGATCATCGACCGCTACGACAAGATGTTCTGCACCAAGGGCATGGGGGGCGCCAAAGGCGACCTGGATTTTTACAGTCCGGGGTCGCGCCTGGTCGTCTTCGCGGTCAAAGGCGTCCGCTGCGGTCTGCAGATATGCCACGATTTTCGCTATCAGGAGCTGTACCGGGAGTATAAAAAACTCGGGGTACAACTGATGTTCCACTCGTATCACAACGGGGGGATGACGCGCAAAAAGAAGGCGGCGGCGCGCGACATCTGGGGCGTGATGGTGAAGGCGACGATGCAGACCTATGCCGCCAACAACCACCTGTGGATCAGCGTCAACAACACTGCGCGACGCGAGAGCAGCGGCTCCAGTTTCGCGGTGCGGCCCGACGGCCTCGTCGACGGCCGGTTGCCCCTGCATAGGGCCGGTGTATTGCTTTCGACAATAGACACCCGGAAGCAATTTTACGACGCCTCGGAAGCCTGGCGCGGACGGGCGATGAAAGGCGTCTACCACAGCGGCACGCTGGTGCGCGACCCGCGCTCGGCGGACCGGACGACCTTTTGACGGAAGACTGGCCTCCTGGCCGGCTCACCCGGCGATCTGGAAGGAATACAGCCGGCTCTGGCGCAGGCTGAAATGCAGGCGCACGGGCTCGTCGAGTTCGGCTAGCTTGCGGCCGCTCTGCCACTCCACCTCGTGCGCCGTTTTGTCTTCTTGCAACGGCGGGCACTCGTGGCGCGAAAAACCCTCGATAGGCGCCCCGTAGAGGGTGCGTACCTCGACGCGCACCTCGCCCCCCACGGCGTCGGCGTTGATCCGCAACGCGTCGCCACCGGTAAAGCGCAACGGCCGGGTCGTCAGGCTGCCCGGTCGGTCGCCCGCGGCGATGGAGACGAAGCCGTCCGGCCGCAATTCGGCGATCCCCAGGGCGTCGCCGCGCAAGGTGCGGCCATTGTGCTCTTTACCCAGGAGATCGCTGACGCCGAGGTGGGGAATATTCGAGCCGCGGTAGTAGACGCGTAGGCAGTCGTCCTCGACCTCGACGTGGTCGATATAGACGCGCTTGCCGTCCCAGGCCTGCTCATCACAACCCAGAAAGACCTGGCGGTCACAGACCCGCGTCCACTGGCGACCGTCGCGGCTGAAGGCGAGCTGGGCGTCGACGGTGTAGTTGGTGCCTTNAAGCGGATGCTCGTCGCCGGTGAGCTCGTGGTAGACGTTGAGGAAGCCGATATAGGCGCCCTGGTACTGCAGCACCGGCATATAGTAGAATTCGGTGCCGGNGCCGTCGCGCTGGTCCGGCGTAACCACTTCCTCGATATGGGTCCACGAGGCGGCGTCGATGCTCTCGGCCCGCCCTATGCGCCGGGTCGGAAAAACCGAGGCGTCGTAGGGCACGCCCTGGTTGCGCCAGGTGCGCTTCTTGTGGCGGCCATTGGGCCGCACGTACATGATATAGAGGCCGTAGCGCTCGTCCCAAAAAAGCGACTGCGAGGCGTCGCCCGAGGGCGCGATTACCGGATTGGGGTGGTGCGCGGTCCAACTCAGCCCGTCGGGCGACCAGGCCATGCCCACGCCGCCGGCGTAGTAGTAGGCCATTTTGTAGCGCCGCGCCGGATCTTCTTCGCGCGCGTCCACCATCACCGTCATATCGTGGGCGAAGCCCTCGGGTATCGCGCACAGGTTGTTGGCCGTCGATCCGTNGACTTCGACCAGGCCCAGTTCGGGGCGCTCGAAGTGGATGCCGTCCTGCGACGTGGCGTAGCACAGTTTTGAATGGCCAACTTCGGGGTAGATGCTATACCAGAGCTTGTAGCCCTCGTCGCCCTTGGCAATNTCGCTGTAGAGAAAGCGCTGGCCCTCCCAGGGCTTTTCCGCCGCGAAGACGGGGTTTTCCGCGCGTTTGACCGGCTGGTGGACGAAGCGGGCGGCGTTTTCGAGCGCCTCGATCAGCAGATCGTCGAGGAAGAGCTGGCGCTCGGGTCCGATGTCGATAATAGGGGGCAGGCGATCTATGGGTGAGTCGTTCATTCTTCCCTCGGGGCGCCCGGAACTCGCTTTGGCGCTGTTAGAAGCTTAGACCGTATATTGATGCGAACGCGGCAGAAGCTAAAACATCAACCGACGGCCCTCAAGATATTTTGAGGNGGNNAGCGCCGCGCTTCCNGCCCGGATCCGGCGCCCCACATAAGCGCGAAAGAAACCCATGGACCCATTGTCTACAACACCCATCGTCGATGCNCACGGCCACACGCTGGATCTGGCCTTCAAGGGGGGCCACCCGCTGCATCAGGGTTTGGGCGGACTGACCGACGTGCCCCTGATGCGCGCCGGCGGCGTCACGGCCCAGTTGACCGCCTGCTGGGTGCCGGACGCGGCCATCGGTGGCCCGCACGGCACCCGTCAGCCGCTGCAACAAGCCTTGCAGATCATCGATTACCTCCATAATCAGCTCACGGGCGCAGCCGGTGAGCACGCGCTGCTGGCGATGACCGCCGCCGATATCGAAGCGGCGCACGAGAGCGGGAAAATCGCCTTCGTGCTCGGTCTGGAGGGCGGCGACTCGCTCAAGGGCGACGTGCGCCTTTTGCGCACGCTCTATCGCCTGGGGCTGCGCCACCTCGGCCTGGTGCACGAAGGGCGCAACGCCCTGGGCACGGCGACCCAGGTGTGGGACGGGCCGACCATGCGGCTCTACGACCCCAACGTCGATCCGCCGGGCCGTCTGACCGAGGCCGGTGTGCAGTTTATCGAGGAAATGAACCGCTTAGGGATACTCCTCGACGTCACGCACATGGTCGAGGAGTGCTTCTGGGACGCACTGGAGGTCGCGCGGGCGCCGGTCATCGCCACCCACGGCAACGCCCGGGCGCTGCGCGACACGGTGCGCTATTTGAACGACGAGCAGATTCGGGCCATAGCCGCCACCGGGGGCCTGGCCTGCCCGAGCCCGATGCCGCTGGGCCCCGGCGGCGAAACAGCCAGCCTGGAGATGTTACTGGACCACATCGATTATATGGTGGCGCTGGTCGGCGCCGACCACGTCGGTTTCGGTACCGACCTGCTCGACCAGGTCAACGCTCGGCCGCAGGGACTGGCCGATATCGGCGAGAGCCAGCACATTGTCGCCGGCTTGCAACAGCGCGGGCATTCGGCTGCGGCGATCGCCGCGATCATGGGGGGGAATTTTATCCGCGTCTTCGGGGAGGCCGTCGGTTAGCCGGCGACGCGGGCGAAGAACTGGTCGGCCTCCTGGGCAATGCGCACGGGCGTGAGCGGCTTGATCTCGAGTACGGCATCCCCCTGGAAATCGATTTCCTCCAGCGCGGCGAGCAGGTAGCGCCAGTCCGCCGCGGGTATTTTGCCAGTACCCGGCACGGTGTGCAGGCGGCCGATGCCGACCTCGTCTCCCAGCGCGTCGCTGATGTGCAGGTGGGCGATGCGGTCTTTGAGCCGGTCGACGTACTCGACGAGGGTAAACCGCTTGAATTTCTGCACGTGGGTCGTGTCTAAACAGATGACCAGATCGTCGAAGCGCGCGATCGCCCGCTCCAGAATGGGCAGATTCCACAGCGCGGGATCTTTATCCTGCTCGCCTTCGGAGGCATTTTCCAGCGCGATTTTGACCTCGTGCTGGCGCGCGTAGTCCAGCACCTGGGCGGCGAAGTCGAAGTCGGGGGCGGGGCCGTCGAGCGAGAGATTGGCCGCGTGCATCACCAGGACGCGGCTGCCTACCTGCGCCGCGGTGTCGATTTGGCGGCGGTAATTCTCGATGGATTTTTCGCCCCCGGTATGCCAGCTCGAACGCACGCCGCTGAGGATCTGCGCCAGGTGCGGCCGGTGTTCCTCGGCGTAGAGGTCGAAGGGCTGCGATTCCAGGCCTTCCCGCTCCGGGCTGGTCCATTCCCAACTCGACCAATGGGGCCACAGCTCGACGCCATAGCCGGCGGCGGCTATTTCATCGATGACCCTGGCCAGGCTGTCTAGGCCGCCGTCGAGGAAAAAACTGGTGCCGCCTTTGCGCAGGGGGAAGTAGTGGATGTAGTTCCACAGGCTGATGGAGAGGTTCAGTTGCATGGGACCTAGGGATCAGCTCACGCGACCCCTTCCCGCCGGACGATTTCCTTGGTGTGCTCGAAAGAGGCCGGCTCGGCCAGCTCCAGGGTGTCCGCCGAGAGCCGGGCGCAGACTTCAGCGGCAAAGCGCCGCAGGCCACCGCGCACGCTTTCGTGCTGCTGCATATAGCGCAAGGTGAGGAAGCGGCGGTCCCGGTCCCGGGGCACCCA
>PBOD01000083.1 GCA_002724215.1 Gemmatimonadota bacterium | reverse complement strand
GTTGACGGTGTCGCCCATCATGGTGTAGTCAGTGCGGCTGCGCGAACCCATATTCCCGACGATCATCGGACCTGTGGTCACGCCTATGCGCACCTGGGCAAAGGTGCGACCCTCGCCCTGCCAGCGGTCGCGCAATTCCTCCAAACGCGGCGGGATGGCGCCGGGCTCGTTCCAGCGCTTGCGCAACTCGCCCAGCTCGCGCTGCTGGTCGATGCAGGACATCACCGCGCGGTTGGCGTGATCCTCGTAGTAGATCGGGGCGCCGAAGAAGGCGACGATGGCATCGCCCTCGAATTTGTCGATGGTGCCGCCGTAGCTCTCGATGATATCGCACATCTCGGTGAGGTAGCTATTGATGAAGTCGACCAGCTCGCCGGGAGTAAGGCACTCGGAGATGGTGGAGAAACTGGCGATATCGGAGAAAAACGCGCTCATTACTCGCTCTTCGCCACCGAGTTGGTTGACCATGTCGGGGTTTTCCATGATATGCTCGACGACCGTGGGCGAGAGATAGTGGCCGAAGGCCCCCTGCACGAACTCCTTCTCCTTCTCCTTGATGATATAGCCGTAGATGGTCAGGGATAAATAGCCGACGATAATCGTGGTCATTGGGCCGATGACTTCGAGCCAGAGCCCGAGGTGGGTGAAGGAGAATATCGCCATCAGCGAGTAGACTGCCGCCAGTGCGGCGATCAGCAACGCGCCCTGCAACACCTTGAGTTTGGGCACGATCAGCGACATCGCCAGGCCTAATACCAGCACCAGCGCGATGCGGGTCCACCAAGGCGTGCGGCTGATAAACTTTTCCTGCAGGATGGTGTTGACCACGTTCGAGTAGATGCCGACCATGGGGTAGTTGCCCTGAAAGGCCATTACGCTCAAATCGGTGCTACCGGTGGAGGTCTGGCCGTAAAACAGAATTTTGCCGCTTATCTCGTCCGGGGTTATCAGTTTGCCCTGAGCGACGCGATAGGGATAGAAGTAGAGCGGGCGGGCCGTGCTCTGCAGTTTGCCGTCTTTCATATTGGAACGCACGTAGTAAAGGCTCTGGCGCAGGTCGTTGCGTTCGTAGTCGGGCAGGGCTTGCTGTAGCGCGGCGAGATCGAGGTCCGGGTTTTGCACGAGCTCGGCAGCGACCTGATTGTTGCGGCGGATCTGCTCGTAGAGGGAGATTTGCGCCGGCTTGGGTGTGGCGACCTTCTTGGAGGCCCAAAATTGCTGGGCGCTGAGGCCGGGCTCCTTGCGCACTGCCGCCTCGATGCCGCTGGCCTGGAGCCAGGTGGTCACTGCGCTCTTGTTGGCGCGGTCATCGTCTAAGCCCTCTGTGGCGAGAATAGCAGGCAATTGGCGCAGTTGGCGGCGTAGGCCGGGGTCGGCGGCGACGAGGCCTTTGATCTTCTCGAGAATGCGCTGGCGATCTTCGCGTTGGGCGGCGCGGCGCAGTGCCAGATGCGGGTAGCGGGTGAAGGTCTCCTCCCACTTGCCGGCCCAGTTGACATGCATGGTACCGGTGTCGTCGATTGGGATCTCGATATCTCTCGTTGCGCCGTCGGTTGCTTTGGCGCTGGGCAGGCGGACGTGGTCTCCGGGCCAGACTTCAACGCTGGAAATGGGCACATCGAGAAGGTCGCAGACCATGACCAGGCCGATGGAGGGGAACAACATGTCTTTATACTGATAGACGAGAGGATAACGCCGGCGCGAGCCGTCGAAGTCCTCTTCGGTCTGTGCATTGGCATAGCCACGGGCGGCCTCGCGCAGCAATTTCAGCGGCGGCTCGAAGTGNTTGGCACGCCTGATGGTGCTCTCNTCGGCCGGCACCATCAGTTTGGGCGAGTTGGCGCGAAAATGTGCAATGACCTGCTCTTGATCGGCGCTCAGGGGGGTATACTCGATCGGACCTTCGTCGTCCTTAGCCTGTTTGATGAGATATTGCGCGAGGTAAACATTGTCGGCTTCGTCGATAGCGTGGCGAAAACGATTGTCGTAATCGGCTTTGGCCAGCAGGCCGTCGATGCCGGCCTGGTCGATATTCTGCAACGCGCGCAGTTGTTTTTCGCTTACCAGCTTGGTCTTGGGTTCGATAAAGTAAATATCGAAGCCGATCATCGCGGCCCCGTACTCTCCGAGGATNCGCACAACGTCGACATACTCGGTGCGGGTCCAGTCCTGCCAGCGCCCNTCGACCTCGAGCGTCTGGTCGTCGATCTCAATGGTGCCCAGGCGCGAGTCCATCTTCGGCAGCCCAAAGATGGAGTTGCGAATATTGAAACGCCAGTCGTAGCTGACCAGCTCGGCGCGCTCGTAGGCGTGGGTCAGCGCAAAGAGCAGGACCAGCACGCCGACGATGGGGCCTAAGTAGAGCTGGAGTTTGGGTTCACCTGTGGGGGCTTCGGCCATGGTGGCTGTGCTCCAGGTTTTTGTAGGGCCTTTTATAGGAGATGTCCGAGCTCATTGGCGCCTCACATCCAGCGAGGCGCCCAGTACCATCCGCAGATGGTCGCATCCTGAAAAATCAGGGACGGCAAGTTGCGCAGGGATGCCTCCATCCGACAAAACGCGTACAATCGCAGACAATATAAAAAAAGGAAGGCCCGTGGTCACGCCACGGGCCTTCCTGCTGTTCAGCGGNAAANAATCGCTACTGCTCCGCCGTCATCTGGCTCAGCTTGGTCTGGGCCTTNCTCGCGAACGGGGTCTGCGGGTGGTCTTTGGCGACCTGGCCGTAGTAGTCGCGGGCCTCGGCGGTCTTGCCCAGCTTCTCGTAGCACTGGGCGATGAAAAATTTCTGCTTGGGCGCAGCGGCTGCCTTGGGATTTTTAACCAGGGCTTTCTTGAGCGTGTCGATGGCCTTGGTCAGCTTGTCCTGGCTTGGGTAACGCTTGCCGCCCTTGTAGTAGAGCTTGGCGAGGATATTGTCCTCGGCCTCGGCGCCGCGGACACCGGCCACGGTGACCGTCTCCTGCAGCTTGAACTCCTCTTCTTGCACCATGTCGTCGACCTGGGTCCACACGGTGTTGAGCCAGTCCTCGTCGTCGCCTGTAGGGGCCTCGGCCTCGGCGGCCTCGGTTGCGGGCGCCNCGATCTCGGCGGCCTCATCCTCGGCGTAGAGGGGAGCCGCGGCAAAGACCGCAGCCAAGAGCATATAGAAGAATGCGTTGCGTTTCACGATAGCACCTCCTTGGTGGAGCTATGTAATTTTCGTGTCCTGCTCAATAATATCGACGTTTATGACCGACCGCAATATGATCTGAATCACGTTCTGGGCNTTTTTNTTNAAAGNCCTTAAAATATTGAACGCCTANGCTTTAGGCTGGTTCCGGCTACTTGTCGTTGAGGACGAAATCCAAATAGCCCTCGTAGCGGTCGTCCATNTCGATGACCTGGCGATAGATCACCACCGCTTCGTGGCGGCGNCCCTGCAGATAGCGAACGATGGCCATGTTGAGGCGCACGCCCGGATGTGTCGGCATCAGGGCTTCGGCTTCTTCGAGCAGGGCGTAGGCTGCNTCGTACTCGCCCCTGTTGGCGAGAATCACNGCCTTGGTGTTGAGGGCGTCGCCCAGCNCNGGATCGGCGCGCAGGGCCTGGTCGAGGCGCTCTAACGCGCGGTCGAACTCTTCTTGCTGCACATAGGAGACGGCGATGCGGTAGTGCTCGTCGGCCGAGCCGACTTCGGCGAGGAAGTCGAGTAAGCCCTCGTAGGCATCGTCCTGGTTGACGATCTGCTGGTAGAGCGCATCGGCCTTCTTGCGGTCGCCTTTGAGGTAGTGAATCAGCGAGATATTGAGGCGGAAGCCAGTTTCATCGGGTTTGAGCGCCACCGCGCGCTCGAAGAAGCCGAGGGCCCCGTCGTACTGTCCCTGATGGGTCAGCACCACGCCCTTGGCATTGAAGGCGTCGGCGAACAGTGAGTCGGCTGCCAGCGCTTCGTCGAACTGGGCCAGGGCGAGGTCGAGCCGGTCCTGGCGCAGGTAGGAGACGCCGACGTCGTAAAATTCCTGCGCGTCGCCAACGGTAGCCAAAAAGTCGAATAGCTCGAGATAGGAGTCGTCGAGGGCGACCACCTCCTGGAACAGACGGTCGGCGGTCTCGCGCTCGCCTTTGAGATAATAGGTCAGGGCGATATTCATCCGCACGCCGGTGTCGTCAGCCAGCTGCAGTGCGCGACGGTAGAGCTCGAGCGCCTCGTCGTAGAAGCCCTGGTAGGTGAGCACCACGCCCCGGCCGTTGATGGCGTCGAAGTGGTCGGAGCGCATCGCTAAGGCCCGGTCGAACATCTTAAGGGCCTTCTCGAGGTGGTTGACGCGCAAATAGGCCGCACCGGCATCGTAGGCCCCGTCCGGGGTATCGAGAGAGGTGGCCGAGCCGAGCGCGATCTGGTCGACGCGCTGATCGAAGAAGTCGAGGTCGCGGAAGAGCAGGCTGTCCATCATACCTTCGGTCGGCAGTTCGACGTTGAGCGGGGGCAGTGAGGCTGGCTTGTAGGTCTGCAGCCATTGCTGCACGTAAACCTCGTCGATGAGCTTCTTGACCTTGAGCCGCTTGTATTCGGCGGCGCCGTTGCGCCAGGCATCGGCAAAGGTGAATCCGAACATCGTGGTCTCGACCGGGATCCACACCCGGCCCTGCCACTCGACGTATTCGGCCGAGCTGAGGAAGTGATCCTCGGCCTTGTCGTGTGGGATGCCGCTGTCGAACATCAGGTAGATGTGGCCCTTGCCCGGGTCGTTGGCCTCGAGAAAGGCGGTATCGATGCTCAAGTTCTCCAACAGCGAGGCGTAGAGCATGGTGAGGTCGTCGCAGTCGCCGATCTTGGTCTGTACGCCTTCGCCCTTGAATAGCAACTCGCTGGGGTACTGCACGGTGTCGAAGATGGTCTTGTCGTCGGAGACGCTGGCGAAAGGCGTCTTCTGGTCGGCCTGGTAGCGGATGCGGTAGGCGCCCATCGCATCGAAGAGCAACACCGCCTTGCCGATATTGGAGCGGTTGAACTTGGCGCCGAGCAGGTCGTTGTAGCGCTGGACCAGGCCGCGGGCCATGCCGGCTACGGCGAGGTCCTCGGGCGTGACGAAGGCCGCGGCCATGCCTGGGACGTTCCAGCTCAGTTTGCCCTTGCCGGCGACGTAGACGCGCTCGAGCTGCTTTTCGGTCGATTGCTCTTTGCGGTTGCGGGTGTAGTCGATCTTGATCACCGGGGTGACAAAGTTGTCGAAGTAGGCTTCCTGGCTGTTGAAGAGATCGCTGTCGAACGTGACCTTGAAGGTGTACTTCTCATTGCTCTGCGGCGGCAGAATCACCGTTTCCTGGTGCGGCACGCGCATGACCTTGGGCAAGAAGAGCCCGACGGTCGCCTCGATCTCCTCGGGCGCCGAGTTGGAGATGACCACGTCGAAGAAGTCGGTCTCCTGGTAGTGCCGGTAAAGCGAGCGGAAGATGGGATTGGGCCGGATGGTGGCATCCTTGATACTGACGACGCGCGGGTTGTAGGCCAGCGACAGCGTGGTGTAGTGCGTCGGCGGCAGCACCGGGTGGCGCTCGTAGGCGTAATCGAGGGTGGCGAAGCGGTATTTGATCCCGAGGCCAAAGGAGGCGCTGGTGGCGTCGGCAAAGGATTCGGGCGTGTCGATTTCGCTGCTCATGCCGGCGCGCAGGGCCAGCTGGCCGCGTAGCCAGTATTCGGCGCCCAGGCGAAACGAGTCGTCGATGCCGAGGGCCACGGTCAGCCCCTCAATGGGCTTGTGCGCCAGGCCGAACATATAGCGCGCGTCGTAGAGCTTTTCGGAGACGCCGCCGTCGTGCGAGAGGCTGGTGCCGCCGATGTCCTGGACCGCCGCGCCCAGTCGCAGGCCGAAGGGCAGTGGTGCCAATAGCCCGAGGTCGAAGCCCCAGCCCGAGGCTGAGGTCAGCTGGTTGTCGTCGAGATCAACGCTGAACGAGCGGTACTTGCCGGCGATGCCGATGGCGGTGGCACCGATATAGGGCTTGAGGACGGGAAGACCGTTTCTGTAGCCATAGGCGAAGTTGAGTTTGTTTTGCCCGGTGCCCAGCTCGGAATCGTCGAAGCCCAGATTGAACCAATCGAAGCCGAGGGCGTGGTTGTCGGCGACGGGCAGCGAGTAGGCGAGATAGGACTGGCTGAGACCGAGGCCGTAGCGGTCGGCGTAGGAGAAGCCGAGCTCCTGGCGCTGCAGGGTTGCTAGTGCGGCGGGGTTCCAGTGCGCGGCGCTGGCGTCGGAGGCGACGACAAAGGCGCCGCCCATGGCGAGGGCGCGCGCGCCCAGATTCTGCTGCCGCGAAGTGGCGTCGGCAGCTTGGGCCAGTATTGTCAGCGCTAATATGGCGAGTACGCGACGCATTAGGGTTCCACCAACGTTATCTGATCCCCGCCCTGAACGCCGGTTGCAGTGACCGCCGCGGCGCTGCCGGGGAACTGCAACCGCACGCTGTAGGTCTGGCCCTCCTGCACGCCGAAGATCACGCCGTTGGGATCGTTGGCCTGGCGGAAGGCCACGATGCCGTCGGCGGCGTCGAGCAGGGTGACCCGTGCGCCGATGCCGTCGCGGTTGGCACCGCCCTGCTGGCCGCCTTTGCCGCGAGTGAAGACTTTGACGAAACGGCTGCCCGGCGTCTCGTTCTGAAATAGGCGGCTGCCCTGGCCCCAGGGCCCCCACCCGTCGGTGACGTAGAGATCGGGTGCGCCATTGCCGTCGTAGTCGCCGAAGGCCGCCGCCATATGCGTCAAGGGGTTGGTCGGCAGGTTGGCATTGGCGGTGGCGTTGCGAAAGGTCAGGTCGCCATTGGCGGCATAGAGAATATCGCGTTGTGGTTGGCGGTCGGCGCCGTTGGCCAAGTAGAGGTCGAGCCAGCCGTCGCCGTCGTAGTCGGCCCAGGTGATATCGGCGCTGAGCCAGCCGCCGGAGTCGATGTCGATACCGGCAGCGGCGGCCACGTCATGGAAGTCATCGCCGCCGTCGTTGCGGTAGAGCGCGTTGGCGCCGACATTGGCGAGATAGAGGTCGAGGTCGCCGTCGTTGTCGTAATCGGCCCAGGCGCCGGCGTGGCCGATCTCGCCATTGGCTACGGAGAGCGCGCAGGCGATTTCGGTGAAGGTGCCGGTGTCGGCGAGGTCGTTGCGGTAGAGGCCGTTTTCCTGCCCCCGGTTGACGGTGTAGAGGTCGAGATCGCCGTCGTTGTCGTAATCGGCCCACATGACGTCATCGGCGTCGCGCCGGTCGCCTACTCCGAGATCGGTGACCTGGAGGAAGGTGCCGTCGCCGCGGTTCTGGTAGAGGCTGTTGTCGTAGTAATACTTGCCGAGGTAGATGTCGAGGTGCCCGTCGCCGTTGTAGTCGCCCCAGGCCACGGTAAAGACCCTACCTGGTTTGATCAGGTTAATAAGTTGTTGGGCCGCCCCGACCTCGGTGAAGGTACCGTCACCCTGGTTCTGGTAGAGGTTGTCCTGTTCATAGAAGTCGGCGAGGTAGAGGTCGAGGTCACCGTCGTTGTCGTAGTCGGCAAAGGCGGCGTCGGTGCCGTCGAAGGCGCGATCGACCCCGGCGGCGGCGGCGCGGTCGGTGAAGGTGCCGTCGCCCTCGTTGTGGTAGAGCGCGTTGACGTGATCACCCCAGTTGGTGACGTAGAGGTCGAGACGGCCGTCGCCGTCGTAGTCGCCCCAGGCCAGATTGGTGCCGTACAGGCCGACATTGCCGGTACCGGAGACGTCGGTAACGTTTTCGAAGGTCTGGGCCGTGGCCGCGCCGGCAAGCAGCGCTATTGTCAGCAGCGCGCGTATCATTGGACCACCGCCACTATTTTCTCGCTGCGCTCGCCGTCGGCATCGACCGCAACTATATAGAGGCCGCTGGCGACGAGGTTGCGCTCTTCGTCCTGGCCGTTCCACTTGAGCGTGACGCGGCCCGGGGCCATGGCCTGGTCGCGGACGATAACCCGTTCGAGCCGGCCCGCGGCGTTGTAGACGCGCACGGTCACATCGGCTGGACCGGTGAGGGTAAAGGAGATATCGGTCTCGCCGCGCAAGCCCCCGCCGCGCGGTGCGAAGGCGCGGGGCTGGCAGTCGAGCTCGCGCACGGCCAGCCCGCCGACCAGGGTCGAGCGGTCTTCGAAAACAGCGAAGGTGCCTANCGATTCGACGGCGAGCAATACGAGCCGGCCGGCGGNATCGCTGGTGCCGCCCAGTCGCAGCCAGCCGGCGTCTTCGCGGCGGAAGATGGCGAGCCTGGCCGGGTCGGCGGTGCCCAGTTCTTCTCTGGTGTAGCGCATGGTCAGCGTCGCGCGCTTGCCCAGGGCGCCGGCGGCGTTGACGGCGTAGGCGGCGCTGATCTGGGTGAGGTCGGCATCTTGGACCAGCTTGCCGGCTGGGGNGGNGACGCGGCGGATCGAGATCTCGTTGGTGCCGGCGGAGAGCGCGTTGGGCGGGAAGTAGATCTCGACCTGGCCGCTGGCGTTTCGAATGGTGCCGCCCTGGCGCGCGTCGGCGAGGNTCGACGCGGTGCGAAAGGTCCAGCTAAAGCCGCTCTCGGCCAGGTCGCCCAGGACCTGCCGGTCCATCTTGACCTGGTATTCGGTGAAAGGCTCAAGGCCGCCTTCGGGGGCGAAGCTGATTACGGTGCCGCTTTCGTCGGTGCCGAAGCCGGTGATGGCGATTAGTTCGGAGGGCGCATCGGGGTTGCCGAGGGCCCGGGCCGAGATCTGGAAGTCGGCCGCATTCTGGCGCGCTGCCGGCTGGGTAAAGGTGATCTGCAGGCTCGACTCGGTGGTGGATACGCCGTCCTCACCATCGATGGGCAAGGTCGCGGCGACCCGGGGCACTTCGGTGGTAAAGGACCAGTTGCGGTCGGGTAGCTGGATCACGCGCGCGAGCGGCCCGCTGACGCGCGAGCTGATGGCGGCCTCGTAGGCCGTGCCCGAGCGCAGATCGATGGTCGGATAGCTGACGGTGTAGGTCGCGGCGTCGTAGCTGAATTCGGCGTCGGCCAATTCGAGCGCCTTGCCGCGGCGGCTCAGGGCAAAATTGCGCGAGTTGACCAGCGCGGGATTGACCGGTCCGGTAAATTCGACGGTTAGGCGGCGTGGGCCGGCGCTGACATCGGTGCCGTCGGTCGGTGCAACCGCGCTGATCGCTGGCACGCGGGTGTGGAAGTGCCAGCTATAGGTGTCGGGCTCCANCGCCAGCGGACCGCCGACCCGGGGTGCGATGCGGACCTCGTAGGCGGTGCCGGGCAGCAGACCGCCGACCGGGGCAAAACGGACGGCGTTGGTTGCCGGATCGTAGGCAGGAGTCGGTATCTCCACAGCTTCGCCGCCGGCCAGCAGCGCGACGTTGTCGAGTAGGACGGTCTGGTTGATAGGGGCGTCAAATAACGCCTCGATCTCTGCGTTCAAGTCGATGAGGGACGAATCGCCGGNGGTCGGGGCGGTGCCGATGAGCGCCGGCACGTCGGTGCTAAAACTGAAAGATAGGATTTGTCCCGGGCCGAGTGGGCCGCTGACGGCGGCGGCGATCTGTGCGTCGTAGCGCGTGCCCACCGCGAAGCCCTCCGCCGGGGCTAGCCCNTAGGTATTGTCGCCGCGGTCGATCGGGTCGCCGCCCCGCAATTCGACGGGCTGGCCCTGGCGCNACAGGACGAAGTTGGCAGGAGTCTGCTGATCGCCATCGATCGGCGCGCTGAACTGCACCGCGATTTCTTCGATATCGACGGGTATATCGACGCTTTCGTCGGCGGGCAGGATCGAGGTCAGCGCGGGGATGGCGGTGTGGAAATCCCAGGTGTAGTCGCTCTGGCGGCGCGGNCCGCCGATGGCGGCGGCGATGCGCAACTGGTAGGCGGTGCCGGCGCGCAAGCCCTCGGCGACCGCAAAACGGGCAGTGCGGGTAACGGAGTTGTAATCCAAGCCGGTGATATCGATCTCCGAGCCGCCTGCAGATACGGTGATGCTGCCGGGCTGCTGCATCAGGATCTCGTCATCGACTGGATTGTCGAAGATTGCGGTGATGGCGTTGTCGGCGGTGGCGACGCCGCGCTGTTGGTCGCTCGGGGTCGATGCGACCAGTTCGGGAATCGGCGTGCGGAATTGCCAGGTGAAGTCGCC
>PBOD01000082.1 GCA_002724215.1 Gemmatimonadota bacterium | reverse complement strand
TGCTCTGTATCCGCGTGAGCGGCGTCCTGCGGTAATACAAAACCAGCGAGAAGAGATAAAGGAACTAATAATAGCTTTGACAGTGAGGAGAGGGTACTTGTTTTTTCGAGTGAGGACAGTGCGTGGACGGAAAGATGTTGTTTCGCGAGGCGATGGACATCTGGCTGAGCGAGTTGCCGTCGATCCCGATCGTGCAGTGGTACCACCGCATCCCGCACAACGAGACCTACTGGACCAATTGGCCCACCGCGCAGGATCCCTATATCAACAGCGCCTACTGGCACCGCACCTGGTTGCTGGTGCTGCTGGAGTTGGAGCCGGTGCAGGGCTAAAGGAAAGGACGAAACCATGCGACAGGGCAGGTTTAAACTGGCCATGACCCTGGGCCGCAGTCCCAGGGAGCATCCCGAGCGCGTCAAAATTTGCAAGGAAATGGGCGTCACCGGCTGCGTGACCTCGCCGGATATCCACGGCATTGGCCGCGACCAGTACGAGGCGGCGATGCGGCAGCAGAAGGAGGAGTGGGCGGCGGCGGGATTCACGATACCGGTTTACGAGACCATGACCATTGTCTCCGGCAACCACATCCGCCGCGGTACGGAGGGCCGCGAGGAGGAGTTGAAGAATTATATCGCCGCGATCGCGGCGATGGGCCGGGTGGGCATACCGGTGCTGTGTTACAATCTCGGAGCCGGTGGCTCGCGCACCGATTGGGTGTCGACGCGGGGCGGTGCGATCTCGTCGCAATTCGACTACGCGCAGTCGAATGCCGAGGAAGATCCTTTGCCCGAACCGCAGACCGAGGAGGAATTGTGGGACAATCTGACCTGGCTGCTGGAGCGGGTGGTGCCGGCCGCGGAGAAGGCCGGCGTGCGGATGGGCTACCATCCCAACGACCCGCCGATCTCGCCCTACCGTGGCTCGGCGCAGATCATGGTCAGTGTGGACGCCTACCGCAGGCTGCTCGACATCGCTCCCAGTCCCAATAATGGCATTACCTTTTGCCAGGGCAACTTCAAGGCCATGGGCGACGATATCTACGCGGCGGCGCGCGAGTTCTGCGAGCAGGGCAAGGTGCACTTCATTCATTACCGCGATGTCGAAGGCACGGCGGACAGGGTCTTTACCGAGACCTTCCACGACAATGGCCCGACCGATATGGCCAGGATGCTGGAGATCTACTCGCGGGCGGGCTTCGAGGGACCGATCCGCCCCGACCACGCGCCGACGATGGGCGACGAGAGCGCCGAGGAGACGCGCGGCTATGGGATGATGGGCAAGATCTTCGCGTTCGGCTATATGATCGGTATGATGCAGGCGCAGAATCTGGCCTACGAATAGGAGCTACCGCATGTTGAAACTGGGTTTTGTGGCGGGCGCGGCCGGCTACCACGCCGTGCAGTTCGCCAAGATGTTCAATGGCATGAACGAGGCCCACAAGGATCTCGATCCCTTCGGCGGAGGACCGCCAATGGCGACAATTGAGGGGGCCAAAGTCGTGCGGGTCTACGACGAATATCGCTCCGGGGCGGAGCTGCTGTCCAAGCTCTGCGACGTGCCGCAGGTGGCGGATTCGCTGGAGGAGATGTTTGAGGGCCTGGACGCTATCGTAATCTGTGATGATCTCAAGTTTACGCACTACCGCTTCGCGCGACCCTTTTTGCAGCGGGGCATCCCCGTCTTACTCGATAAGCTATTGCTCGACAAGCCCTTCCCCGACAATGTCGAACGGGCGCGCGACCTGATCGACTGCGCCCGCGACCACGAGTCCTTGTTGATGACGTCGTCGGCGCTGAAATACGCGCGGGCGTTCGAGAAGCTCTACCGCGGCGAGGAGGGTATCGGCGAGGTGGTGATGGCCTGCTGCATGGGGCCGGCGGATCTGATGTGGAAGCGGCCATTTGTTTTTTATGGTATGCATGCGGTGACCATTGGCCACTACGCGATCAACGACCGCCCGGTTGAGGTGGTCGATATCGGTGAGCGCGGCCGCAGCGTGGTCGGGGTCAAATACATGAACGGCGCGCAGTTGACCACGATGTGCCCGCACGGGGTGCCGGTGGGTTTTCAGGCGCTGGTGCAGGGGACGCAGGGTGCCTTCCATGCCCGCGATGACGACGCGGGATATTTTTATTCGACGATGCTCAAGGATTTTCTCGCGATGGTCGAAAAGGGCGCGCAGACCTTCGATCTTCTGCAGGCGTTGGAGGTCTATCAGATTTGCTGTGCACAGGAGGAGTCGGTGCGCACGGGCAAGCCCGTACGGCTGGGCTAGATTGTTATGAGCGCTTCGCACGAAGTGATGTTCTACAGCGATGGCCGGCATTCGAGTGTGTATTTGTACGAGCCGCCGATGGCTGCGCAACAATACGTCGAACCGATCGACGAACTGGTCGATCTGGGCATCGACACCATCAGTTACGCGGTGGGCGACTGCAGCGTGTTGCTCTACGCGACCAAGGTGGGCGAGCGCTGGGGTCACAATGTCGATTTGACCGACCACGATATCTGGTGGCGGGCGGCACACAATGCTCGGCTGATGATCGAGAGCGGTACCGATCCGCTGATGCTGGTATGCGAGCACGCGCAGCGGCGAGGCTTTGAATTCCTGCCCAGCCTGCTGCTGAATATGTTCCACACCCCGCCCAGCCGCGTCACCAATTGCCGGGTGGCCGACTTTACTACCGAGCATCCCGAATGGCAGGTCGGTGAGGAGCCGGACGAGCCTTTGGCCCAGTACGACCGGCCCAACCGGCTGTCCTTCGCCATAGATGAGGTGCGTGCCGACCGCCTGGCGGTGATAACGGAACTGGTCGCCGACTACCCAGGGGACGGCATCGAGCTCAATATGTGCGATTATGCGCCTTTTATCGGTCGCGGCGAGGTCGCCGAGCACACCGCGACGATGACCTTGTGGATGCGGCAGATACGCGCCGTCTGCGACGAGGCGGCACGGGTGCAGGGGCGCGACAAGCGGCTGGTGGTCCGCGTCGGCGCCGCGCTGGCGGGGAATCTGGCGATGGGGATGGACGTGGAGACCTGGATCAGAGAGGGGATCGTCGATGCGGTGCTGTGCATGCAGGTGGTCGGCGGCTACGAAAGCGACACCTCGGGTCTGCGCGAGATTGTCGCCGCCGCAGCGGGGACCGATGTGCGGGTGCTGGCGGGCATCGAATCATCTAATCAGGCGGAGTTGACGAGCACCGTGGTTCGGGCGGCGGCGGGCAATGCTTACGCCGCCGGGGCGGAGGGGACGTTTTTCCACACCTACTACCCGCATCCCAAGCGCTATCCCTATGACCACGAGGCGGTGGGCCGGTTGCGCTTCATGGGACATCCAGACCTGGTGGCGCGCATGGACAAAACGTATCGCATAGGCTTGCCCGCCAATGCCAAAACGGCGTTGTCCTATGGCCTGGAAGAGCCGTTGCCCGCCGTGCTGGACGAGTCGGAGCGGGTGCTGAAACTGGAGGTTGGCGACGATATCGCCGGCCGGGCCGCCGCCGGCGAGCTGTGGCGCTGCGAGTTGCGCGTGCTGGTGCAGCATTTGACCCATACCGACCGCGTCGCTCTGCGGTGGAATGACGAGGCGCTCCCCGAGACGGAGTGGCGCAAGGCCGACTGGACCTACCAGCTTCGGCCCCGACCCGACTTTGCGGTCAACGCCTATCGCCTACACCTGGATCTAAAATCGCGCCTGCCGCGCACCGGTGTCAATGAGATCGGCATAAAGGTCATCGAAAAGGACGCGCAGCTGATCTATCCGATAACGGTGGCGGAGGTGGCGCTGGTGATCGAGTACTTGCCGCACCGCAATGCGCTCCGCGACGAAGAAGACTATTCCAGCTAGAGGAGAACGATCGTGAAAATCGACGATATAGACATCTACTGCATCGAGCCCGAGATCCGCACCCAGGTGCCCGACTATCCAGCGCCCATGTCGCAACTGCACCAGCGGGTGGTGTTCAAGGTCAGTATCGATAACGGGGTGGTCGGCTATGGCGAATACCGCTGCTACGCGCCGGAGAAGACGGCGCTGCAATCGCTGATCGGCCGCAATCCCTTCGACTTTATCAACCACGATCTCAATATCGGCCTCAGCCAGTGGTGCCTGGGGCTAGCGGCGGCGCTCTACGACGCGATGGGCAAGTGCCTCGAGATCCCGGCCTACAAGCTGATGGGTACCAAGATACGCGACCGGGTGGCGGTGGCGGCGTGGACCCGCCCGTGCCCGCCCGAGGTGTTTGCTCGCGAGATAGGGCGCGCTGTGGATCAGGGCTACAACCTCTTCAAGATGCACACCTGCCACCACTACGATGTCTACGAGCAGACCGATGCGGCCGAGCAGGTGGCGCCCGAGCGCTTTCGCATTCAGTACGATTTTAACCACAACCGCTCGTTGGGCGTGGTGCTGCCGATTCTCAAGCGGTTGGAGAAGTCGTGGGTAGTCGGTTCGGTGGAGGATCCGCTGGTGCTGACCGATATCGACGGCTGGCGGCGGTTGCGCGAGAAGACCGCCCTCCCGCTGTATATGCATGTGCCGCCATTGGGCGGCTTGCAGGAGATGCTACACGGGCTGGCCGATGGCTATATCATTGGCGAGTATTGCGGCGGCTTTGGCGACGCGCTGCAGCGCGGCTTCGCCTATTCGAAAGCCAATATACCGTCGGTGATCCAGCTGACGGGCGGGTCGCTAATTACGGCTTTTGCACTGCACATGGGGGCGGTGCTGCCCCGGGTTGCGCATACGATTACGCTGGACGATAACTACACTGAAGATCTGGCCANGGAGCGGATTCCAGTAATCGAGGGCTGCTCGCCGGTGCCGGAGGGGCCGGGTTTGGGCGTGGAGGTGGACGAGGCGAAACTGCAGCAGATGATTGCGCGCGAGCCGTATCAGATGCCGAAGGTACTGGGCATCACGCGCTTTGCCGGCGGCGGNACGCTNTATTCGGTCGGNTTTCCCAATCTGGAGGNGCTGGTGGGCTATCAGGAGGGCTCGGTGCGCGGGCACAAGTTCGACTTGCGCGAGGACGATGGCTCGGAGGAATTTGCACAGTTGTATGAACGGGCCCAGCACGAAGGGTCGTTTTTCGAGTGAGAAAGGTTGGCCTGGAATATCCAGTGTTGCAGTCGGCGCGTCTGCGGCTGCGGCCCTTTGTGCTCGACGACATCCCCGAGGTCAATCGCTTGGTCGGCGACTACGACGTGGCNACGCCGCTGATTGCCGTGGACCATCCCTATAGCGAGGACGACGCCCGGCGCTGGATCGTCAAACACCAGCCCGGCTATGAGGCGGGCGGGTCGCTGAATTTTGCGGTCGAGCGCCGCCGGGATGGGGCGCTGGTGGGCTTTATCGGCATCGGCGGCAACGACCGCCAGGCGGGGATGGGTTATTGGTACGGCAAGCCTTTCTGGGGCAATGGCTATGCCACTGAGGCGGGGCGCACGACGCTGGCTTTTGGCTTTGAGGAGCTGGAGCTACAGCGGGTGGAGGCCTCGCATCTGTCGAGCAATGGGGCTTCGGGACGGGTGCTGCAGAAGATGGGGATGCATTTTGTCGGCCGGAACCCGCACTACTACCCGAAGTGGGANAAGCACTGCGACAAGGACGAATACGCGATCACCAGGGCGGATTACCACAAGGTNTGCGCAGAGGCGCCCGACAACTATCGCTACCAGCGATTGGCGCCGTCCTGATGCTGCGCGACCCGCAGGATTTTTCCGCGCGCGTTTTTGCGCGACAGGATCCGAGTGACGACGCGCTCTTTTACAGCGTGGCGCGCAAGGTAGTGCATATCGACGAGGGGGCGATTGCGGNGTTGACGGGATTCTTGAGCGAGCACTTGTCGCCGGGCGGCAATTATCTCGACCTGATGAGCANTTGGCGCTCGCATCTGCCGCCCGATCTCGGCGGGCATATCACCGGCCTGGGGATGAACGCCGAGGAGCTGGCGGATAATCCGCAGCTCGACGAGTGGGTGGTGCACGATTTGAATGCCGGGCCGCGGCTGCCATTTGCAGATCGGCATTTCGACGCGGTGATCTGCACCGTGTCGGTGCAGTACATGATCCGGCCGCTGGATATCTTCCGAGAGGTTGAGCGCGTGCTCGAGCCGGGTGCGCCCTTCATCGTCTCCTTTTCCAATCGCTGTTTTCCGCAAAAGGCCATCGCGCTGTGGCTGGCGATGGCGGATGCGGAGCACGTCGAATTGGTCCGCAGTTATTTTGGCGATGGATGGGANGGCGTCGCGACCCGGAGCTACCTTCCCGAGCACGCAGATCCCCTCTTCATCGTCTGGGCGAATCGGTCTGCCGGCTGATGCGGGGATCGCCGCGCGCGGACACCNGCTTCAGCCCGCCAGATCCATCAAATCGAGTTTGGCGATACTGACATGCCCGCGGCGTACTATACTGCTGTCGGCTTCTGCGCGCGTGTCGAGTTTGACATCGGCGACCTGGTGGCGGAAGGTGTCGCCGCTGCGCTTGAACCACGAGCCGTAGGTGGTGCGGCTGTTCAGCGCCGGAACCAANGGGCAGTCGTCGGCCGCAACATAGGGCAGATTGACATTCCAGGTGATGGGGCGGCTGAGGAATTTCGGGTCTGCGAATAGATATTGGAAGACCCGCCGGAGCAATTCGGCGGTTTGTTGTTGCAGTCTGGCACGTTCTCCTTCGGGCAAGCCTCCACCCCTGATATAGGCGTCGAACGCCTCTTTTTCCAGAAATTGCGACAGCGCCACCGCCGGGATGCCGGCGAGATTGGCTTCGAGGCAGGCGCCGATGGTGCCGGAGGCGAGCACGAAGCCGATACCGGCGTTGATCCCCATGTTGATGCCAGAGACGATCAGGTCGGGTTTGGGCGCGCAGAGGTGGTAGATGCCAATATTGACGCAGTCGGCNGGGGTNCCGGTGACGATGTGGGCCTGGATGCCGTTGATCGGGGCCGAAGATAGCTCGAGGGTTTGGAAGCAGGAGAGGGCCTTGCCGCGACCGCTTTGCTCTTCTTTGGGCGCGACGATGGTCAGTCCGCCTAGCGTCTGCAGGGCATCGACGGCGAAGGGCAATAGGGGCGAGGCATAGCCATCGTCGTTGCTNAGCAGGATGTTCACGGTTCGCTCTGCCCGTCCCTTTGCCGCGCATGGGTGCTGGGCTTGCCGAGCCACAATTTCTCATCGGGTGCCAGTTTCATCGGCATCGAGTTGTGCAGCCATCCGCCTTNGGACAAGCCGTCGGGAAAATCGTGGATTAGCATGCCGGGGCGGTTTTGCGGCAGTTGTTGTGCGACCGTGGCATCGGGGCGGGCGACGAAGCTGGCCCAGTTAGNATAGGGGTGCGACGAGTTGTTGGCGACGGCCCACAGGGTGTTGTCGGCGCAGCGGGTGGTCACCTGATGCTTGTTGAGGACGTCGAGGCAGTTGGGACCGTGGCCGCGGGCATTNTAGAAGGAGTGCAGCATCAACTCGACGCCTTTTTCGCGGTAGGCGGCATAGATCTGCGGGTAACAGATGTCGTAGCAGATGGCCAGGCCGACCTGTACGCCGTTGATCCGCTCGACGACCAGGCGGTTGCCGGCCGAATAGTGCTGCTGGTCGCCGCCGGTGCACATGCTCTTGTCGTAGCGCTCGACGATCTCGCCGCTAGGGCCGATGAGGTAGAGACAGTTGGTGGGTTTGCTGCGAGCGCTGAGAAAGTGCGCCGAGCCGAGCACCAGCCACAGGTTCAGTTCGGCCGTGAGGTCGCGCAGACAGGTGGTGTNCCAGCGCAACNGGTCCCANTCGTAANCGGCAAAGGATTCGTAGTCGCTGCCCGCGTAGCCCGACAGGCAGGCCTCGGAGGTATGCAGCAGGTGGGCCCCCTCGGCGGCGGCTTTTTGCATATAGCGACCGATATAGTCGGCGTTGCGCTCGATATCTTCGGTCACGGGAAATTGGCAACTGGCGACGCGCAGTTTTTTCACAAGATTACTCTGGTTTATGCGACGGTAGGAAGGTTTCGGGCCACTTGGGTTCGTAATCGGACTCGATGAGCCAGTCGAAGTCTCCGGGCACGATATGGGCGCGGTCGGGGTGGAGTTTCTTCTTGAGCTCGGGGAAATAGGCCATCACCCCATCGCGCTGTCCCTTGGGCAGGCCGCAGGTGACCCCGGCGGCGGCCCACGAGGTGCCCATGGCTTTGCGCGGTACTTCGTCTTCGTTTTGCCAGGCCGAGTGCAAGCCGGCACTGCACAGGACCAGGACTTGGCCGCGCTTGGCGGTGAAGGGGACCGGCTCTTGCTCGACCCATGGCTTGTCTGCGAGGTCGGGCACGTATTCGGGAAAGGCGACCTGGGTGTCCGCGACCGGCAGTGGACGCAATCCGTGGACGCGGGGTAGTTCGGCCTTGTGCTCGGGGGTCAGCACCCGGCTCCAGTGCTCCATGATCGGCCGGTGACTGCCGGGCAGAATGCGCATGGCGCCGCGGTCGCTGGGCACGTCGTTGAGCCAGAACCACAGCTCGGCGCGCATGCGGCGAGGGGTCGCGGTGAAATCTTCCCAGGTGGCCTGGATATCGACATGGCAGCCGCTTTTCCACTGATCCTTGTGGTCGGCGTAGGGCGGCTCGGCGGGCGCGCGCTCGTGCGGGTGGAGGCCCCACCACACGTGCACGGCGTTGGCGCGTAGGACTTTTTTGGCCACCTCCTCGAAATAGGGGTGCTGGACTACGTCGATGTAGTCGGGATTTTCGTACGGCGGGTCGCCGCTCGCTTTGAGGCGGTCCCAGGCCGCTTCGGCGCGGTCGAGTTGTTCTTCGCTGAAGGGGCTGTCGATGGTGACGGCGCCCTGCTCTTCGTATTGGGTCAACTGTGCGTCGGTTATCATCGGATGCGCTCGAATTTTTGTAGGCGGTTGGGGGTGAAGGGCACCTCGCAGATGTAGAAGTCTTCGTGCGAGTCCATCCACGCTCCGTGCAGGGCTTCGACGAACTGTCCCGGCGCGTCGCCCTTTTCGCCCCAGCGGCCCAAGACTTTTCCGTCGAGGTCGAGCAGCGAGACGCGGTTTTCGGCCTCGGCGAGGTGGATGATATCATTGGCATCGATGACCAGTTCGTTGCCCGACAATACGTCGCTCCACACGTCGAGCAGCGCGCCGGCCTTGTCGAAGACCTGGATGCGCTGGTTGCCACGGTCGATGACCAGCACGCGCTCGCGCGGGTCGATCTTGACGCAGTGCGGGGTGTCGAACTGCCCCGGCTCGGAGCCCGTGCCGCCCCAGGAATTGAGCAGGTCGCCGTCGGCGGAGAAGCGGTGCATCCAATTCTGGCCGTAGCCGTCGGCCACATAGAGGTCGCCCCATGGCGCGAAGACGGCCCAGGTCGGCTGGTTGAAGGGCTTGCCCGGCGCGCCGGGCTCATCGCGGGTGCCCCAGGTCTGGACGACTGTGCCGGCGAGGGTGAATTCGTAGACGAGATGGGTCTGGCAGTCGGTGATCAGCACCCGGTCGTCGGGGCCGATCCAGATCGAGTGCGGAACCTTGAGGAAATCCTGGTCCCAAACGTCGAGCAAGCGGCCGTCGCGATCGAAGACGACGATGGCGGGGTTGGGCTCGCGATCGATGACGTAGACCCGGTCCTGGGCGTCGGTCGCGATTGAGGAGACGATGCCCAGGCGGCGGCCCTCCGGCCCCTTGCCCCAGCCCTCGACGATGCGGTACTGGCAGTCGCCAAAGCCCCATGTCATAGAATTGCTCCTTGCTCAATGTTGTTTTTCGCCGCCCCTACAATATATATATTCCCCCGGCGCGTAAAGGCGCCCGCATGCTGGCTCAAGAGCCGATCGACCATTTCGCGACCTTCGGGTTTTTGCTGTTGCGGCAGGTTTTCTCGACGCTGCTGGGCGATCGGGTGGTTTGCAACCACTCGACCAAACACAGCGCCTGGGGTGGTGGCCAGCGGCGGCAGCTTATGGACCACATTCCGGCCACAGACCGAGGAGTCGAGGAGCGAAAATGAAGATCAGTAAAATCAAGCTTTACGTCTTAGAAGACCCCGAGCAGCCGCAGGGCTACTTCAAGCTGGCCCAGGTACCCGGCGTGCGCCGCACGCAATTCACCCACGGCAGCAAATCGCTGCCCGGCGACAGGAAGTTGCGCCAGAGTTTCCTCGAGGTGATTACTGATGAGGGCGTTGCGGGGCTGTGCACGACGACAATGACGCCGGATCAGGTGGAAATTCTGCGCCACCAGGTGCTGGGCGAGGACCCGCTACAGCGCGAGAAGCTCTATCAGCTGCTGCACAAAGGCACCCGCTGGTGCTATCAGAAGCCGGGCTGGTTCGGTGATTTCGACAATTGCCTGTGGGATATTCTGGGCCAGGTGACCGGGCGTCCGGTCTACGACCTGATTGGCAAGGCACGCGACCGCTTCCCGGTCTATCTGACCAGTGGCGACAGCCCGCCGGAGGTCTACTTCGAGATGGTCGATTTGGCCAGGGAATACGGCATCGGCGCCTACAAGTTCCACACGTACAAGGGCGGTAAGGCGGATATCCCTATTTTTCGCGCGGTGCGCGAGGCGGTGGGGCCGGATTTCCTGCTGATCAACGACCCGGTGTGCTCGTACACCTTGGAGGAGGCGATTGAGGTCGGGCACGTGATGGAGGAGCTGGATTTCCTGTGGCTGGAGGAGCCGATGCACGAATACAAGCAGCACAGCTACCAGACCCTGTGCAGCGAGCTGACTCTGCCGGTAATGAGCAACGAAACGCTGATGGGCGATATCGGCCTGTCGACGCAGTGGCTGATTTCCGGAGCGACCGATTTGCTGCGGGCCAATGCGCGCTTCGGGACGACTCAGGTGCTAAAAATGGCGCATTTTGCCGAGTTGTACGATACGAACATAGAAATGAATGCCGAGGGCGGTTTGTTCGGGCTGGTGCACGCGCATTTGGGGTGCTGTATTGACAATACGCAGTTTTACGAGGCGGGGCCGGATATGTTGCAGGGGGCGCGGGGCGCGGTGTGGGGGATGACCAATACGCCGCCGATCGCGGACGGGCATATCGTGCCGCCGGATGGCCCGGGATGGGGCGCTGAGTGGGATCGGGAAAAGTTCTCGGCGATGACCGTCGAGGAACACTAGCCGGCGGCGGGGCGCAGGCGCAGCAGCGTCTTGAGGAACTCCCACTGCCAGGAGTGGGGGAAACCGTAGGGGTCTTCGTCAGAAGCCCAGCCGACCCAGCGGCTGGTGTTCATCGGATAGCGGATGACCAGCTGCGAGATGTAAATGTCGGGCATTTCCTCGATCCAGATTTCCATCGCCTCGTGGACCAGCGGCATCAGGCGCTCGTCGCCCATCTTTAGCGGGGCCAATTCGGCGACGATGCGATCGTATTCCTCGTTGCGCCAGCGCGAGATCGCCCACCATAGAGGCGCCGGCTTGCCGGTGGGGCGCACGTACTGCGAGGTATAGGTGGCGAGCATGAAGTAGGGGTCCATGCCGCGCACGCCGCTGGGGCCCTTGCAGCCGAGCGAGATGGTCTGTTCACCGGTTTGCACCAGCGAGTTCAGGCCCGGCGAGTTGTCGAAGGTGGCGTCGAAGCCGCCATCGCGCAATTGCTGTACGAGCGGTGGTCCGTAGGCTCTGAGGAACTCGGGTACGTAGATGTTCATCGTCAGTCGCTCGCCCTCCGGGTCCACCCACAGGCCCTCATCGTCTTTGACGTAGCCCTTGCCTTTCATTATTTCCACCACCCGTTCCGGTTGGGCGCGCGTGGTCAGGCCGTGTCGGGCGAACATCGCGGTCAGCGATTTGTCGAGCGAGGCCAGCCACTCGTAGGGCGTGAAGGGATGCACTGTCGCGACGCCGGCGCCCGACTCGGCCAGCGCGACCAGTCGTTCGCGGTCGATGGCCAACGACATCGCCCAGCGGATATCCTTATCGTCGAAGGGCGCAGCCGAGCAGTTGACGTTGATATTGATCGGGCACCAGTCGAGATAACCGTACGGCGGGTTTTGCCCGGAGTAGGACACGACCTCGGCGTTGCGTTCCATGACCGAGCGCAGGGTCGCCACCTGCATGATCTGGCCGATGTCGACCTGGTTGGTCAACAACATCTGTGCTGCCTGGCTCTCGTCTTGCGTCGGCACGTACATCACGCGCTCGATCGCGGGAGGCTGCTTGAAGCCGGTCTCGGCTGCCCACCAGTCATCGCGGCGGTCGTAGATCTTCTGATAGGTCGAAGCGTAGGTCAGGCGGAAGGGGCCGGTGCCCACCGGCCAGCCTCTGGCGAGGTCGAAGTTGGAAAATTCCAACGGGTCCTGGTTGCTCCAAATGTGCTCGGGCAGGATGTGTACACCGTGGTTGGTGCTGAGGGTGCTGGCCCAGAATCCGGGGGCCGGTTTCTTGAAGTGCAGGCGCAGATTGAGATCGTCGATGATCTGAGTTTCGGCGAGAAATTCGGGCAGGTCGGCGCGGTGTACCATCGAGCCGGCGTAGGTATTTAGCAGCTCGAAGGTAAAAGCTACGTCGTCGGCATCAAAGGGCTCGCCGTCGCTCCAGCGCACGCCAGCGCGCAATTTCAGGTTGAGGACGGTGAAATCGTCGTTGTAGTGCCAATCCTCGGCCAGCCAGTTTTCGTACTCACCGGTGAGTACGTTGAACATGATCAGCGGCTCGAAAACGGCCGGCAGGGTGCCGAAGTGAAAGCCCTGGTCCGAGCCGACGACATAGGGATTGTGGTTGTTGAAGAGGCTGTACTGATACGGCCCGCCGTTCATGACGATCAGGGTCTTGTCGCGCGGGACGGACGGGAGGTCGGCCGCCTGCCAGTCGCAGGCGGAGAGCAGGGTAACCAGTAGCAGGGCGTGCAGCACGCTCAGGCCTCCCCGTGCGACAGCGCCGCGATTTGTTCTATCGATAGCGGCTGGGCGTCTTCGTAGAGGAGGCAGGCTGCGCCGCGGTCGGGATCGGTCTGCAGCAGGGGCGGCTGGTGCTGGCGGCAGGCGTCCATGGCGTGCGGACAGCGGCCGGCGAAGACGCAGCCGCTGTCGTCCGGCGCGCTGGCGGTGGCCGCTGGTCTTGCGGGCTGTTCGCCGCCCCAACGGCGGTTGGGGTCGGGCAGGGGAATCGAGCGCACCAGCAGCTGCGTGTACGGATGTTTCGGCTCGCGCATAACGCGCTCGACATCGCCGACTTCGACGACAGCGCCGCGGTACATGACGAGGAGCGTGCGGCTGACCTGATAGGCGGTGGTCAGATCGTGGGTGATATAGACCAGGCTAATGCCGCGCTCGCGGTGGACGCGATCGAGGCTTTCGAGAATGGTCGCTCTGAGCGAAGCGTCGACCATCGATACCGGTTCGTCGGCGACGATGACGCGCGGGTCGAGCATCAGCGCGCGGGCCACCATGATGCGCTGGCGCTGGCCGCCGGAGAGTTGGTGGGGGAAGCGGCCGAGGGTCTCCTCAGGCCGCAGGCCGACGCCGCGCAGGCCCTCTTCGATGCGCTCGCGCCGTTCGGCACGCGAGAGATCGGGATAGAAGCGTCCGATGGGCACGTTGAGCGCGTGGTCGACCTTGTAAAAGGGGTTGAATACCTCGAAGGGATCCTGAAAGACGGCCTGCACCTCGCGGCGGAAGGTCTTGCGCTGCTGGCGGTCCATTTTGCGCAGATCTCGCCCGCCATACTGCACCGACCCGCTCGTCGGCGGCAGCACGCCGAGCAGCAGCCGCGCCAGCGTGGTCTTTCCGCTGCCGCTCTCGCCGGCCACGGCCACCACCACCGGTTGGTTTGCGGGCAATACCAGGTGCGCGTTCTGCACCGCCGTGACCGCTCGGTCGGAGCCGAACAGACCGCCGCCGCCGAAGGTGCGCGTGATGTTGCGGGCTTCTAACAGCGGCGTACTCATGATGTGGCCTCGTGCAGCAGGCAGGAGACGCGGCGCCGGCCCAGGGCGACGAGCGGCGGTTCGCTGGAGCTACAGCGATCGAGGGCCTCGGGACAACGGGGGTGGAAAGGGCATCCGGGCGGTGGATCGAGCAGCGAGGGCGGCAGACCGGGGATATCGCGGAAGACGCCCTTGGTTTCCAGAGACGGCAGGCAGGCTACGAGCAATTTGGCGTAGGGATGCAGCGGTTCCATCAGTACCTCTGCGACACGGCCGACTTCGACCAGGCGCCCGGCGTACATCACGCCGATGCGGTCGGCGCACTGGGCCATCAGCCCCATGTCGTGACCGACTAGCACCATGGCCGCGCCGAGATCGGCCTGGACTTGGCGCAGGGTTTCCATGACTTGCTTCTGCATCACCACGTCGAGTGCGCTGGTTGGCTCGTCGGCGATAATGACTTCGGGCTCCAGTGCGACGCCAATGGCCAGGCACACGCGCTGCTTCATGCCGCCGCTGAGTTCGTGCGGGTAGCTGCGAGCTACGCCCGGATCGAGATCGACCAGTTCGAGCAGGCTCGCCACCCGGTCGTCGAGCGCGGAGCGGGCGATGTCATTCNCATGCGCGGTGATCGTGTCGGCGATCTGGGTGCCGACGCGCATGACGGGGTTGAGCGAGTTCATGGCGCCCTGGGGAATTAGGGCAATGCGCGCGAAGCGGGCTTGGCGCATTTCTTCCTCGGTGAGGCTGAGCAAGTCGCGGTCGCCTAGCAGCACCCGGCCCGATTCGATATAGCCGGGCGGGCGGATCAGCCGCATCAGCGCCAGCGCNGTGGTCGATTTGCCCGAGCCGGATTCGCCGACCAGTCCGAGGCATTCGCCGCGCTCTATCGAGAAATCGACTCCGTTGGCAGCGCGCACCGTACCGCTCGCGGTGCGATAGCAGACGTTGAGATTTTCGACGCTGATTACGGTGCTCATGTCGTCTGCCGCAGGCGGGGATTGGCAATGCGGTCGAGCCCCAGCGACACGAGATAGAGCCCGATGAAGATGAGGACGATGATGAGCAGCGGTGGCGCCCACCACCACCACAGCCCGCGCAGCAGCGAGGTGTAGTAGAGGCACCAGTAGATCGTCATGCCCAGCGTGGGCTCGTTNTGGGGACCGAGCCCGAGTGCTTCGAGACCGATCGAGGCGAGGATGGCCGAAGCCAGCGCCGAGACGAAACTGGCGGCGAGATAGGGNAGTAGATTGGGCAATAACTCGCGGGCGATGATTTCGAGATCGCCCATGCCCGAGAGTCGCGCCACCTGCACATAGGCGCGCTCGCGCAGCGAAAGCACCTGGGCGCGGATGGTGCGGGTGGGCACCATCCAGGCCAGGNTGGCGATGACCAGCGCCATCATATCGACGCTAACGGCGGTGCGTATCGACGAGGCGATGACCACCAGGAACAACAGCCCGGGTATGGTCAGCAGNACGTCGGCAGCGCCCTTGATGAGGGTGTCGACCCAGCGTCCGAAGTAGCCGGCGAGAAAGCCGAGCAGGGTGCCGATGCCGAGGCCGACGGCGCCGGCGACGAACCCCACCCGCAGGGTCAACGGCGTGCCGGTGACGATGACGGCGAGCAGGTCGCGGCCGGCCGAGTCGGTGCCCAGCGGNTGTGCGGTACTGGGTGCGAGGTCGGCGGTGGCGGCGCCGACGCGGGTCATATCCCGGTCGATGAAGAGCGAGCCGACCGGCCCGAGNGCGACAACGAGGGCGACGACGACGAGGCCCGTGGTCAGATGNGGGTGCTGGCGTGCTTGTGCAAATANGTTCTGCATACTAATGCCGTTGATAGGCGATGCGCGGGTCGAGGAGCGGGTAGATCAGATCGAGGACCAGGGTCGCCAGACCGATCGAGAGGATGATCATAAAAACCACGCCGTAGATGACGAAGTAGTCGAAGTTCTGTATCGCGCGAAACAGCACGGTGCCGACGCCGGGATAGGCGAAGACGACCTCGACCAGCACCGCACCGGAGACGACATAGCCCATGGCCAGGGCCAGGCCGGTGGTCTGCGGCAACAGGGCGTTGCGCAGGGCGTAGCGCAGGAATATANAGCGTTCGCGCAGCCCGCGTGCCTCGGCGTAGGTGATGTAGTCCTCGCCGAGTACCGTTACCATCATTGAGCGCATCGACAGTGCCCAGAAGCCGATCGACGACAGGACGATCGATAGCGCCGGGATGATCGAGTGATAGGCCACATCGAGCGCGAAGTCGAGGGTTGGCCCTGGGATGGTGCCGAGGGTGTAGCCGCCGCCCAGAGGAAATAGGCGCAGGCTAAAACCGAGGATGAAGACCAGGATCAGGCCGAGCAGGTAGTAGGGAATGGCCGACAATGCCAGAAAGGGGCCGGANANGTATTTGAAAATCGCAGGGCTCCTGGGCCAGGCCAATAGCGCGCCGAAGAGCGTGCCGAGAGCGAAGGCGATCAGCGTCGCCATGCCGATCAGGCCGAGNGTCCAGGGCAGGGCGTGGGCAATCATGTCCGAGACCTGGCTGGGGAAGTAGGCGATGGAGACCCCGAAGTCCAGCCGCGCCAGGTCGGCGAGATAGTTGAGATACTGCTTCCACAGCGGTTGGTCGAGCCCGAAGCGCGCCTCGTAGGCGGCGACGACTAGCTCCANATCGGCCTTGCCGGCGCCGCCCAGCGACATCGCCTGCAGTAGCCTTTCGCGGATGGGGTTGACCGGGGCCAGGCGCGGCATGATGAAGATCAGCGTGGCCCCCGCCCAGACGATGAGCAGGAACATGCCAAATCTCCGCAGCGCGTAATTGAGAGTCATGGCGGCAAGTTATGCAGGGGCTACTGCTTTGTCAATCGGCCTCAATCCCAGAACGGCTCGCCCTCTTTTAATTCCCGACGCAAGACGTCCTCAACCAGTTCGATGCCCAGGCCCGGCCCGGTGGGGACGGCGATTTTGCCGTCCTCAAAGTCGTAGCCGTCGAGACCGCCCATTTCGGCGATGTAGTCGCGTGCGTAGAGCCTCGACTCGGTCATATTGAAATTGCGCACGCAGGCGCCGAAGTGGATGTTGGCCATATTGTGGACCAGGGTGCCGCAGTTGTGCAGCGCCACGGGCAGGCCGTAGTGCTCGGCCAATGCGGCTATTTTGCGGCCNCCGCTGAGGCCGCCGCACCAGCAGAGGTCGGGGTGCAAGACGTCGATGCCGCCCTCGACAATAAAGGGGAAGAATTCGCGGAAGCCCTCGATTTTTTCCCCGGTACAGATNCGGACCGGCGCGGCGTCGCGCAGCCGNTTGTAGCCGTCAGAGTGCCACACCTGCAATGGGTCTTCGACCCACAGCGGCCCGGCTTNTGCNACNGCCTCGCAGAGACCGATAGCGGTGGGTACATCCCACTCGTTGTGGCAGTGGACGATAAAGTCGAGGTCCCAGCTCAACGCTTCCCTGAACATCGCAAAGCCCTCGCCGATGGCGTGGAAGTCGCTCTGTTTCATCGATTGGCTGGGCGCTGCTCCTTCGAAGGGGCGGGCCAGCAGNGCGTTGTCGGGGAGCTTGAAGTCGCATTTGACGGTGCGGTAGCCGTGGGGATGATCGCGGAAAGAGGCGACCCACTCGTCCATGGCGGCGCGGTCGGACCAGTCNGGTACGCGGCCGCCGTAGTAGACTTCGACGCGGTCGCGATAGCGTCCGGTAAGCAGCTCGCTGACGGAGCGGCNGAGGATCTTGCCGGCCAGATCCCACAGCGCGATATCGACGCCGCTTACGGTNGGGCCGTGGGACTGGTAGGTGTGTTGNAGGCCGACCATCTTGTGGTAGAGCATGTCGATATTGAGCGGATCTGCGCCGATGAGCACGTGCTCGAGCCATTGGAGGTTGGCGCGGCAGGCGGGGCCGGCGGCGCCTGCTTCGCCATAGCCGACCAGCCCGGCGTCGGTTTCGATCTTGATCAGGCTCTGGCCGGTAGAATTTCTGAGTTCCATAGCTTTGANAGCGGTAATGCGGACGCGGCCGAGTTGATCTGCATCGCTTGGCGATGCNCCCATCTTNGCTAGGCCAGCGGATTGTTCTTGCCGGGCGGTCATAGTGTATTCCTTTGCGTGTTTCGATAGGGCGGGGTGCAAATCTAAACAACGGCGGGGATCGGGCAAAGCGTTCGGGATGCGCGAGTGCGGGCGGCGGCCTATATTGAGGCGACCGAGCAAGGAGTGTATCATGGCGATAGAGCAGATGGCGACGGCTGTCCACTACCAGCAGTTCGATCCGGGGCTGGTCTGGACCAAGGATAGCGATATTGCGATCGATTCGAGCGGTCCCCTCGATGCAGACCGGACCCTAACGCCCAATGTCTTGCGGGTCGATGGCGGCTATAGAATGTACTATCACGGCTGCGGACCCGAGCGTCCGCAGCCCGGGTCGAAGGGCTATATCCTCAGTGCCTTTTCCACCGACGCTGCACATTGGCAAAAGGAGCCCGGCGTGCGGCTCGACGCTGGCGGTGCGGGGGCGGCGGATTATATCTGGAGCCCCGAGGTCATTCCATTGCCCGCAGGCGGGTATCGCATGTATGTCGAAGGGCGGACCGAGCAGGCCGACGGGGGCGCGCAGGCGGCGATTGTCAGCGCGACCTCTGCCGATGGGCTGGTGTGGGAGCGGGAGCAGGGCGTGCGCCTGGGCGACGGGCAGACGTCATATGGCGCGCCGCGCTGTCTCTATCTCGATGGNGGCGGTCCGCGCTATCGGCTCTACGCCAGNGCTTCGCCGTTTCCAGACGGCGCACCGTACGCAGGTGCCTACAACGACCACCACATCGTCAGCGCGGTGTCCGACGACGGTCTGCACTTCGAGTTGGAAGACGGCGTGCGGGTGGCGCAGGATCGGGACTTGGAGGCCTTCTCGGTCTATGCGCCGGAAGTGCTGCGGCTGGCTGCGGGGGGGTATCGCATGTACTACGCGGGCTGGCTGGCGGCGCCCGAGGTCGCGGCCGGGTCGAAATACCACGGGCGAATTTTCAGTGCCTTTTCCGACGACGGGGTCGATTGGCGCAAAGATCCGGATATCTGCATTGACAACGGCGGGCGCTGGGACGCAGTGAAGGCATCGGAGCCCTGCGTCATCGACTTGCCGGACGGTCGCTACCGCATGTTTTACGAGGCTTGCGACGAAACGGGCCGCTGGCGCATCGCCAGCGCGACCTCCGGCGCCGCTTGAGTCTTTGCGCGGCGCGCACCGGGAGGCCACCGCTGCCGCAGGGGCGCTGACGCGGACCCGCGCAGGTGGCAAGCCGGTCGGTCCTACAGTCGTTTGCCCACCCACAACGCGCCTCGCCGCACGATTTCCTGAAAAGAGGGATTGTCCAGCACCTGCTGGTCATGGCCCAGGGCGAAGAAAAAGACTCGTCCCTGGCCGTGGGTATGGCGATAGGCCATGACGTGGGTTTGGTCGCGGCCGGGGTCGTAGGCCTCCATGATGTGGTGCGAGCGCGCGGGGTCGTGTTTGAGGTAGTGCAATTCGTCCGTGACCTGGAAATCCTCGAGACCGGCGGCGATGGGATCGCCGGGGTCTTTTATAGTGACGGTGAAGTCCATGTAGGGACTGTGGCCGTCGAAAAATCCGTTGAGCATCTGGCGGTAGCCGGCGTTTTCGCGGAAGGATGCGTCGGCGGTGTGCAGGCCGAAGAAGCCGCCGCCCTGGTCGATAAAGGCGAGCAGGCCCTGCTCTTGCTCCGGGGTGAAATGGCCGACATCGGTGTAAAAGAGCGTGGCGTCGTAGGCGGACAGGCCGTCGGCCATCACGTCGTAATCGCGCGAGAAGGCGGCGTCGATCTGCGGGTCTTTGTCGAGTAACTCGGTCAGGAACCGGCCCTGGCCCTCGTGGTCGTGATAAATGCCTTCGGTGCCGACGAAGACGAGCAGTTTTACGGGTTGGTCTGGCATGGCGAATCCCTTTGCGGGTGTGGCGAACAGGTGAGCTGCGATATCCACGCCGCCGCTCTAAGCAAAAGGGCGTTGCGTGAAACCCATTGTACGTCTCAGCAAGAGCATTGCCGCCCTGGATGTCGGGCGTGCCGCGCAAGTTGCTGGCTGCCATATCTTAGCAATTTTCTGGCATAACCGCGACGCGTACTTTGCGAGCGCGAGCAAGCACTGCGCCAGGACCAAAACCGGCCCGCTATGCAGAGGCCGCGCGCCGGCCAGCGAATCGCGTCCGCTCAAGTTAGGGCTTTGTCCACATTTTGCGATTCGGAGTTAATAGTTGTGGGAGGACCTGATCTTGCATATCTTGGCGCTGGTCGGGCACTAAGGCACGGTGTTTGACAGACCTCACCGATGCGACCTTTGGCAGAAGGCCCTCGCGCATGAAATTCCTCGTTGGCGATAGATTTATTTTCTCAACGGCGCGCACCAATTGGGCGCACGTCCCTCTATAACCTTTGGCAGGAGGTGTCCCATGCTATTTGCGATTACCGCGTCATACGAATCGGGTAATATCGGAGCCCTGGTCAAGCGCTTCGTGGAAGAGACCGAGAAGGGAGAATTTGGCGACATGAAATTGGTTGCCCGCTACCATTCTCCCTTGACCAAATGGGCGTGTGTGGTAGTCGAGACGGAATCCGTAGAATCGCTGCAACTGTGGGGTGTGAAATTTTGCGATCTGGTGGATTTTGAGATCCACCCAGTGGTAAGAGATGACGAAGTAGGACCAGTTGTCGACGCTCTAGTCGCCAGGCATTAAGTATGCTCCACGTGCTTTTAACAATCTATGGCAGGAGATTTCTATCATGAAAAGGATATGTTTTTCAGTTGTAATACTGACGTTGACTTGCGGATCGGTCGGTGCTCAAGATACTGAAGCCAACAAGGAAGTAGTACAGCGCTGGATTGAGGCCGTATGGCAGGATCACGACAGGAGTCACATAAGAAAAAATGCCACGGNTGATTTTGCGGTGGAAAATTACGAGGCCTGGTTCGACAGCATTACCACGACATATCCCGATGCTCGCGTCGAAATATTGCATATGATCGCGGAAGGTGACGAGGTGGCGTTGCATTGGGAGTTTACAGGCACGAGTTCCCTGGCAGGTACAGCAGGTCGGGGCGTCAAGATGCCCGGCCTGAGTATCGTAAAAATAGACGGTGGCAAAATTGCTTCCGATATATTCGCCTACAATGACCTGGAAGGTCACCAGCAGCTGGGCTTTACGCTACGGGCTCCCGAAGAACACAAGATTCATCAGGTCATTCTCGATNTTCACGAAGGTCTCAAAAACAATACGCATGACAATGCAAAGATATTCGACGAGACGATGATTCGAATATTAAAGAATCCGGAAACTGGCGAATGGGGCGGTTTCTGGTACAGAGATACTATCCACACCAATCTAGGCCAGGACCGCAGCGGAATAGACTACGAAAGCAACGTAGAGTTTATTCAAACGAAAGTCGAAGGCAATAATGCCATTGTCCAGGTTCGCGAAACCGGCCATCACCGAAACCTCGAAACAGGTGAAGGGGGTTCGTGGACGGATGTGCCAAATATCTGGCTACTCCACAAGAATACAGCGGGCAACTGGAAGATCGTCGGCGCATTACTCGGGGCGGGACCCACGGTAGCGACGACCAAGCTTGGGGATGGCTCTTAAACATGTAGNCTGATCGCGTGGTAGGGGGGCCTGTTGTGGCTGTGCAGAGGCATTAGTGCGGCACGCACAGAGCTTATCCGATAGAGAGTACCATCAATAGCGAAGGCTCCGCTAAAAATGTTAGCGGAGCCTTCGCTATTGATGGTAGCCCGAATGATGTACTCACAGAACCATCTCTAATTTGGGATGAATTTTCTATCGATCAATAGGTTAGGGTGCAGACAGCGGGCTACATGGGATCGTAACGGCCTGTCGAATATTNATAGNCATTGCCAATTATAGTTGGCANTTCTATGTTTTATCATTATAAACAGGACGGGTGAATGTGGCCGGGATGGCTAAAGAGAAGCAGGTCATATTTTATCAGGATGCCACTGGCAAGGAGCCATTCAATGNCNGGCTGAGAGGTTTACGCGACTNCNAAACCAGGCGCNTTATCCTGAACCNTCTGCTGCGCGTTGAAAGTGGCAATTACGGCGATTACAAATCGCTCAAAGATGGGGTCTTTGAATTNCGTTTAGACTTTGGTCCTGGTTATCGCGTGTATTTCGGGGAAGACGGGGATACGGTTGTCGTATTATTGTGCGGCGGGGATAAGAGCGGTCAGGCGAGGGATATTGACAGGGCGAAAGCCTACTGGAAGGAGTATTTGAGCCATGCCTAATTACAGGACGTTGGATCAGGTCACCGAAGCATATTTCAAANAGCACCCGGAAGAGATCGAGGATTTTATGACGGAAAACTTTGAGGAGTATGCGAGAGACGGGGATTCGGCGGCACTGTTGTCTGCGTTGCGGATCGTGGCCCGCGTCAAAAGTATATCGGCCATCGCCGAGGAAGTTGGCATGACACGGCAAGGTCTGCAAAAAGCGCTGTCCGCTGAGGGCAATCCGCGTCTAGACAATATTAGTTCGATTATGCGGGCGATGGGTTATCGGCTGATGCCGGAGAGGGTGGAAGAGGTTTCTGGGTGAGGAATATGTACGGATATAACTGCGAGTACTGCGACGGGACAGTCCAGCCCCGCTCAGTTGAAGGCGAGGCGTTTAAGCACAAAGAGCGGCTTTGGTTCGCTCAGCCGCTTCTACTACGTCTTCAACCGCGAATCGGGACAATCTCCAGCTCAATACCGGGTCTCTATCCAGGAGCAGCATTAGATAGTAGCTGGCGGTTGGGAGATTTGTCGGCTGTTTTAGTGGGCGAAGTAGATGGGAATTGCGGCGTGTGCTGGGCTTNTATTGAAATGTAGNTAACAGGATTAAGGAAATAACAAAAGGTCGTGAGCGCGGAAGCTCACGACCNTTCTATTGGTAGCCCGTACGGGATTCGCTCCGCACNCGTGGAAACAGCGAAGGCTCCGCTAAAAATGTTAGCGGAGCCTTCATCGTAATGGTAGCCCGTACGGGATTCGAACCCGTGTTACCGGCGTGAGAGGCCGGCGTCCTAGGCCTCTAGACGAACGGGCCATAGCTCGTTTTCAGACCG